>NZ_VJWO01000016.1:0-122317 GCF_014889455.1 Pseudomonas sp. K8
GAATTAATCCTGCGTTGCTGCCTGCCTTGTGGGTGGCCGGATGGCCGTGGAACGGGTGGCCGGATCATCGTGGAATCAGTGGCCGGATGTTCATGGAATGGGTGGCCGGATGCCCGTGGAATCCGCACATGCAGGGCACGGGATGTCCCAGTGGCTATCCAAGTGGTATCTGAAGGCACCTCGATACGTCCACCACTCCAAGCCTTGGGAATGCTCTCGCAGTTCCTTGATCTCTTTATGAGAGCGCTTTTTCGGCTTCTGCTGTGATGATCCAGGCACTTCATCAGGTTTTTCGAAGGTCGCTCGGGCGTTTGCGATGCTTTGTTTGGCTGCCTGCACCTTGATCGTGTGGAAGTCCTTGGCAAGGGTCGCAGGGATTTTTGACTTACTGCCCACCCAATCCTCCAACTCCAGTCCCATGGATGCGAGGATGAGTTCTGAGGTTGTCCAGAACTCCCCCTCCCAGTCGCTATCCACGACGCCGGCGTATGCTGCCTGGCCCGAATGGAGTTCGGCATTTCTACGTGAGGAGATCAATTCGCATGACTTAGCATGCGGTGTGCCGAATTTTGCCACCGTATGCTTCAGTCGTGCGAAAACCACGTGAGCACTGATGGTCTTCACCTTGGTATCGGTTTCGACACCGCAAGCCTCCAAAAGGCTATTTGGATTGTCGGTTTCCACGACCAGGCAAGGATGAATCGCCGCAAGCTGAGCTTTACCCAGGAGTTCAAGGGCCAGAGCTGCCCAAATCTGATAGACCTCCGAATCCTTCGAGGCCTTAGCTTGCAACGCTCGCAAGGCGTAAAGCCGAGACTTCCCTAGCAGCGCCTCCGCCGAGATTGCTGATGGCACGTCCTTGCGCGGTTTTTTTACGCCACTTCCCGTGTTAGCCATGGTTGCCTCTCTCCATTACGGTGACCCTAAGGAGTTTCCGCTCAGTGCTTCCCTGTGCAGCTCCGCGGCGATGTAGAAAACGCCAGTTATCAAGCAGCAAGAATTTCCCGGCCTGCCAAGTGATTGCCTGTCCGTCTGCAGGCTCAAAGAGATCGATCGCGCGCACGATCTCCTGGGCGCCGGCATCCACTGGCGTCATGCAGCCAGGGTCAAACCTGTAGTAGCAATCAGAACTTCCTCGAGCCGCGACGTAAAAGCTGTTTCCGCCATTGGTAACCCTGAACACCGACGACCGAGCACCATCAACATTCAATGGATCGAATGTGCTGCCCTCGCAGAAGAGCGTTTGGGCAGTGTGTGGGGCGGCCTCCAAGCAGGCCATAACTAGGTACCGCGGCGGCGTACTCCAGTGGGCTCCGTCGGTGTGCCATGGGAATGGGCTCAGCCCATAGCGGAAGCTGAGAGAGCGACGATTCGCAGATCGCCTATCAGTCGGAATTAGTACATCGACCAAAGGCCCCAGGCGTCGCGTTGCCTTGGGCTGCCCGAGGAGAAAGGCAATATCGAGCGCAGTTTGCTCTATTACTGCGGCGCCATCATCCGGCAATTGAAAGCTCGCCCATCCTTTTGAGCTCAAAGCTGAAACGGCATTCTTGATCAGGTGTGGCATTTCGCATCCTTGCGGCGGGAGGGCAACGTGAACGATTGTAGAACCTCAAAGCTATCCGAAGCGTGCTCCTTCGCTGGCATGCTGGATTTCACTCTTCGCAGTGACAGCGTAGTCGCCCTGCGTAAACCCTAGGTGCGCCGAGCTGATGCTAGCCCAAAACCGTGCCCCCCCCATTAGCGGTTCAAATCTGGTTCAGCACCCCTCCTTCATCACCTCTAGCTGGGTATTACATTGGTTGTACACGTGGACACCGTCGCGGTCTGACTGACAAATATCATGCGCTCAAACACAGCTGACTTGGCGCACCAGACCTATCCCCGAAAATTGCTCCACAGACCGAAGGCTTCTGGCCCTCAGGTTAACTGCAACTCGCCGCAATACATTGATGTCTCTATCCCAGCTGTAGCCAAGCTAGCTTTCGGCCGAATTGGGAGGATGAATGAGGTGATGAGTCCCAAGCAACGTCGTTGCGATCATTAAGTCCGCCTTGTCGCGGATCAGGTACCCGCCACACGTTCCAATATTGCTCCGACCCCATCACGACTTTGGAATATCACCTGGCCAGCTGAAACTACCTTTCCGTCTCCGGAGCTTTTCGCATTGTCAGGGGGCGGGGCCAGCATCGCCGGGGTTTCAGCAACTGCCGGAGCGTTATCAGAAACCAGGTTTTCTAAGGCCTCCTCTAGCACGTCGAGCCTACAGAACGGCTGCATTGTCCAAGCACCTTGATCGCCCAAATCGACAATTCGTCGTTTGCCTGTGTACACGGAACCAAGATCATCAATATCTACCGCGCTTCGCCGAGCAGCATCCATTTCGGCTCTCGCTAGCCCCAGAGGGCCACCAATGAAATGGTTGGCCATAGCGTTTAAACCTAAGAGATAGAAAGCGTTGGTGAAATTGATTTTCTGAACAGTTTTTATCGCTTTGCTGGTAGTGCTCACTCGGCTCGAATGCCCAGCGCCCGGAGGAAGAGAAGAGCCTAGAAATCGTCCGTGCGCGGTTACTAGGCCGACACCATTCGGATTTGCCAACGAGGCCGCGATAATGCGCCCCTCGGTAGCCGTGCCACCGCCAGCTAACTTTACTAGTCTGTTTGAGTAGATTTGACGCTTCCACTCATTCTTGGCGATCTGTCGCACTTCCTGCATCGTTCGAGCAGAACCCTTAGCATCGACTAAACATACGTTGCTCGAGGAAGCAAACACAAAGTCAGGCGCGGGTGCTTTGGTTTTAGCTTTGGCTGAGCCGGAAGCTTTCGACGTCGATGCTGCGGAGCTTATGATCAAAACTGCGGGAGTTGTACAGTCCTCCCAATGACCGCACCATGCGTATCCTAGATCTTGCATCTCCAAGTAAGCCAAGGCTGCACCGATTGTTCCTTTTATACTGGAACCAATGAAGTCTTTGGTGTAATTAAAATTGTGATGAAGAAAAATTCTATTAGTTACCTTTGCGCCCGGACTGTAGAGATTAGGTGTCAGATAGCATAAAGCAGCTGCGCCCAGCCCTCGTCCAGCCAGCTGACCTCTTAGTCCAATTTTTTGCCCGAGTATTGACGCGCGGGTTGACGCATAAATAAAAAGCGATGGATCAATAGCTAGCGGTGGCCCAGCTGGAATAACGGGTTTATCCCATGATGCCTTCGTTCGGACTTGCTTCAATTTGTAAAGTTCGTAGCGTGGAACATCCTTAATTCCGTGGAACCACATTGGGCCGTCTCCAGTCGCTCGTACATGATGATGGAGCGCGATGATATCATGGCGCCACCTCGAGCAGGATCCCTGGCAACAGCCATGTCGCTTAGATGTTGGTAGCGAAAGCCTCGAAGATGTTATCCGGGTACGGTTTAGTTCGACGTCCCCGCTTGCCTCTTCAATTCGGCAACCTTGAAAGCGATTTCCTCTTTGACGCTCAGAGGGGGGATCTGGATTGGAGGCAAATCTTGGATGCTTTTCAACATGGCCCATGCCGCGAAGTCATGGAAAGGGTTAAGTCCCATCACATTGCCTAACGTTTCATCCGCCTGCAGCTTACTGGAGGCAATTTGCGCAAAGCAGCTGACCGCAGCGTCCAGGTGCCAGTCGGAAATGAACAATAGCAAAGCCGAAAACGCCAACAGCGGTTTGACATTTTTCAGCCCATTCAAGGGGTAGTGAGCTTTCGACAATCGTCTCAACGGGCTATGGTTTGAGCACATGAATGCTGCAAGCCGGTTAGTAAGCTGGAAGTGGTTTTGCAGAACTGTAGGGTCATAGACCGATTTTCCATGGTAGTCAGTGGCCAGCTTTTCGAGGCGCTCAACCATTGCACCTGGGTACAGGCGTTTCTCCCGGATGATGTCTAGCGTAGCGCGATGGCGCTGAGAAACCTCTCGCGTTGCTGCGGCCTCGAAATTAAAACCGGGAATGCCCAGCACCTCTGTCGTCAGCTCAATAGGCACAGCATCCAAATCTTGTGACCATGAGACATGACGATGCAGTCCATCCAACCATCCAGGCAGTTTGGGATCCAGCGTAATGGTGAACTGCGACTGTAGCTTGGTCTGGAAGAACCACTCGCGCATCCGCCGAATATCCCACTGCGTGAATATCTCTAGCTGAATGCCTTTGCATACGAGCTCCCGCACAACCCTGGAGACGCCATCCTTCGCAGACGAAAACTGGACAAGGTTTTCCGGGATGAACGCAGCTGAGACATTGCCCGAAAAGTCACAGAATGGATGGTGTCCTGTTGAACTATCGCTTTGAGGGAACCGGAAGTACGCCTGCCGCACATCGTGACCATCGACCTTGGACTTGCTCGCCCTTACCACCTCCGCACCTGTGCAGAAGCACGAGGGGCACTCGAGATCCGTCGAACAATGCACCTTCCAGCTTTCCGGAATGGGCGTACTCTTCGACGGCATGACATAACCAGTCTCAACCCCTAGCTGTGTTAATAGCTGCTGAACGTCCAATTCCATCCGGCGGGATGCGGAAAAAACGGTTAAGGGCATGGCGACTCCATTCACGCGAGGGTTGATTCATCATGCTCGAGCTTAACCACATTTCGCCTACTGCGCTAAGGGTGGAGCTGGCTCACTCGCCACTGCTGAAGATCACAGGTCAATAAAACCTTTCGTAGTCGCCTCGGAAATCACCGAGCTCCACCAGCCCCTCCAGCACAGCTGCACTCGATGTGAGGAGAGACTGCGTACGTTGAGGGCAATCCCAGCCAGCGGCGCCATGCTTGCCACCATGGAATAGATTGTTGCGAACTGTTTTCACCGTTCGGACAACCTTCGCTAGGTCAGATCTACAGTCTTGAAATCCAACTGGCGCCCACTCCAAAACCAACCCGGCTCCAACCACTTGCCGATCAGGTGGAGCAGCAAGAAGCTCTGCCGCTTCAGCTGTCAGCACGTAGGTTTCGGCATGGCGCTCTACAAATTTGTCCCAACCTGGTTCAGCTTTCTGCCCAGGGATTTCGAATTTTAGGTAACCGTTCTCTTTGAGACAGAACTCAAATCGTGAAAACCGGTAGAAGAAGTCAAACGCGAGCAATGAGAGCTCGATCGGTATCTCACCTTTACGCATAGCACCCTCTCGAACGGCCTGAGCACAAGAGTGAAGTATAACTCTACGAGCTTGGGCGCGCCGTCACTGGCTGAGCACCCAGGAACAAGCCACCCGCCACTTCAGCCTTCTAACCCTTTGGAGGTCAAAGCAGCGAAGCCGTGCGAGGGGTGAAACACCGAGCTCTTGGTGGAGTACACCACCCGATGACGTAATGGCTTGCGAGAACTCAAGCAAATCGCCGAACCGTCCTGCTCTATTTCGATCCAATTGATAGCCTAGAATTGCGAGGCTCAAGTAATCAGACTCAAGCCGTCCATGTAGTTGTTCAAGGCTGGGCTTATGATGGTTGCGTCCGATTTGTGAGTCTTTACCGGGGCTGTTTTGCCATCGAAGAACTTGGGCAGTGCACTTACCAGTTCCTGCTTAGTCGCGGCTCGCTTGGACGCTTGACCCGGAGCGCGCACTCCTGTGATAGGGACGCGAGAATGAGTTGTCCTGTGTGGTACAGAGTGGCCAGTTCGCGTGGATGGACATTCACCTGCAGGCTTGATTCACACACCCTAACGTCATCCGAGAGCAGTTTCGATCCTGCTCTCAGACGACCTGATTTGCGTCTCAGAAGAGCTTGTGCTCTCGACGCAACTGGATCGAAATCATCTTGGCGCAGCCCGTTAGGGCGAAGACCACAGCGCAGCTTGCTACGTACGGGAATGACTCCCACAGCGTCATGCATTGTGTGACCTCAATCGTCGCCCAAGCGAGATCCCACATTCCTTTGATTGCCATCGAGAGTGCTCCGGGAATGAGCAACCATGCACCGATAACCTTGGCTTGTGGGGATTGGGTGCACTCATACAGCTTGCGAAGCATTTTCACATCAGCATCCTCTGGTGGTAAGAAGATCCCACTCTAGGGAGGTGCCAATCGAATTTCCTCTCAACTGGATGCATTTACTCAATGACGGTGCTGATGACGCACCGCCCGATGGCATCTCTCAGCCGCAACGAGTCCTTGTGAGCCGCCGCCGTCTCAAGCCCGTGTTCCTGAGCGATTGCTGAAGCTATTTCGCGCCTTGTGTCCGCTCTTGCCCCGTTGATACATTCTGGGATCGGGGATGAAGTTAACGGATACCGACCCCTCCACTGCCGCGCTAGCAGATCGAACGCTAGACGCTAAAGCGTCCGGCTTTGAAGTAATCGACCTCTGACTTAATGCTCATCGTCAGTGTAATGGGCAGTGACCGCGACCACTCAACCAACTCCCGCGGCCGGCCTTTAACAAAATGAGGCGTTAACAGGAGGTACATCTATGGGCATCAAGATGAGCCAGGCACGAGACCAAAATGGCCATTTTTGGGATGCGGAGACCTATCAGAAAGGGCTAGGTGCAGAACCGATGCTGTGCATGCATTGCGAGACAAACGTGGCTCACAACCCTCCTTACACCAGGGAAATGTACGACAAGTCAGTATTCGTACCTGGTTACTTCCGCTTGAAGCCCAAGGGGGCTCATGCCGCGCACTGCGATTACGGCGTCGATGAAGAAATCGAAAAGATTGCGAAATCCTCAGAGGATCTCATCGAGAGCATTCAGCGCGACAAATATCGCCTGCGCTTGGTCATGATCCAGGAGGCATTGGCTGGCAATGCAGGTAAGCCTAGGCAGGGCGATGGAGAAAGACGCCAGGGCGGCCGTACTTACACCTCAAATCCGGGGCTTCTGCCGGCGTATGTCAACTCGGCTAACAGAGTCCTGAAGCTGCGCGCACTGTGCGCAAGCAATGAGGAGATGGAACAGCATCTTGAGCTGGTCTTCGAGGGCAACACCACCGTCTCGTGGGATCAGTTCTACTTTGAGCAAGAGCGCCATAGACACGCCTACCACGCCGTGTCACAAAACACCGTGTCGCACCCTATTGCAATCCAGGGGCGTATCAAGAGCGTGCGATACGCTGTTAAAGACAAGCCTTCGAGCAATGTGATCAACCTGGTAATGAACAAGGTGCAAGCCGATCCAAATGATCCATCCAATGGCATTGGTTTGGAGGTGAGCATCTGGTCGAACCAGCCCGAATGGTTCAAAGGCTTCGAGCAAGACGACGAGGTGGTAGTGCTTGGGATCTGGCGCCACTCAGTTTCTGAACCACGGCCAGCACCGATGCAAGGTGGAAGGTATGAAACCCTGACCAATCGTAGGCTCTCCTTAACTCTCGCACTAAAGGCTCAAATTAGCCTTGTCGAGCCCCTCAAGGTCGCAGGTAAGCGAGCCAGTGTGGAGCCCTCTGCTGCAGAGTAGAGTGCCCCCACCAAATCAGTGGGGGACACGCTATCAGTGCTTGAACAGTCCGAGGATCAAGTTGGCCAGGCCAATCACGATTTTCAGGATGTCCAGCAATCGGGTGACCCACCTCCGCTCAGGCTTCTGGGGCTTCTCAGGGGCGGGATTCGAAGGCGACACGGGTACCGGACGCCCCTGTTTGCCCGTATGCGGGCATTTGGAGCAGGCACAGCGCTTTTTTTCAGGCACAAGCAAATCTCCCAATCGAACAAGGAAATGACCAATTCGAAGGAAGAGTTAGCGAAGGCGGTGCTTGTAGCCGTTGAGCTCAGGGCCGTCAGCGAACAGCGGAACCTCCAGGAAGGAGTACCGAGAATAGGCAAAGAGGATAAGGAGCTTCGCCACAGTGGCCCGGGCGAACGCCAAGACTTCGAGCCAGTACTTGACCTCCCGTTGAAGAGAGGGTGTGAGTCCGATAAAACGACAGTACGAGGCAATGAAATCCAATGCCTTGCGCGCTTGCTCAGCCTCATCCAATGCTTTGGTTAAAGCACTCATCCAGACAGAACTCAAAATCGTTTTCCCCGACCCAAAGGCAGCGTGGATTGGGATTTCGCTATCTACGGGCAGGCTATTTTCGATCCCATGCTCAGCATCGTCTCTGAAGTCAGAGTCCCGCACGATGCTCTGCAGCTCAGCCGTGAACATGCTGAGCAGGATTTCAGCAATCTGCACCTTCATCCTGATCGTCACGTTTGTGTGCTTCGTTGAAGATTGATCGTCCATATGGATTCTCGTATTTGCCACTCAATCAACATAGCCACGTTGCTGAACACCAGCAACCCCCTAAGTACCGCTGTTAGGGTCGGGCGCCTGAATTGAAGCACCTTAGAGAGTGTCAATTACTCCGCTCATCAGTCCGGGTACTGACTCTAAATGGCCTATTCGCGTTTAGCGAAAGCGCAGCGGGATAAGTCGGGAATGATCTGTTGGTTACCTCGCATACACTTGAGTACAAATGTACTCCTGTCGAGATCGGGCACACATCTCCTACACCCGCTTCAAAGGTCGAACGCGAAGGGCTGGCTGTGGGCATCAACCTCTGCTGGTGTTGATACCTGTAACAAACTCAAGCAGGTCACAAAAGCGACCCGCTCCACTACGATCCAGTTGGTAACCTTCGATGCCGGCCACTCGGGGGCCATCAGCATCACATCGCCGGGAGTCTCCGATCATCAAGACCTGAGGCGCGTTCGATCCTGGGAGTTGGCTGGGTGCAACCTCGAGCTGGGTGCAGATGTGTTGGTACATGGCCACATCAGGCTTCATCAGCCCAACCTCGGCACTGAGCGCATAGCCATCGAGCCCCGGCAGCAAATTCCGGGCTACCGGGCAATACGGGCCACCCAAGTTCGAGCAAACGCCAATTTTTATTTGGTGGTGTCGCAGCAGAGCGAGCGCCGGCAGCGCATCCTCAAAGAGTGTGATCGATTCAAGTTCGAGCTCTAGGCAGCTCTGGAGCTCAGTGAGTTGAGTGGAGGAAAGTTTGATTCCAAAAAAATCAGCAGCCTCCTGCAACCCACAGGCGTTGGTCATAATCCAGCGCAGATCTCCAGGGGAAGCGGCGCGTCCCTGCTGTGAGCCTAGGCGGAGGAGCCGTCGAAAGGGGTTCTGCCGGTTTCGAATCTGCAAAAGCGTACCGAAGAGATCCAAAATTACTGCTGTCATTTATTGCTCCTCATCGACACGCGGCCTTTGCTCTGCATCGCAGCAGTCCAGCTTGACAGCTACTGTACAATCACTCCATGCGCGGCGAGCTCGTTTAGCAGCGTATCCCGGCGCAGCATCCGGGGGATCTTAAAGAGACTTCTGTATGCATAGAAGAGGCACACAGGCGTAAACAGCAGCCCGATACCAAAAGTCGCTGTTGCGATGATCAAACCCGCAGGAATTGCCGCTACCGCGAAAACAATCCCTTTAAGAATGCTGGATTTAGCAACCTGTCTCAGGTGATCAAGGTCATACTCAACCTTTCCATCTGCCTTTTGGAACGCCACTAGAACGATGGTTTTCTTGTTCAAATGCTTGTAGTACCATGTACGAGGCTTGTCAGTAACAATCGCCCCGTGCCTTTTCAAGTAGTCCAACATGCAAACTTCTTTGAAATAGAAAGTTTTTCCTTCACTGTCTTCGCACCGAACTTGGCTATAGAGCGTATCAATGTCAGCAGAGTTTTTAACATTGTAGTTCTTGACAGTGAGCTCAATTTTTTTCAGATCAGACATGCATTTTCCTTAGTGCACTTTTAAGTGCTACGTGAATACGAGCGCACATGAAGTCGTCCAGCGGATTGGTCAGCGGGATATATAAAGCTCTAAATCCAAGGTGCTCGCCGCGCCTTGCCAAGTACTACAGCTTGAAAGCGGCCTTTAGGCTGAGTGAGTCAACCCAATTGGATGCTCACCGCGGCTCGCTGAGCTCGCTAGCGATAACGTAGTAGTCTTTGCCACTTAGGCTGCGCATTAGCTTGAACCCCGCCCTTGTCTCAACCAACTGAAGTGGAGGGGTAGCAACCGTCATTCCATTCGAGCTCACGTTTGACTGATCGTTGTAAACGAGCGCCGCATAGCTCTGCCCTACCCTTGCTGCGTTGACAAGGTAAGCGTCGACCACCATACCCCAGGAAATGCCCCGCGCCTGAATGACCTCCGAGGGAAGATCCCGATCGAGCTCTATCGGCTCGACGGAGTGGTCAAAAAAGTGCTTCATCGTCGAAGTGGCCATTAGATTTGGATCTCGAAGTAAGGGTCAAAACCAGTGCTCTCTCCAGGGTAGCCACCTGGGTTCGAGACCACCCTGCCGCCGGCTCGCTCAACATCTGTAGCCTCATGCGTGTGACCGAACACCCACACATGGGCCTTCTCGATTAAACGCGGCCAGTCGTTGGTGTACGCTGCAGTAAGATGCCCGTCATGCTGCTCACCAATCACCACAGGGGATGGTGAGTGATGGGTCACTACTACCGTTTTGCCGTCAAACGGTCGAGCAAGCTCTTGGGTGAGCCAGTCCCGGGCGATGTGATTCCGGGTAACCAAGTCGTCCAGTCTCAATCGTCTGTAGTTCGAGTCTGCCCTGATGTACTTGAAGTCGTTCATGCCTTGCCTGGCAGCGTTGCTGGCCGCCAACAAATCCCCTGTGACGCTGTAGTCAGTCCACGCAGTAGTACCCAAGATCCTGACGTCACCCAGTATGAGTGCTTCATTCTCTAGCACGTGGACATGGCCGGCCGCAGCGCCCTTCATTTTTTGCAGGGTACGATCGATGTGACCGTCGTAGTACTCATGGTTCCCTGCGATATACGCGACATGGCAGGCGAAGGTATCGTTGGTCCACTGGACGCCCCTGGCCTTCTTGTTGATGTCGCCGGCGAGGATCACCAGGTCAACCCCCGCATCGAGGGATGGGGGGGCGAAACGGTGGAACTCGGCGTGGAGGTCTGAGTAGATTCTGATTCGCAAAACGCTGGCCTTGAGGCTTTAGCTATAAATTGACGCCGACTGGGTTACAGAGCGCACGCGTGCCGGGACTCGGCGCAATGGAACGGGAGCATCCCGACCTACACTTCCTCGATCAGAGCGCGGCACAAGCGTGCCAGTCAGTTCATTTCGCAGCACTATATTGCATGGAGTCGAACCGCGCAATATGGCTTTATCCTCGGCTTTGGGTATTCCAAATGTCGTTGAGAGAACCGCTAGCCGCAGTCTTGAGGCTGACACGTACCGCCCGAAACCTGTCTCAGGAAGACTTTCATGGTCGGGTCGAAGCTCGGCATATGAACAATATCGAGCGCGCGAGAAGCAGCCCTACCCTGTCATCGCTCGAAGACATCGCCATCGCATTGGGCGTTGATCTTGTAGCGCTCGTGGCCGTGGCCAGCGCTCATGACCGTAGCCAGACCCCGACGGAATTTTTGAAACACTTGGCCGGCGAGATCACCAAGCTTGAGAAGCTGGGTGTCCTAAACAAGCTCGACGGCGAGTTCACCGGCGGCAAGCTTCAGTCAGTGCACGGTCGCATTCGATCAGGCGCTGCCAATCGGACAGCGGTGCTTCAATGCAAAGTTGAAGGTAAGACGCAGAAGGAGACTGCGGAACTTCTGGGGCTTGCGAAGTCGACAGTTAGCAAATATTGGAATGAACGGAGCTGAGCCGAGGGGAGCACAATATCGCAACAAACTTACTTACCATAGGGCCAACAATAGAGCAAAGCATGGCCCTTTGGTCTAGCTCGTGCCAGTAGCCTCGTCAGACGCACTAGTGTTCAAGACTAACATCAAGTGACCTCACTCCCGAATGTGTCACCAGATGCTGATGACAGCCGTGTTGTGCAAGTTACATTGGCCGTCAACGAACCTCATGACACCATGTGCATTTCGAACAAATACATTGTGAGCAGGCAATTGAAAAAGCCTTGAATATGCATTCATCTTATTACTTGAGCATCGCGCTTGCGATTGGGCTTTAAGTTGTAGCGGCGATATAATATAACTCTTCTCTTTCTGTGTATGACCACTTGCCTCGTCACGATGGGTCAGCGTGTACGAAGCGTTCATGCACACAAAGAATTGGGTCGGAATTGTAGCCCTCTTCACGATTAGACCAGAACATTTGTTCTGTTTTGCACTCGCCCTTTCCAATGCCCCCCAAATATCAAAAAAAGAAACCAACTGAGTTACTAGGGCTTCTCTCAGGCTAGCAGCGTCTTGGGAAAGAAGATCGCTAAAAGCCTCAATCATAGGTAAGCTAGATCTAAGCGCCTGGTACTCAGGAAAAGTTGAAACTCCCCCTGATGACACCAGCCATGAGCAGTAAGCGGACACGCAGGTGCAGCTAGCCGAAAGGCTGAGAACATTAAGCTGACTGTGGCTTAGTGACTTCATAGTATTGAAGCATTTTCGGTGCTGCCTTATGTACTCTTTAAAGAAATGACGCCGCATGCACTTCAGACAGCTTACAACGTCCCTTACATTGAAGCTAGGTCGCTGATTACTAGGCAATTTACCTATGCTGAATTTGCAAGTACTAGCACCTTGAGCATTTAAATTATCGATGCCAATTGCCGCAGGGGCGTAGTTGACAACGCAAACGTCGTGAGAAAAATTATTATCTTGCCAATATAGATCAAATGGAAGGCCTACGCGCCCCCTTACATATTCAAAATAAAACTCACTAATCTCAAGGTCTCGCAAACCGGAAATCTTCGAAATCACTTTACAAACGTCACCCAAATCCAAGCGTTCAATATCTTCTAACCAAGCCTGATATACATCGCCGATTATTTTAAATGCTCTGATTTCGTCTAGTGGCAATTTGACGATCGGTATACGCTCAAGGGCCAGAGACCTCAAGTGCTCGCAAGAGTTGCTTTTGTTAAGCGGCTTAGTATAAAGGCTTCCGCCCTTTATCAAGGCGACTGTGCAGCCCCTGCAGTACGTCAATACCTTATGATGCACTGGGCATTTCTCTAGCAATGGATTTTGAAAAAGCGATGAATGAAAATTTTGAGTGATGCAATCCTGGCAATGCCGAATGGTTTGGGCGCGGGCTTGGCTTGGCGAGTGAAAATTTGAGCTTATGCAGCTTTGCTTCAAGGTAAGCGCTGAAAGCTGTAAGCGCTTATTCAGATCCAACAAAAGTTTTTCGTGATGCCGTCCTAAGCTTGATGCAATTGCACTGCCGCCATTAACATCAATACCTTTCAATACCGCACTCAGGCTAATGCGATTAATAATCAAGGTTTTTGCAATGATTAACCAGCAAGATTGATATGGAGTTTCAATCTTCGGGTAAGACAAGACCTTATCCATTAGAGACCTCTTCCGTGACATCTATGAGCTGTGCGAACTCACCCATCCCCGAAACTCGGATAGCACTGACCACCATGGATTGTGTGAGAATAAATTCAGGTTTATCTCCGGGCCTCGCGGTAGCAAGTATATAGCCAATGGCGGTAAACAGATGAGCAGTAGGGATGATTTTTGCTTTCGAGGAAGAAACTGCTTTTTTTGCCTCTTTGAAGATCAATTCAGCGGAGTTCGCGAGCCTGAAGCCAGCACCAAAAGCATTGGGCACAAAAAAATTAGTAAAAGTGCAGGCGCTTAACTCCGGAAACATTAACTCTTCATCAAATTTTTCAAGGGTCGCAGCCAACCAGCCAACCTCCGCACAACCTTTGAATCTCTCCCTCCGGCTTAGAAATCTGGCGACCAGCGCGATCTGCCCTCCCCGACTCAGTGTGGTTCTTACGCTGTTAATCTCATGCTGTGCAAACCCGATGGTGGTGAGGGAGATATTATTGAGTTTCAGCTCATTTTGAATAGCCTGAAGGGCTTGATAATCTTTGGTTACCATAGCTTGCATTTCGTCAATCATTAGCAAACAATGCTTTCCACTTTTTCCCGACAACTCACAAATTATGTGATCAACCACGCGATCCCGCGCCTCTGACTTTGACAGACGATAAGTGTCTTTTTCCAAGCCCATACTTTTAAATATCGTCGGAATGATGCCTATCTCTTTGGAGGGATCGCAAGACGCCATAATTACCATTTTGTCCGGAAACTCCTTGCAAATCAGATACCGCACAGCTTTGGCACATTCAGTCTTACCCATTCGAGGTGTTGACCAAAAATAGACACTGGGTTCGCTAAGAAATATTAGCTCCCTAACTTTCTGATAAATCTCGACGATAGTAGGAGTAAGAGTGAAGTAGTTTTTCAGCATAAGTGGGTGTTGCGACTGCAGTTCATCCCTTCGAACACTGTCTAACGGATCAAAACCACGCATCCCTAACTCCTCCAGTCAAAAATCCTTGATCATTTTATTCAAGTCTGGCATTGGATATGGAATAATGGTCGCAGTTTTTTGCGGCTTGGGTTCATCATTATTTTTATCCGGGCTCGGTGACGACTCAGATACTTCGACGTTCCTTGTTAGGGGGCTTGTAACTTCGTCATTTGAGTCGTTCCCTGGCTTGTACGAGTTAAGCTCTTCACCTCCTAAGTCCATGCCCGCTAAGACTTCCATCTCGACCCTCTTATGCTCTGTGGCTGCCTTGGCGACACTCATGGCAACATCTGCTGCGCCATCTTTTATGCCTGGGCGACGTTTGACAAGTATTTCATATACAAGATAATTGGATCATCAAATTCAGAGGCAATTAACAGCTTCTGGGCCAGAAGACTATTAATGGACTTTCGAGTTTTTCGGCTATGTCTTGTCAGCGACCATTTCCCACAGGCTGTAAGATTCTCCATAAATGAACCATCAGGCCAATATGCCTTGAGGATTCTCATATCATCCTCATCGACCTCCACAATGATTTTCTTATCCGCAAGCCATGCTGACTCTCTCAGCACGCCTGACGAATAATGCACACGATCAAGTTGAATATGAGGCCTGACTCCTCGCTTTGGATAACACCTCACAATGACCGATTCGGTAACAGAATAATTAGTCATTTTCGAAACATTCTCTTGGAGCACAGTTCTAGGAATGTAGTGCCTGCTGTCCTTATTCAACTTTTGTCGAATGTACTCATTCGGCGAGAGGAAACCTATACCCTCTGAGGGCGTGGCATTGCTCAAAGCAAAATGGTAAAAGGCGAGTTCCTCAATCAAGCTAGCATCGATCTTGAGGTGAGCTGATACCTCAGAACTGCCTTCGGCTCGCCCTGACCCAGGGCTGGAACCTGTTGTGCTTGGTAGGCGCTGGAATATTTGACTAGCCAGCTCTTTAAAAGACCTCTCCACATTTGGACGCATCTCGAAATGACCAGGGGGCCCGTAGCATAGTGAATATCCTAACTTTTTGCGGAGGACATCAGATACCGCACTAGAGAGGTTTGCTAGCGCATTATCGGGCATCAGCACTGTTGGAATTGTATGAGCAAGCTCAGGGAATATTTCTCCCGGAAAACCTACATCTCCACTCAAATTCATTCCAAGAACTTCTTTTCTAGGTCTAGGAAGATTTACCCTCAGACTCTCGGTCAGCAATCTGACAACGTCGACCGCACTCACCTCACTACTGAAGATGACGATAAACCACCAAACAGCCGTTGAAGCCCGATCTACCAAAGCCATGATATTGATCCGTTGTATCGGAACATAGCTTATTAGACCGTCTCCATTATCGAACCCAATGGAGAAATGCGCATCAACATGGTAGCTATCAATTTCCGCCGCCTCCATCATGTATTCAAATGTAAGCAAAGCGTTATTACCGCTGCCTACCATAAGATGAGCCTTGGCAGCCACTTCACCGTTCACCGTCACATTGCGATCAAAATCTTGATCAAGTACTTGCTGGACAAACTTCCCTATGCTTCTTGAACCCAAGAGCTTTGTGCCATAGGGCCACTCGTCCTTAGGATGATTCTTCCCTTTAAGGTAATCCATCATCTCCTTATGTACATTTTTGGGCTTGATGCGAAACTCATATACGGTTCTTTCATGCTTAAGCTTGAGCACTTTTCTGACCAGCACCAGTTTTAGGTCAGGGTATTTAGTCAGCAAGTTAGCAAACGCGCCGGCATATCCGCCTTTGCCCTCTGGGAATTTTGGCTTTATAGGACTAGTACGCGTATACACTTCCACCCTAACGTTAGGTATTAAGGCCTGATACCCTCGAACCAGACCGTTACTCGCTATTGACAGACATCTTTTGATCAGTCTGTGCAGCTCAGGAGCTTTTATTTTTGTTGCATCTTCGATTGCGTAAAGGCTGTCTCCTTCAGCATATAGGTCAACAGCCTTCACGCGATTTATGAATAGTTCTTCAGTATCCGGATCCATGCCATCAGTCACGACAGGTGGCCAAGGGCGCGTTGACCTAATTGCCGATACAATCTCGTAGCGACTCCTTTTGGCGCTCATGTAAGCTTCCAGTAACTGTGGTTACCAAATGGGAGCTCCATCAGGTCAATGCCCACTCCTCCCGCTAAGACTTTTTCTGCGAATATCCCCAACACCACCATCGGATCATGTCGGGATGTCGCTAATAGGATTTGCTCAACTTTCCCTGCCTTCAAAGCTAGAAGTGCCAGTTCTACGGAGCCTTTGGTCGCGTTATGTTTCCGCCCTCTGATTTGAGACGCGTAACCGATCAGCGTTAATGTTCTAGTAGCCTTTTTTGCCTGTTGCCTGAGATGGTCATAATACACCCTAACAAAAGTTACTTGGCGTTCCTCTACTACCGCCCTGCCAGCAAAACGTTCGCGCAGCGCAATAGTGCTTTCTTTGACCCCGCCATCACCTGCGGACAAAGTATGAATTTGCACGTCACCATTCATTCTCTCTACTCGAATGACCTCACTATTACGAAACTTACCCTCGCCCTCTAGCTTCAACTCCGCCTCATAGCCAAACTGAAAGCTACGGATTGTTGGATCGGTTTCCAAGTGCGTCACCCAGTAAACGCACTCATTATTGCTGGCTAGAGCAAGGTCTTTCTGGGATTTCGGGCTATACACGACCCAAAGAGCATTTCTGGTATTTTTTCGGGCTCCATGGGAGGACATCAACTTCCCTCGAAGCTTCGACTTGAGTGTCGCCATCACCACCTCTATCTGCCATGATAATCCCAGGAACTCCGCTCATGCCCATTGGCGACCTTAGACTGGCTTGGCTGAATGTGCCAAATAACTTTTTCATCTAATAAAAAACATCAGATCTCTTACCGGATATAGCTGGCACCATTAAGCATTATATTGAAGGACGGCAAAATCTCTGATCAATATTTATAATACCCAGTGTTTAGCTAGAGTTTGAAATTGTCTTAGACATATATTGAGCGCAATACATCCGCACTACCCCCTTTGAAACCTATTTTAAATCATTGAGATATCAGTCAGGGAGCGGTGGTCTCTTTGGTGGCTCATCAAGCCAGTAAAAGGCTGGCACCCTTCCTGCTAGTGCCTGCAAACCCGTTGGTATTGGACTGCCCTAGCCCGGGCTTTATGTTGTAGTGACCTAACGAAGCTGGCCACCCATTCGCGCGAGAATGCTGCGATAGAGAGGTGTCTGATGACAAAACAACGCCGTACCCATACCCCTGGGCTCAAGTGAGTAGACGCCAGCTTGCTGGAAGGCCAGTGTATAGTTATGACGCACGTCGGCCGGTTGATTCATCCCCTTGCCGCTGTGTGAGCCAACTGCAGCAAGAAAGTGGCGGTGTCACCGCCGACCAGCAAAGTACTGATGCCTTAGGAGAAAAAAATCCTGGAACTAAAAGCTCGCATCAATCGCTTGGAATGGGAAAGGCTACCGCGATCTTGGTAGTCGAGGAGCACAAGCGCTCGCGTTAGTCGATCAGCTCCGCTCAGAAGTGGCGGTTGATCTGTTTTGCTCATATTTTAGAGTCATAAGACCTTGCTATTACGAACACTGCCGCAAACGACGCACGCCGGATGTTAATGGTTCGAAGCGTTTGTCAGCGGGGGCAGGCAAAGCGAAGGCCGACGAAGGTGCGAGGTGCTTCATGCTCTAGGGGCCATGCTGACTCTTTCTCCATTTCTAATCTTTACTAGACAACCTTCTCCATTTCTATTCTTTGCAGCATTTGTGCTCCATTTCTATTCTTTATTGGCAAAAAAATGGTCAGCAACCATGCGAAAAAATCTCGAGTGCAATGCAGAGCATCTTCATATCTTATTGATTCTATAGACTTTTACTTTTAGTAGAGATTTATAAAGCTTTAGTTCCGAGTACTTCTCCGGCTACTGATCGGGATCAGGCAGCAGCTCCAGCGGCGGCATTCCATAACACACGATGAATATGTCTTGGCAGCCAAGCTCGCGATACCAGCGCACAACGTCCTCAATCAGTTCGCCCAAGACACCGATCAAAATATCGTCGTAACCTCCAGGAGCACCGGCTTCATATCGATAACGCGCATTGGTGAAAACTTCACGATCCTTCTCGATCCAATGCTCGTGACGATCAAGCCGAATACGTTGCCTGATCGGTTCAGGTATCGCGTGAAACAACGTAAGCAGATCATGCTTATTAGGCCCTTTGTCTTTCCGATAAGCCGGAATTCTGTCTGTCGCTTTCAAATGCTCATGCGCAGTTTTTATTGCTCCCTGATCCAGTTCGTAAGTTTCATTGACTTGGCCAAGGTTGCCATTGGGCTTTGACACGAAGCTTTTGAGCAGGATTTCCATGCCAATTGCAGCATTGATCTGCGCAATGTCCAGCATGTCATGGCCACGTCTAAGGTGCTTCGCTGCCTTCAAATAGCGATATGCGCTTTCAACCATCCAGGGCGACAAATTTGTCATTACAACAGTCCTTTTCGCTCGTTTTCGTTCAGTTCTTAGATACCAAAGCCAGGAGCTTCGCAACGCTGGAGCCCTTGATTTACGTGGCTTGTTACCGATTACACGTGTCTGCTGCAGCTTTGCAAGATAACGCACATGCTTGGAAGATAGCGACCAAGGATGAACGACCCCTAGTTCATTTAATGCGCTACCCTCCTCCATTAATAGCTGATGATTATAACTAAACTAAATAGTCATTTAGTTGAGCTATTAATATGCTCCTTCATCCCTTCCTACCTACTCTACAACTAAGGAAGGTCTGAAGTAGCCAGAAACTTACGCGTAAGTTTCAGCTTTCGCCTTTTGCAAACCCGAATAACATCCGTGGCGAGTCCACTAGCAGCGCACGCATAAGCTCCGTCGAGCACTCCAGTGCTTGAAGTTGATCGATCACCGTATCGAAACCGACGCCTTCTTCATGTTGCGTATGCGGCCAGTCGCTGCCCCACACCAAACGGCGACGGCCGAAGCTCTGCTCCAGCAGCGGTAACGCCATCCGGGCAAACTCGAGGTTCTGTTGTGGCGTACCTTCCAGTCGATAGATACCGGACACCTTCATCCACACTTGCCCGCTCAGCCCCAGTTCCAGCACCTCGGAAAAACCTGGCTGATCAAGGCCAAAACGCGCGTCCGGACGCCCCAAGTGATCGATGACGAGTTTGATCCCAAACGGCATCAGCTGACGAATCAGTTTCGGTAAATCCTCCACCTGGCGGTGCAACTCCACGTGCCAGTCCAGTTCAGCGATGTGGCCGAAGAAGTCCTTCCAGGCAGCGTCGTGAAAGTCAGGCAAGGCTTTGCCCATGAGGTTCAAGCGAATGCCGACCACGCCCAGCCGAGCCATGTCGTTCAACATGACGCGGCTGACACCTCGCTCCAGCACCACTACCCCTCGCAATCGCTCCGGCACCTGCCTCAGCGCCGCCAGCAGGTAGTTATTGTCGGTGCCGAGAAAACTCGGCTGCACCAATACACCATGACTCAGGCCATGGGCTTGCAAGTGCTTCAGATACTGCGCAAGTGTGGCGTCGTAGCCAGGGGTATAGCGTCGTGCAGCGGCCAGGTTCAGCTCGCGGCTGAACACATGAGCGTGGGAGTCGATGCCGGTGATCGGCGCAGGACAGGTATCAGGCATGGATTTCATCTATCGAAGGTAATGGTCATCAGGCCCGGGCGGTCTCGTTGCCGTCAACCGTGGTTTGCACCGGCGCAGTCGAGGCCACGAGACTGCGCCCACGGGTTTCCGGCAGGCAAAGTGCCGCGATCACCGCCACACCGTAGGCGACCCCTGCGTCGATGCCAATTGCAGACCCCAAGGACATGGAGTCGCTCATGTGGCCGACCAGGAACGGGAACACCGCGGAAAGCACTCGGCCAAAGTTGTAGCAGAAACCGACACCGGCGCCGCGCACGTCCGCTGGATACAACTCGTTGAACAGCGCACCAAGACTCGCCGGAATGCCAGCCGCGAAGAAGCCGAGCGGAAACCCCAGGAACAGCATCTGGGTATTGGTCAGCGGCAGGAACACATAGCACTGCACGGTGACGACACAGCACAACGCAAACAACACGATGTTTTTGCGACGGCCAATACGGTCGATCAAAAATCCGCTGACCACACAGCCACACCAGAAGGCGAAGATAATCACCGCCAGGTAGCCGCCAGAGTTCAGCACCGACAGGTTGCGCTCTGTCTTGAGGAACGTCGGCAGCCAGGTCATCACTGCGTGGTAGCCGCCGTGCGCGCCGAGGCCCAACAGGCCGCCGAACAGCGTCACGCGGATGAGTTCAGGGCGGAAAATGCCGGCCAGGGATTTGAAGAAGCTTTGCGGGATGGCGTTTTCTTTTTGCAGGCGCTGGAAGCTGTCGGGCTCCTCAACGTTGCGACGTACCCAGATGATCAGGAACGACGGCAGCAATCCGACCAGGAACATCACACGCCAGGCCATGTCCTGGGGTACAAAGGAGTAAATCAGCGTAAACACCCCGACCGCCAGGCCCCAACCCACGGCCCAGGCGCTTTGCACCGTTCCCATGACCTTGCCGCGATATTGAGGGTTGATTGTCTCAGCCATCAGCACTGCGCCGGCAGCCCATTCGCCACCGATGCCAAAACCCTGGAGCGCTTTGACGATCAAGAGCTGATTGAATCCCGTCACGAACGCGGACAGAAAGGTGAAGACCGAGAACCACAAAATCATCCACTGAAGTGTGCGTACCCGGCCGTAGCGGTCGGACAACGTCCCCCCTACCCAGCCACCAATGGCTGAAGTGACCAGGGTGACACCACTGATCAGCCCGGCGTCGCCCTTGGTCAGGGCGAACGCGGCGATCAACGCCGGAATCGCCAGGCCGAACATTTGTACTTCCAGCGCATCGAGCGACCATCCGCCGAAGCAGGCCCAGAACGTCTTGCGCTCCCGAGGAGTGACTTGGCGATACCAGCTAAACATGATTCTTATCCTTATAGGTGGAACGTGAGGCAGCCGAGAGCGAACCGCGCCGCTACGAGGCCAGTCAGAACAGACAAAACGATCAAACCAGCGGCGACCGACTCGCCGCTGAACGAAACGCTACCCAGGCACGGGTCAGCGAATATCCACGCGGTAACGGAAGTGCTCGGCATGCCCGCGAGAACGACGCCACTCCAGCGGTGTACCGGCGTAATCACGCGCCAGCCTCTCGATCACCACCACCGGGCTGTTGACCGGGACTTGCAGCAATCGCGCGTACACGTCATTCACCGACTCAGCGGTCAGCGTTTCTTCGGCCGAGGCGACGACCTGACCGCAGACCTCTTCATAGATCGGATACAACAACGGCCCTTTGCTACTCAGGTCGATCTCCAGCAGCGGCTGAAATCGATTGCGGGGTAACCAGATTTCTTCGGCGAGCACCGGCTGAACATCAAGCAGACGCACACGAACAATGCGGATCACCGGCGCGTCGAGTGGCAGCCCCAACGCCTGGGCCACCGCCGAGGGCGCGGCCACCGGTTCGATCGACAGGATGCGACTCTCTGGCACCCGACGCTCGCCGGCAGCGGTTTGAAAACGGAAGAATCGGAACAGCGAAGATTGGAACTGAGGCCGGCGAATGAAAGTGCCTCGACCTTGCTGACGTTCCAGGATACCTTCACTGACCAATGCATCGACCGCTTTGCGCACGGTGCCGGTAGACAGTTGGTATTCCGCTGAAAGCGCAGCTTCGGTGGGAATCGCTTCCCCCGGACGCCAGCGATTGTTGGCGATCTGTTCAGCCAAATGGTCACGCAGGCGTTGGTAAAGCGGCAAGCGAACATCACTGGAAAGAGAACTCATCGACTTTGTTCACCTTGTTATCTAGTCATATATATGAATATGGAGGCGAGTATTTCCCCATACAGCTTCGCTGTCAATAAGGGTCAAGGCACTTTGCTGACGAATGGCGGGGCCAAGCCGTAGCCAATCTGCGTCAGTTCGACTCGGAAATCCTCACCGTTGTCTCCCCTGCCCTCACCGCAGACTAAGCACCCATTAGCCGCCACTACTCACTGGACAATAAGCCTTCGGTGAGCATCGATACTGCTTGCTCCGGCGAAGTCAGCGCGGTGTCTATGCAAAACGGAGCTTCGGCCCACGCTTCATATTCGTGATCCAACACAGATTGCCAGGTTGCTGGAATCAACCCGGGAATATCACCCAGCCTCGTTTCTATGCGGCGCCGATGTTCGTTTTTATCCGAGCAAATCACTTCAATATTTACCAACCGAACACCCGTTTTTGAGGCGGTTTCGTTCCACGCCATTCGGCTTTCGATGACTGGATTTACGCAATCAACGATGACCATACGGCCTAGACGAAGATTACTCAGGGCGAGTTCATTCGCGACCATGTAGCCACTGCGCCCCACGTCTTGCGCAAGAGCACCGGAGTTTCGAATCGCTTGTTCGATCGTATCGATCCGCAGGTAGAGGGCGCCTGTCGTAGCGACGAGGGCCTTGGCGATAGTGGTTTTTCCAGTGCCCGGAAGGCCGCTGAATACGATAAGCATTGTCTGTCCTTGGAAGAGTGCGAACACAATGCACCTTGTCACGTCGGTCATCAGATCACCGTTTAAGTTATGCCTCCCACAAGAAATCTGACGCCTCCATCATTCCTCCATGGTTCCTCCCATAAAACCCAACATTCTTTGCGCACAATCAGCATCTCTAAAGTCATCGCCGATTAAGCGGTGGGCGCTTGGATGACTAACTGACGGCCTGAAAAAGATGCTCCAAGGGTGCCTCAGCAACCCCATGCTTCAATCCCGGCCAGATCAGCCCCCTGCTTCAAATTCAAACTGAATGGCAAAATAAGGAGTGGCTATGTCTTTTAATATTGGGCTCAGCGGGCTGTATGCGGCCAACAAACAGTTGGATGTCACTGGCAATAACATCGCCAACGTCGCCACCACCGGTTTCAAATCATCCCGTGCAGAATTTGCTGATATCTATGCGGCTGCCAAGCTGGGTACTGGGCACAATGCTATCGGTAATGGTGTGAACCTGTCCGCTGTGTCCCAGCAGTTCACTCAAGGCGATGTCAACGGCAGTGGCGGCACACTGGATATGGCGATCCAAGGCGGTGGTTTTTTTGTGCAGAAAGGCAGCGACGGCTCTCTGCAGTACACCCGTAACGGTGCCTTCAGCGCAGACAAAGATGGCTACATCACCAACAATACGGGCACCTCACGCCTGCAAGGCTACGCCGCAGACGCCGACGGCAAGATCATCAAGGGCGGGTTGACCGACCTGCGGCTGAACCTGTCGAACTTGCCGCCAAAGGCTTCCAGCAAGGTGGACTCCACCAGCAACCTGAACGCGTCTGCGCCGGCGATCAACCAAGCCACCAAGCCGTTCGACCCAACCGACACCAGCAGCTTCACGACCCAATACAGCACCACCTTGTACGACACCCAAGGCAACTCGCACGCTATGGTGCAGTACATGGTGAAGACGGACGCCAATAAATGGATGTCTTACACCCTGATCGATGGGCGAAACCCAGACGGTACGGCAATCAGTGGCATTGCCGGTGTCGCGCCGAGGGGTTCCCTTTTGACATTTGATACGTCGGGCACTCTTTCGACTATCACGATCCCCCCCTCCGCAACGTCCAATACCACCCTGACGATTACCGACTGGAAGCCGGGCGCACTGGAAAACGGAGCATGGAAATATAACGGCGCTGCCGCCAACCCGGCCGGCGTTGCCATCAACATGGCCAACATTACACAGTACAACTCAGCCAGCTATCGCAACCCACCGATCACCGATGGTTACGCGACGGGGCAAATCACCGGCCTGAAAATCGACGGTAGCGGTGTGATGTTCGCCACGTTCAGCAACCAGCAAAGTAAAGCGATCGGCCAGCTGTCGCTGGCGAGTTTCAACAACGAGCAAGGCCTGCAGCCGGCAGGTGGCACTGCCTGGAAGGAAACCTTCGCTTCCGGCCAGCCGGGTTATGACGTCCCTCAGGCCGGAACACTCGGATCGATCGTCGCCAATGCTCTGGAGAACTCCAACGTTAACCTGACCACCGAGTTGGTGAACCTGATCAAGGCCCAGAGCAACTACCAGGCAAACGCCAAGACGATTTCGACCGAAAGCACCATCAACAAGACGTTACTCCAGATGACGTGAGGCTCGTTCGGAAGTCAATTGTGTTTGCCCTCCCCGACAAATCCTAACCACGCAAAACGGCCGCCAAGGAGATTTGGATGCTTCCTGCACTGTATGTCGCAAAAACCGGGCTTTCTGCCCAGGACACTAACCTGACCACTATTTCCAACAACCTGGCGAACGTCTCGACTACCGGCTTCAAACGTGATCGCGCCGAGTTTCAAGACCTTGTCTATCAGATCAAACGACAGCCAGGCGCACAGTCAACCCAGAACAGTGCATTGCCCTCTGGCCTGCAACTAGGCACCGGGGTGCATGTCGTCGGCACCCAGAAAAACTTCTCTGCCGGCAGCCTGCAAACGACCGGTCAACCTCTGGACCTGGCGCTGAACGGCCGTGGTTTTTTCCAGATACTGCAACCCGACGGCAGCCTTTCCTACACTAGGGACGGCACGTTCCACTTAAATGCAAACGGTCAGATCGTCACAGCGAATGGGTTCGCCCTGGAACCGGCGATCGTTGTTCCCAACAACGCCCAGACATTCACCGTGGGCCAGGACGGGACTGTATCGATCACTGTCGCCGGCAGCCCTGCCTCGCAGGTGATTGGCAATCTGCAGATAGCCGATTTCATTAATCCGGCAGGCTTGCAAGCACAAGGCGCCAACCTCTTTTTGGAAACCGCCGCCAGCGGGGCTCCTCAAGTCGGCACTCCAGGAGTCAATGGTATCGGCACAACATTGCAGAGCACCTTGGAAACCTCAAACGTGAGTACCGTTGAAGAGATGGTCAACATGATCACCACTCAACGAGCCTATGAAATGAACTCCAAAGTTGTCTCTACCGCAAAAGAGATGCTAGGCAACCTTACAAAGAGTCTTTGATTGAATCGTCACGGGGTTTCGTAGACGTCGCTACTGTGTGCGCGCTGCTTTTAATACTCGTCCCATATAATAAAAATTACAGCATCGTTAGGCTGGGCTGTTGTAGGAATAAGTTTCCTCTACTGCATACCTTACCGCGCAGGGCTGTAAAAATGATACATAAGTCATCACGAATTCTCATCGCCGATGAACAGCATTTCTTTCGCTTGCGAATTGAAAGGGTATTGAACCAATTGGGCTATCACCGGATTGCACCAGTGCAGTCCATTACGGAATTACGGCGCTTGGTAGATTATGCGTATGCGCCGTTTGATGTACTGATTCTCAACGAGAAATTCAGCAACCAGAACAGCTTTGCCCCACTGGCTTTTTGCCTCGACTCCCCGCAGATTCTCTCTGCATTGATCTATGGCAGCGAAAAGCTGGTCGCCGGGTCGGTCATTCGTTGCGGTAAAGTCACCATTTGCGATGCGACTTTTGTCGATCGCGCGGAACTCCAATGGATAATCTCATCAACAGATAATTCCATTCCAGTGCAGGACACCGTCCGATATCCGTATTGAACGAAGTCACGCGGAAATCAAGCAGCCCCATTCAGGATAAGACCTCTCAGAACACGATCCGATCGTATCAATGCTCCGCTGCTACTGCGCACTGTATTTAATCAGCCGACCCTAAAGTTTATGAAAAAGGTGCCGTTGAATTAGATAGCAGTAGCCTGGTTCGATTCTCGACCCAGTACTAGCAGGAGAAAACCATGAATACCATAAAACCCGGTCTAATGGTGTTACTTACATTGCTTATTAGTCCTATCGTGATTAATCAGGCCAACGCAGAGGCCGTTACGACGGGCAAGATTAAGTTCAGCGGAGCAATCGTAGAAGCGGCGCAATGCCAACCCCTCCACTCCCCCTTCCACACCACCCTCCCCTCCGCGCTCGCCATCCAGTGCGAGCGCAGTGAAATGACGTCGCGGGTCACCGCCAGCATGGATACTGATGTGGTTGTCTGGCGGCACCTGAGTTCAACGGGAAAAGGTATTGTTCTCAGCCAAGATGCTTCGCATGACGCTTACCGAATCACCTTGAGTTATTTCTGAGCCTCGTGCTCTGGTGTAGGCAGCGCCGCCCTTGAGGGCGGCGCGCAATTGAGGTCCATAACGCTCATGGACATGGCGAAGTCGACGGTTATTGCCGTGGCTGGTAGAACGCAATGCTCGGCACGGCACTCTTGATCTTTTTCGGTGCAGGTGCAGGCTTGTCTGGCGTCGGAGTCACTGCGTTGCACTTCAGAGAAATACTCTGATAGTTCTCCCCGGATTTTTTCTCCGGCAAAGCAAATCTTACGCGGCACTGATTGTTATCCCAGCTAATCAGCAGCTCACCCGAAGTCTGCTCATCGCTCAGCAACGCGAGCACCCGTCCGCGTGGATCGGCAATACCCAGGCGCTGGCCGTCGTCATGATCCACCGTCGCACCGAAGGGCATCAGCTTGCCATCCGGGCGGAACAGCTCGAACTGCACCCGGCGTCCACTGCTGGACTTGAACGTAGCCAATGCCGCAGCACCACGACGCGGCACCACTTGTTGCATGGCCGTGTCGATCTCGACGTCAGGACTCATCCCATTCGCGCTTAGGCCCAGCCAGTTCGCCCGGTATGGCGTAGCGTTGGGGACGACCGCGTAACCGTTGGCACCGGTTTTCACCCCCGAGTAGCTCGCCACCGGTACGTCCGCCATGCGCGGTTCGACCTTGACCAAGGCAAAGGTCTCGCTCAGCGGCTGGGCGAGGTTGACGCCTCCGGCATGGGCGACGATAGCGCCGTTGGCTTGCAGAGAAGTCGAGTGGTACTGATTGCCATAGCTGTAACCCAGCGTCATGTTGCCGACGGACGTGTTACTGCCCACCGATGCCGAGCCATTGCCGGTTCCGTCCGCTCCCCGGCCGGCGACCACCGAATAGTTCACGTCACGGTCACTGGGCAAAGTCCCGGTGACGCCCGTCTGCAGGCTGGTATCGCCGCCCTGCTGCCGGCTGCTGTTCATGAACACTTGCGGCGGCCTTTCCCCGCCACCTAACGGGAAGGACAGTGAAAGCGTGAGGGTGGTGTCGCTGTAGCGACTGTTATACACCGACGAGCTGACGTTCTGCGCGTGGGTCACACCCACGTTGTAGCTCAGGCTGCGCCAGGAGTTGCTATAGCCCGCCGAGTAGCTGCGTGAGCTTGAATTGTTCCAATAGCGGTCGTCCGATCCGTTGAGGTACACGCTGCCAAAGCGATTGTCCTTGCCCAGGTTCTGCGCCAGATAGACGTCCAGACGCGTTCGCGAGTACGCAGAAGAAGTCGACGAATAATCAGGAAACTCACTCGAATACCACGCATGCCCCTGTGCAGCGCTGCTGGCATAGACGTGGTCGGAGAGGCTTCGGAAGTTTTCATTGAGGCTGCGCTGGGCATTGACCGACACGTTAGTGTTGGTGCTCTCGATGAATTTTGCATAGCGCAGGCGCAAGCGCTGGCCGGCCTTGCTCGTACCCTCAATGCTGCTGTGGGACTGGGTTCCGTCCAGGGACACTGCGCCGATACGCGTATTGATCCCTGCGCCCATGCTATACGCCTGAAAGCCGGAAGCCGCCTGCAGACCGCTGGCCAAGGTCAGGTCGCTGGTCAGGCCATACATCATCGAGCCATTGGCAAATACCGGACGTTCACTGGAACCATAATCCTGCTGGAACTCCCCCAGCGTTGCGTCATACAGCAGCCGCCCTTCACGCACCATCAAGGGTGGGCTGGAAAACGCCTGGCGCATCACCCGACGGCGGCCATCCGCCTCGATGATGGTCACCTCCAGGTCGCCGTTGGAACCGGACGGCGAGAGGTCGGTGATTTCAAAAGGCCCTGGCGAGACGTTTGCGCTGTAGATCAGATAATTGTTCTGGCGCACTTCAACGGTGGCGTTGGACTCGGCATTCCCTCGAATGACTGGCGCATAACCCTGTTCGCTATCCGGACTCATGCCTTCGTCGGAGGCCATCTGCACCCCGCGAAAACGTACCCCGTCGAACAGCGGCGAATTGGTGTAGGTCTCGCCTAGCCACAGTTGGCTTTTCAGTCCTGTGATGTCCCGCTGCAGGTAGGTGTTCTGGCTGGTGAACTTCGACGGTTGCCCGGTACTGGAAGTCTGGGAAGAGTTATTGCGCAGACGCCAGTCACCCACATTCAGCCCCATGCGCAACCCCAGGTTGGTCGATTGCCGGCTTTCATTGCTGGAACTGTAGTCGTAGCGGCTATTGAGGTTGTAATTGACGAAGCCAAGGCTGACCCCGGAATCCCACACGGAAGGATCGACATAACCGCGGCGCTCGCGAGTCATCGCGGCCTGCGGCACGCTCAGGTTCAAGCGCAATCGCGGCGAATCGTAGACCGCACCGGCTTGATCGATCAGATCAGGCAGACGATAGCAGTCAGTGTCGGTCTTGAGCTTCCCCTCGCTGTGCAACGCCACGGTGTTGATGCCGACTTGCTTGAGCAGATCCTCGCTGAAACACGCCTCGACCTCGCCGGACTTGGGGTTCTCGGAAAAGACCACATCCTGGCGTCCGACCAGCGTGTTGTTTGCATAGATATCGACCCGATAGATGCCCGGCAGTACGTCGCTGCCCATCAACAACGTTTTCACATCCGCAGACTGGCCCATGCCATACAGGAACGCGACGTTGTAACCCTCATGCCCCCGGCCGGGGGGGCGAGTGATATCTACCGCCGTAGCGTTGGCAATCAGCTGAGTGTCGGCCTCCGGTACGGCCTTGACCAGGCCGTCGGCCGCGATAGCGTCGATCCAGAAACATAAGCATGTGCTCAACAGCATCAGACGCGGAGTGCCGATGCGAAGTCGCGAGCCGGTCATGTGTGATGTGAAAAACAAGCTAGGTATCGACATGATAGTTTCGAGAGATTCTGCTCAAAAAAAAGGAACGCGCAGCCGTATGACTCAGGCAATCAGCGCAAGCCTTAGCGCTATGTATGGGACAGATGCCAGGGAGGCGCTCGGGCGTGTGGTTAAGGCGTTGCGCGTTGAGCTTGAACGGGGGTGCCACTGACAAGTTGTGCGTTGAAAGTGTCGACGCCGCCGTAATCGTTGACGGCCTTGAAGCTGAGGCGCGCCTGGGGCGAAATGCCAGCGTTCTTCAACGTCAGGTAATGGGTCTCTCCCGGCGCGATCATGAAGGGCGTGGAGAGTTTTTCCTGCTGCGCCATGGCGCTCAGATCGACAGTATTGATCGGGACATGAAAAGCACTGGAATTGACGACTCTCAGCGCCGGTTTTCCGGCTTGCTGAACCAATTGCCAGGTCAAACCGGTAGCCGCATCGGCCGCCGTTCCGCTGATGCCCGCGGGACGATAGAACAGCTTGATGCGCTGACGAATCGCCAACTGCAGCGTATTCTCGCCTTCGACTTGCTCCGGAACTTCCTGAACATTGAGCCAGAGCACGGTCTCTTTATTGGTCGGCAAATCGCTCTTGCCTGCATAGAGTACGCGCAACAGTTGTTGGCCATTAGGTTGCATCTTGGCCAATGGCGGTGTTACTGCAAATGGTAGTTCACCACTATCACCGGGCGTATTGCTCTCGATCCACGACTGGACCAGCACTTTTGAACCTTCATTGCGAACAATGATAGAGGCTTCTTTATTCTTACCCTCAAATATCAGGCGAGTACCACTAAGGGAAATGGCAGCCTGCGCGGACAAACTGAAACCCAGGCACGCCGTCACCAGCATGACTTGGGCCGCGAGACTACGAAATATGAAAGTGGTCAAAAAACAATCCTCCGAAAAAAGACCTCAAGCAAGGTTCTGCAACCTCGCTTGAGACAAGCCGAGGGCTTAGTTGTAAGACAGGGTGTAGGCCACGGTTGCGTTGGCCGGACCCGCAGTTGCCGCGCCCGAGGACGTGTGGGTGTAGTAAGCCTTCAGCGGGATACTGCTGCTGCCACCGCTGATCGCACCGGTCAAGGTTGCGCTGCCTGAGGTGAAGTCAAGCGGTGCCGGAGTACTGGTACGCGTATCAACCAACATGATTTGTACGTTGCTCGCACCACCGCTCACCGCAATACCTTTGCCGGAGACTGCAGTCGGCGTCAGTTTCAGTTCGACGGTGGTTGCCGCCGAACCGCACTCCACACTCAAGTTCAGGTCTGTCGGCAGCGCGGTCAGGGTACCGCCGCCACTTGGATTGGCTTCAGTCCCCAGGGCGCTGACTGGAACAGTCCCGAGGTTGTAAGTCAGGTTGCCGCCCGCAGTGCCAGGGCCGTCACTATGAACAACACAACTATCGGCACTGATAGTGCCATTGAAAGTGATAGTGCCTGTAGCACCAACAGTAGGAGTAGAAGCCGCGTTGGCCATGGCCGAGAGCCCCATTGCCGAAATAACTGCAACGCTTAGAAAGAGCTTTTTCATATTCAGTGTCTGCTTTAATGGAGTATAGATATCGTCCGCCAATGGAAGTCCCACAGGCCTTTGCATATCGATCGATAGCCGTTACCGGCACCAACGAATACTAAGTAAAAGCAGAAAGATTTTATGTAGGACCAGTACGGAAGTTAAACTTGCGGCGCAAAATCGCAGCGGACTAACAGCGTTATTGATCCAGGTCAAGTTCCGTGCCCGAGGGGCCTCGGAAAGGCAACTAACGCCGAGAGCGACGCATAGCAATCAGTGACCGCGATCAACCATCGCGCAGACGTTGTTGGGCTTGGCGCGCCAGCACGGCGATTTGAGCCATGGCGTCTTCGGGCGCCTTGGCATCCGCCAGGGATAACATCCGTTCCAGGAGATCATGCAATGATTCAGGGGGGCTGATCACACTGGTTTGCAGCGCATCGCACAATTGCTTCACGCCGGTGCTGCAAGCCCTTACACCGTTGGCGCGCACATCCTGTTCCAGGTCCATGCACAGCGCGGCCATGTGTTGCATATTGAATACGCCCAAGGCGCCACGCAACGCATGCAGTTCTGCCAGGATCGCGGCGGTATCGTCCGCGTCCCGGGCCCGACACAGGGTTGCCACCGATGCTTGGCAGGATTCGCGAAACACCCGCCGGATGTCATCAGGCACTGCGTCGCCAGCCAGGAGTTCACTGCCAGACCAGGCCTTGCCCCCCCACTCGGTGCCGGTCACTTCGGACAAGGCTTGGCCCAGGTCCCTGAGCGACAGCGGCTTGCTCAGAACGCGAGTCATGCCGACGTCTTCGCCGCGCGCGCGCTCCTGCGGTGTTACGTGCGCCGTGACCGCCAGCACCGGGAGTGCCGGCCATCGCTGGCGAACCTGCAAGGCAAGCTCATAGCCGTCCATCCCCGGCATCGACAGGTCGGTGAGCAACACATCGAAAGGCTCCTGCTCCAGACAGGCCAGCACTTTTGCCCCGCTCTCCACGGTGGTGGCGAGGCATCCGAGTCGCTTGAGCTGCTCCTCAAACAGTCGGCGGTTGACCGCGTTGTCTTCCGCAATCAATACCTTCAGCGGTTTGGCCAGTGCCGATATGCCCTGCTCCGCCTTCGCTAACGGTTGACCTTGCAAGCCATAGCGCAACGCCGCTGCCAGCCCGCGCAGACCGAACACCGACGCACTGAGGACGCGCCCGGCGGCCACGGGTTCGGCCGGGCCGTCCTCCGTGCAATCGATGACCCAAGAAGACTTTTCCACCAGGCGGTTTTCGTCATCGGCATGCCAGGTCTGTCGTGAGCCCCACAGAATCAGGGTGTCGGCGCCCTCAAGCTGGTCATCTTGCAATTGTGCCGGGTGACCATAAGACTGGACCTGTAACCCCCAACTGCACAGAGCCCGGGTCAAATAGGTGCGGCAATCAGGCGAGGCCGCCACCAACAGCGCGCGTTCAGACTCGAAGCGCGGAAGATCCGGGTGGCCGGTCGCCGCTCCCAGAGGCAAGCGCAGGGTAAATCGACTGCCGTGACCATGCGCGCTTTGCACCACAAGGCTGCCGCCCATGGCCTGGGTCAAGCGCGAGCACAGTGCCAACCCCAATCCGGTGCCGCCATACCGACGGTTGATACTGGCGTCGGCCTGACTGAACGCACTGAACAGCCGCGCCTGTTGCTCGGCGGTCAGACCGATCCCACTGTCCTCGACCTCGATAGTCACGGTGCGCGCAACTTTATCCGCAGTCAGGCGCAGCAGTACCTGGCCCTTGTCCGTAAACTTGATGGCGTTGGACAGCAGGTTATGGATCACCTGCCCCATGCGCGTAGGATCACCGCGCATCGGCAACGAAACACTCTCCTCGAACTCGCCGAGCAACGTCAGGCCCTTGGCCCGCGCGACCGGCGCAAATATCATCAGCGCCCGAGACGCGATCTCCAGGGCATCGAACTCAAGGTCCTCCAGGCGTAACTCATTGGCTTCGATTCTGGAAAAATCCAGGACGTCGCTGATGATCGCCAGCAACGCATCGGAGGTTGTCTGGATGGTCTTGAGGCGGTCGCGTTGGCGCGAGTTGAGCGGCGAGTAGGCAAGCAATTCGAGGTTGCCCAGGATGGCGTTCAACGGCGTGCGGATTTCGTGGCTCATGGCCGCCAGGAACCCGGACTTGGCCGCATTGGCGGCGTCCGCGGCCTGGTGTGCTTCACGCAGTTGCTGCTCAAGACGTTTTTTCGCGGTCACGTCGGTGAATGCCGTCACCAGCACATCACGACCTTGGTAACGGGCCTGGGCGATGCTCACCGACAGGTCGATGTGTTGGCCATCGAGGGTGGAAACACCGAGGTCTTCCTGGCGAATGGTATGCACCGGAGGCGTGCCCGGCAGTGTCAGCCGTTGTTTGAAATGCCGGGCAAACAGTGCCGACAAGCTGGTTCCAGGGCGGGAGATATGCCGGGCCATGTCGATCATCGCCGGGCTGCGCAGCAACGGTTGTTCGTTGTCGACAGCAATCAGGCCCAGCCCTATCGGTGCGGTCTCCACCAGAATCCGGCTGAGTTGCTCGTTTTCAAACACCCGGCGCGACTGCGCCACGGCTGGCGCCAGCAACCGCCACTTGACCAGCAGCAATACCAGCCAGGTGGCCAGGATGATCAGGGCCGAGGTCAGTGCGGTGACGGCGATCTGCGGTGCAACACCTTTAGCGATCTGCTGCCACGACTGGGCGTACACCAGCGTCCAGGAGGTGTCTCCCAGCGGCCAGCCGCTGAGAACATGGCCTTGCAGATAGGTCGTTTGGCGGCTGCGCCCCAAGCCGTCAGCCAATGCCTGCTGGGCCTCGCTCAAGGTTTGAGGCCCACCCGCCTGCTGACAGGAAAAGATCGGTGAGCCATCGGCGCCCAGAATCATGCAACTGCCTTGCAGGCCGGTGTCCGGCAACTTGGCTGCCAGGCTGGCCAGCGGCAGCTCGAACACCAGAGTGCCGAAAGAGTGCTGATCACGGCCGATCAGCGGTGCCGCCACCCGAATCGCCGAAGCGCCGGTGAGCGGGCTGTCATAGGGCGCCAGCCACTGAAATGCCGGCAGCCCCTTTGCGCTATTCCGCGCAGGGTTGTCCGCTGCGAGCAGTGCGCGTCCGTTCTGACGGGTCAGGGTTTCGAACAGACTGTCGCGGGACGCCGCGATACGCGCCTGCCACTCTGCTCCAGGCCAGGGTGCAACCGCGAGGATGAGAACACTACGTTCGGGGCTGTAGAAGTAGGCGCTGAGATCACCGGCGTTTCGGGCCGCTATCACTGCGGTGGCGGGCGCCATCTGCTGCGCCAGATCGATGTAGCGCCAGGCCTGGGCGGGATCGTCCTGGTGGGTGCTGCCGAGCACCAGCAACGAAGGCGCGGCAGCGGACGCATTGACGCGTACCAGCTTGCCAGCTTCGATGTAGGCCTGCAGACGCTTGCTGTCCGGTGCCTCGGCACGCTCCCAGGCAAGCTCCATGTTCTGCACATTGTTGCGTAAAGTCGCCGTGGCACGCGCAGTGAAGTCCATTACGTGACGCACATCGACGGAGACTTCTTCGTTGGTCCGGGCAACGTAGGTCATCACCGAGGCAACCACTTCCAGTACCGCGGCCAGCAGCACCAACACGGTGATGGCAGTGCCACCGCCCATGACCAACATAGTCTGATAGCGATGCAAGCGGGCCAGCACACCATCCTGGTCAAAGGTTGTGGTCATCGCTCGAACGTTCTCCCACTGCGCACTCATTTGCTGAAATATGGATCGCTGCTTTCAGACGCGGTAACGGCAAGCTCACGCGATAGCTGCGGTGCGCGCCAGATTGATCTCTGCCGCCAGTTCTGCCATCAGCCTGTCCACCTCCGCCAGCGCGGAAGCGGCCCCACACTTCAGCCCGTTCTCCGCATCGATCAGCTTGCGGCTCACCCCGCGCATCCGGTACACCCCGAGCATGCCGCGCAGGGAGTGTAACTCTGCGAGCATTTGCTGCACATCACCGTCGCGTCGGGCCTGGCGCAGCACGGCCAATGAGCTTTCGCAGGACTCCCAGAACATTTCGCGAATACTGTCCGGCATGACCTGCCCACCCAGTAGCCCACTGCCCTGACCGACCTCATAGTAAGTGCATTCGGTGCCCGTCACTTCCGACAGGGCCTGGGCCAGTGCATTCAGCGACAAGGGTTTGCCCAGCACGCGGAGCATGCCCGCCTTTTCGCAACGCCTGCGGTCCTGCATCGTGACATGGGCGGTGACCGCCAACACCGGCATATCGGGCCAGCGCTGCCGCACCCGACGTGCCAATTCGTAACCATCGAGCAAGGGCATGGCCAGGTCGGTGAGCAGTGCGTCAAACGGTTGATCGTCCAGCCATGCCAGCGCCTGCTCGCCATTCGCAACCACCAACGGGGCACAGCCCAGCAGCTTGAGTTGCTCCCTGAACAGCTCCCGGTTCAATAGATTGTCTTCGACGACCAGCACCCGCAATGGCTTGACCAGGACTTTTCTGGCGTTTTGTGGCGCGGCCAACGCTTTGCCTTGCAGCGCATGACGCAAGCCTGCGACCAGCCCACGCAGCCCGAACATCGAAACACTCAACAGACGTCCAGCAACCAAGGGTTCCCGGGTTCCATCGATAGCACAATCGATGACCCACGACGACTCCTCCACAAGTCGATTTTCCTCAGCGGCGTGCCAGCTGTGCCGCTCCCCCCAGAGGATCAATATCGACGCCGTCGAAATTGCCTCTGATCCGACCTGGGAGGGATGGCTGTAGCAGGTGACACGCAGGCCCCACGCTTGCAACACGCCGCAGACATAGTCACAGGCGGAATGCGAGGCCACCACCAGCAATACGTGCTGGCCATTGAAGCGCGGCACCAATGGCACTTGCGTACACGCCCCCAGGGGCAGGCTCAGGATGAAACGGCTGCCCTGCCCCAGTTCGCTGACGACGGACAATGTGCCGTCCATGGCCTGCACCAGCCGCGAGCACAACGCCAGCCCCAACCCGGTACCGCCAAAGCGGCGATTGATAGACGCATCCGCTTGGCTAAAGGCCTGGAACATGCGCGCCAACTGCCCCGATGACAAGCCGATGCCGGTATCCTGGACCTCGATCAGCAACTGTGACCTGGACTCGTCCGTCAGCATGCGCAACAGGACCTGCCCGGACTCGGTGAACTTGATGGCATTGGATAGCAGGTTATAGATCACCTGCCCGAGGCGGGTCGGGTCTCCGCGCATCGGCTGCGTCGATTCCTGGCCCAATTCGCCCATCAATCGCAGGCCCTTGGCCGCCGCCACTGGAGCGAACATCATGAGCGCGCGGGACACCACCTCCAGCGCATCAAACTCGATGTGCTCCAGACACAGCTCGCCGGCCTCGATTTTAGAGAAGTCCAATACATCGCTGATAGTCGCCAGCAGGCCATCGGAGGAGGCGCGGATCACGTTCAGCCGATCGCGCTGCACGCAATCGAGGGCGGAATGGGACAGCAGTTCCAGATTGCCGAGGATAGCGTTGAGAGGGGTGCGGATCTCATGGCTCATGGCCGCGAGGAACGCCGATTTCGCAGCATTGGCCGAATCGGCGAGCTGGCGCGCCTCGCGCATCTGTTCTGTCACCCGGATCTTCGCCGTGATATCAGCAAACGCCGTCACCAGCACCTCTCGCCCCTTGTGGCGTGCTCGCGCCATTCTCACCGACAAGTCGAGCCTGGAGTTATCGCGCAATGTGAAGCTCAACTCTTCATGGAACGCCTCAGGCGGTTTCCCTGGTTGCCCGCGGTATTCAAGCATCAACTCGTCATACCGTTTGATAAAGGCCGCCGGCAAGGAGGCGCCCACAGGGGCTAAGCGTTCACCCGTTTCCAGCATCGTGGGGCTGCATAGCAGTACCTCGCCACTATCCAGGGCAATCACCCCCAATCCCACCGGCACGGTGTCGATCAAGATACGGTTGAGTTTTTCACTCTCGTGGACACTCCGCGCCCATTTCAACAACGGAGAAAAGACCCCTAGCCTAAGAGCAATCAGTAACAGCCACATCAACATCAGCGTTATCAGGGTCAACGCGCCCTCCATGCCCACTTGCCGGCCGATGATGATGCCGATACTGCGCGAGCTATAGGCATGCACCAGGACCCAATCGCTGTCCGCGACGATACCCGTGAGGCTGAACACCCCGTCGCCGTATCGCTCTTGCAGAGGCAAGTAAGTGTTATCGACCAGATCATGCAGGTAGTCAGGCTCCAGGTCGCGAGAGTCATCGCACGGGTTGGTGGCACTGACCTGTACGTCGCCGTTGCGCGGCAGAATCAGCACAGTGCTGCACATGCCATAAAAATTGAATGGTGTGACCAGCACGCTCATGTCCTGTGTCGCCAGAATATTGCGGTTAACGATAAAGACCTGGCGTAACACTTCCAGATGCGTGCGCCAGCGCTCATGCACCCCCAATGAAAAAGTCAACAACACCATCAGCGTGGTGAACAGACCTCCTCCAAACAGCAGCAGTCGCTGAAAACGGCGATAGCGAGTCAAGACGTTTATTTGGGCGTTGGTCACAGCACTGGGCTCATCCTTTAGTAGGGGCATACTATGAACCGAGTCAGACTTTTTCAGGACGGCTGGAGACCCATTGCAGACAAGTACTAGCCCCATTACGCAACTTTTAGTACTTTGATGAATGAGGCCTTAGTGTCTTCCGTCGAAGAACAATCGAGTGCTACCGTGCCTGATTGGCGTTGTTATAAATTCCCGACGGTTTGAATCGATTGTTTCTCCACCTTCCACGAGTAAAGTGCGCGCATCATGAAGATCCGTATTCTGCTGGCCGATGATCACCCAGCCCTTTTGTCGGGCATCCAACATGATCTCGCAGCGATTCCGACCCTTGACGTCGTCGGTGTCGCCCGGGACTCTGGCGAACTGGTTGGATTATTGCAGCATCAATCCTGCGATGTCCTGGTCACCGACTACGCGATGCCTGGAGGTGCCTATGGCGATGGGTTGACCTTCATTTCTTATTTGCGCCGTTGTTTTCCCACCTTGAAGATTGTCGTATTCACCACATTGGATAGCCCCGCCATCGTTCAAGAACTGGCCAAGCTCGGGGTGGAATCGGTGCTGGGCAAGGTCAACGAAACCCGTCATCTGATATCGGCCATTCATGCTGTGCATGCAGGCGCTCGTTATTTCCCCTCCGAGATTTCACGGACGGGCTCTGCCGGTCACCATAGGAATGCGGATGAAGGCTTGGATCTGACAAAACGCGAGTTGGAAGTGGTCAGGCTGTACGTCGGCGGTCAGTCGATCAACGAAATTGCGGAACAACTGCACCGCTCAAAACAAACCATCAGCTCGCAAAAAACCAGCGCCATGCGCAAGTTGGGCATAGAGCGCGATGCCGACCTGTTTCGCTTCGCCTACGAAACCGGTATTGCCACGGCATCTACCCCTTCCAGCGAGACAGACGCGTCCCCGGAGTGATCTCTTGCTGGCGCGCCGCAGCCAGCGCATAGGCAATGAAGGCCTCGACTTCCATGGGGGCGCCCAGTCCATAACCTTGCCCCACCCGCCCGCCGAACTCTCGCAGTAAGTGGATCTGTTCGGCGCACTCGACGCCTTCTGCCACCACCTCCATCCCCAGGGTATTACCCAACTCCAGAGCCGCCCGCACCACGGCGCCCGCCGCTGGCTGATGCAGCATGCGGCGGACAAAGGAGCGGTCTATCTTGAGCTCGGTGAAAGGCAACTGTGTCAGTCGCTCCAGCGTGGAGGTACCGATGCCGAAGTCATCCATGCTGATCCCGAAGCCTTGAGCGCGCATCCGATGGAGTTCATCGGCGAGGCTTTGCAGATCATCGATCGCCAGGTCTTCAGTGATCTCGATTTTCATCAAGCGCGGCGAAACCCGGCTTTCGTTCAGGCTGCACTCAAGCTCGCGCAAGAGGCCTGGAATCGACAGCGTCGCCACCGAGGTGTTGACTGAAATCGGGCATGCCGCATCCGCTTCGACCAGCACCCACAATACCGCCTGGATCTGCCTGACCACCTGTTTGAACAGCCCGGGCTCGCCCCCCAGCCGGGTCAAGGCAGGTATGAACAGCGAGGGCGCAATTTCGCCGTGTTGTGGATGGTCCCAGCGGGCCAGGGCTTCAGCGCCGACCAGGGCGCCGGTCAGCAGATCATGCTGGGGTTGCAAGACCACGCGAAAAGCCCGGCCGCCAGTAATGGCATGGATGAGCTCCTGGTCATTCAACCCGGGCTCAAGACTGTTTTTAATAAACATAGAGAAATACCAACTGCAGTAACGCGAGTTAAAAAACCATAAAGCCTTTTGCATAACCAAGAAAAGTTGGCGGGTGGCGACGCGACTCATTATTCAGGTCGTCATATGCTCGAACAATGAGACAAGTATCAAAAACATTCATCATGGTGTTCTTAATTAATCGAGTTTTTCCTCAAAGTAATCATCTGAGCGCATGGTCGTAACTAATCCCATCTCACGGGCGAAGCGAATCAGTTCAACGTCACGCTTGATGCCCAGTTTGCGCATGGCGCTGGTTTTTTGCGAACTGATGGTCTGCTTGCTTCGATTGAATTCGCTGGCAATTTCATTGACCGAGCGTCCAGACACATACAACCGAATGACTTCTGCCTCGCGCCTGGATAAACGCCGCGTCGTGCGGGTCTGGGCAAGGTTGAGATCGTTGCCGGGATGGGGTTTCGGCGAAAAATAAGTGGCCCCCGCGTAGAGCGCATGAATGGCAAATATCAGGTGACTGATATGCTCCGATTTGTTTAATACCGAGTGTACGCCGAGCTTGATCAACTCGGTCAGCATGATCTGGCTGTCGATCATGGTGAACACGATGATCTTCAGGCTCGGGTAGCGCCGGCGCAGAAACGAGAGCATGGTCATCCCATCACCAAACTCACCGCCAGGCATCACATAATCCGTGATCAGGATGTCGCATTGTTCCTTGGCGAGCAGCTCCATTATTTCAGTAGAGTTGTTGGCAGTTCCCACCACCTGCAGCGTATGAATGCTGGACAACTCATGTTGTATACCCGAGATTAATACTGGGTGATCGTCAGCAATAATGAGATTGATTTTCATGATATTCGCAACTAGTTGATGGTTAGGCCCAATCGTTACCAGAGGACTAATATAGTGGCCTGCCACCTTGCAGACTCTCGTACCCGTCTGCTTTTTTAGTGCAAACAAATAAGACTGGAACGAATGCAAGTCCGTCTATCTTCTGGCGCTAGTAAATTCACGATAAAGTTCAGGCTCGCTTCATATCTTTCTCTTGTTAATCTCGCAAACCACCGAAAAACCTTGGTTTGGCGATGACTTTGCGGAGCGAACCCATTGTGCAAAAGTGGAAAAATCCGGCCATGACATTCAAGTGCGCTAAAACAAAAATGATCTATATCCTGATTGCCATCAGTTGTTTTTCCATGCAATGGCAACAGGCCCAGGCGGCTGACTCGAGCGCCGCATCCGCACATGGCGATGCGCCCTGGCGCGTGCTTGTCAGCCCATTTGCGTGGGCACCTTCGATGTCCGGCCAGGCGACACTCGGCGGTGTAAGCACCCACGTCGACGTGCCGTTTTCTGAAACCTTGAACAACTTGCGCTCGGTCTTCATGGGTAATCTCGACGTCACCAACCGCAGCCTCGGCTTCTATGTCGATGGAGTCCATGCCGATACTCATGAGTCCCACCGGGTGTTGGGCCAGAAGGCTGGACTCAACATCACGCAGACCACCATCGCGGCGGGGGTCTATTACCTCGCTTATGAGCAAGCGCTCGGCGGCACGACGATTTTCGGCGACCCGCGCGCCTGGCGCGTGGAACCGACTGCCGGGGTACGTTGGACGCGCCTGGCGAGCAAACTGGAGATCGACAGCATCGGCTTTGCCACCCGCAAGAAAGCGCAATGGAGCGATCCGTTCGTGGGCGTGCGGATGCTGACGGATCTTGATGAACGTTGGACGGCCTCCGGCGAAGTGGACGTCGGCGGCTTCGATACCGCGACGAAGAGCAGTTACAGCGCCCAGGGGTATTTGGGGTATCGGACCCACCTGTTCCAATACCCAACTACGCTGCGAGCGGGATATCGAGTGTTATCACAGAAATATCAAACTCACGATTTCACCGGTAATACGTTCAAGTACGACGTTACCCAGCGCGGCCCGGCAATCGGCCTGTCCGTGCGTTTCTGACCAACAGTTGAGGAGTCATACAATGAAGGGAGCACAGTTGCGTAAACCCATCACCCGCGCGCTAGCCCTTGGCCTGGCAGGATTCATGCTGTGTCTGCCGGTGGCCCAGGCCTGCACGCGACTGACCTACCTGGGGGATAACCAGACGGTGATCACCGCGCGCTCCATGGACTGGAAAACCGATGTAGCGACCAACCTGTGGATCTTTCCCCAGGGTATGCAGCGTAATGGCGAAGTGGGCGCAGGTTCGATCAAGTGGACTTCGCGTTATGGGAGCGTGATTGCTTCGGGTTATGACATCGCCACCACCGACGGGGTCAACGAGGCCGGTTTGGTCGCTAACCTGCTGTGGCTGGTGGAGTCGGAATACCCAACGGCCAAAAGCACTAAGCCCGGTCTGAGCATCGCCGCCTGGGCGCAATACGTGCTGGACAACTACGCCACGGTGGCTGAGGCCGTGGAGGCGCTGAAGAAAGAACCGTTCACCCTGGTGACGTCCAAGGTTCCCGGGGACACTCGCCTGGCGACCCTGCATCTGTCCCTGTCCGATGCGTCAGGCGACAGCGCGATCATCGAGTACATCAAGGGAAAACCGGTGATTCACCATGGTCGGGAGTTCCAGGTCATGACCAACTCACCGACCTTTGATCAACAGTTGGCCCTCAATGCCTATTGGAAATCCATCGGCGGGACAGTCATGTTGCCGGGCACCAACCGCGCGGCCGACCGCTTCGCCCGGGCGTCCTTTTATGTCAACGCGATCCCCAGGAACGAGAACCCGCAGGTGTCGCTGGCCAGTGTATTCAGCGTGATCAGGAACGTCTCGGTGCCCTACGGCATCTCCACGCCAGGGGAGCCGAACATCTCCTCCACCCGCTGGCGTTCGGTGGTGGATCATCAACGCAAGTTGTATTTCTTCGAATCGGCCCTGACGCCCAATACCTTCTGGGTCGATTTGAAAAAGATCGATTTTTCCCCCGGCACGGGCAACGTCATGAAACTGGACCTGGGCAAGGATCAGTCGAATATCTTTTCCGGCGAAGTGTCGCGCGAGTTCAAAGTGACACCTCCGTTCAAGTTCGAAGGGGGTTAATCCCATCGTGCAGAACCTGGCTTGCCAGCGTTTTTAATACTTGTCCGATATACAGCAGCCAGATGCACTTTTAAACTAACTTAAACTTGCGTTCTCGCGTGGAGGTTTTCAGCCAAACTATATTTAGTCCATACCACACATATCAGGCCAATTTCAGAGGGCATTTTGATGAAATATTCAGAGCCTAGACTAGCCAACCTTTTGAACTCTTGGGGTGTCCGTCTAGCTAAGTTGTGCAGTGCAGTCACGTTGATTCTGGGTGCGCTCTGGGTTTCCCCGGTATACGCGGAGATAGGCTCTTGTTCCGCATCGAGCTTTCAAGCGTCGGGGGGCTGGGATATCAAGCAGCCGGCGACATTTGGCAATGGTACGGTATTAGCTTCCATCACCATGAAATTGCCAATCACCTTGACGAATATCCGCGGCGGCGGAAACAGCACCACCGGTGCGGACTCCGTGTATTCATGGGGGATACAGACAAACGCCGGGGGCAGCTACCCGAATTACGACACAAGTACCAATTCGGTGCCACTTTCCACCACGTCCGGTATCGGCGGCAGGATGACGATAACCTCACTGACGTCCAACATACTCACGAGAGTAATTAGTTATACGCCAGTCATACTTGCCCCCAATACGCTCGACGTCGCCTATGCTTATCTGCCAACCTCCACCAATTTCATTCGTTATAATGGCAGCGTTACCTATTATGCGCAGTATGAACTGGTCATCGTCGACGCGGCCAAATATGCGGCCAATGATACGACAACCACACTTCTGTCGCAGTACATGGCCGCCCAGCGCGGGCCACAACTTCTTGTGGGTATGTATGTTTACCCGGACTCGACGGGGACACAGAGCACAATCAATTGTTTTAGAGGTTCCAACTACGCGTTAAACTTGCCTCAGTTGCAATCAGCACTGCCCAAGGACCTGCCCACCTGCAAGTTCAGCGCCGGTGAACTGAATCAGACGGTCAAACTCAACTCCGCCACACAGACGCAGATTGCCTCGCAAGGCAGTACACGCAGCGCGGGCACGGTGGGCGAAATGGCGTTTTCGATCACAGCCTCGGCTTGCGGCAAAGGCGCGGTTTATTCCACCTATTTCACCGATGCGCTTCACACCGGTAGTCAGCAGAACTATCTGCAGCCAAGTGCAGACAATAAAGTGGGGGTACGCCTCTACCACAGCAACGAGACAGCCCCGATCACATTCGGCCCTACGCCAACAGGCAGTACGCTGCCTTCGCAGGCACCGATTCAATATGGCAATTCCTCGGCTGCTGCGGGGGCCTCATATACCATGCCCTTTACAGCACAGTACGTGCGGATGCCGGGTGTCGATACCGCACCCGCTGGAGCGGTCACTGCAATGGCGACTGTCACGATCGTATATCCCTAGCCGCCAGCGTACCAAACAGCCAAACCTCATCCCTCAGCCATCACGAATTGCCGATGGCTGCTGGCGTTAGGATTGAGTCGAGTTGTCTAAATCAGCGGTGATGCTCAGAGCCGAAATCGATCCACCGACTGCGACAATTTCCCCGCCAATGCAGACAACTCGTCCGTCGTCGAGGCCGTCGTGCCGATCACCTGGCTGTTGCGCTGCGACATGCTGGCAATCATCTCCACTTGATGGGCAATTTCGTTACTGGCCAGGCTTTGCTCGCTGATGGTGCGGGAGATGTCGTTGACCAACTCAGTGGTGTTGAGGGTGGCCTGGAGAATCTCGCGGATGGCGCGCTCGACTTCGGCGGTCACGGCCATGCCCTTGTCCACTTGTGTGACGCCCTCCTCCATGCTGGTCACCGCTTCGCGGGTGTTTTGCTGGATACGGCCGACCATGCTGGCAATTTCCTGGGTCGAGGCGCTGGTACGTCCGGCCAGGCTGCGCACTTCATCGGCGACTACCGCAAAACCGCGCCCCTGTTCACCGGCGCGGGCGGCTTCGATCGCGGCATTCAGGGCCAGCAGATTGGTTTGATCGGCAATGCCCTTGATGACCTGGATAATGCTGAAGATTGCCTCGGACTCCTTGTCCAGCGTGCGGATGACGTGAGCCGACTGCTGCGCCGAACGGGCAATGCCGGCCATGTCACTGACCACTTGGTGGATCACCCGACCGCCGTCCTTGGCCAAGGCTTCTGCCTGGTTGGCCATGTTCAGTGCGCGCGCCGCATGTTGGGTGATTTCCTCGATACTGGCGGTCATTTCACTGGCCGCCGCCGCCATGGTGCTGGCGGCGCTGCTTTGCTGCTGACTGCTGCCCGCCACCTCATGGCAACCCTGGCTCAGTTGCTCGCTCATGCCATTGACGCCATGGGCATTGCTGCGCACCACTTCGATCATGCCGCGCAGGTCCCGCTGCATGGTGCCGAGGCTGCGTATCAGCGCGCTGGCCTCGTCCTTGCGCTGGGGCTCGACAATCGGTTCGCTCAAATTGCCACGGGCGATGCTGTCGGCGATGCGGCTTGCGGCCTGCAACGGCCCCATGATGCTCCGCGAAACCCAGCGGCCCTGCGCCAGGAGCAACAGCAGGCTCGCAATCAACACCACGCCCAAGGTGAAGTTGGCGTTGCTGATGGTTTGTCGGGTGCCGATGCTGGTTTGCTGCGTATTGTTTTCGATCAGCTCGCTGAGGCTCGCCATCTGACCTTCCAACTGGCTGAAGGCTGTATTGAAGGTCTCCAGTTCGCCGCGAGCGGCCTCCGGGTTGTCCAGCGCGAGTGCCGTAATGCGTTCAGCAGCGCTGATATAGGTATCCAGGCTGGGTTTGATTTTTTCCAGGCTGGTCTTGAGCGTGTCGCCCAGCGGCAGCTTGAGGTTGTCCTCCAGCACCTGGCGAAAGTGCTCGGTATGCTCCTTGAGCGAGTTGCCGACCTCGGCCTTGGTGCTGGTGCTTTTACCCAACCCGACCAACATCGCCGACAACACATCGGCGCGCAGGGCGTCGTGCATCATGTCGGCTTCCATGTGGTTGCGCAGCACCGTCATGCTGATCTCGTTATCCTGCACGGCATCGGCCATCCGGACGTTTCCCAGGTAACCGGCCAGGCTCATGATCAAAGCGGTGAGCAACCCGGTCGCAATCAATAGCCACAAGCGTAATTTGATCGTCATGCTGGTCATCCCCGTAGCCTGGACAGCCGGTTGGGAACCCAACCGCTAGAGCGTCACTGATACTGTTATCGGCATAGGCTCCCTGTTATTGAAGCTCAATTGCGCAGATCTGCGCAGATAAACTCAAAGCCTTACCCGCCTTGTTTGCGCGGGGGCGGTTCTTTAAGCTGACCGACCTTTGCTTCACCCGGAACTGCCCATGCCTAAACGTATCGCCCGCCTTGCTTTGCTGCTAGGTCTGATCACGGCCGTCGGCCCCTTCGCCATCGATATCTACCTGCCGGCGCTGCCGACCCTGGGCGCCAGCCTGCAGGCCTCGCCGGCAGCGGTGCAGATGAGCCTCACGGTGTTCTTCATGATCATCGGCGTCTGCCAGCTGTTTTATGGCCCGATCAGTGATGTGTTCGGGCGCAAGCCGCCGATCTATGCCGGGTTGGTAATCTTCGCCGTGGGCAGTATCGGCTGCGCCCTGGCGCCGAGCATCGAAGTGCTGATTGGTTTTCGCGCCGTGCAGGCGTTCGGCGCGTGCGCGGGGATGGTGATTCCCCGGGCGATTGTGCGTGACCTGTATACCGGCCATGAAGCGGCGCGCCTGATGGCTTTGCTGATGTTGGTGATGAGTGTGTCGCCGATCCTTGCGCCATTGGCCGGTAGCCTGGTGATTGCGCTCTGGAGTTGGCGCGAGGTGTTTGCCGTGCTGGCGGTGGTGGCCGTGTTGTGCCTGGGCATGACCATCGTGCAATTGCCTGAAACCCACCCCGCCGAGCGCCGACTGGGCAAGACCCTGGGGCATGCATTCAGCAGTTATGGGGCGTTGTTGCGCGACCCGGTGTTCATCGGTTTATCGGTGGTGTGCGGGTTCGGCCTGGCAACGTTCTTTGTGTTTATCGGCAGCGCGCCGTTCGTGTACATCGAGTACTTCGGGTTGACCCCGACCCAATTCAGCCTGTGCTTTGCGCTGAACGCGGCGTCATTTTTTGCCATGAGCCAGCTCACCGCCCGCCTGAGCGCACGCTTCGGGCTGGCACCGCTGATTCGCTGGTCGGTGGTGGGTGTGGCGGCGGTCATGGTGGTGTTGGCCGCCACCACGCTGTGGGGCAGTCACCTGGCCTTGATGATGACACTGCTGTTTATCGGTTTCGGGTTTCTCGGTTTGCTGTTACCGGCGGCCGGTGTGTTGTCCCTGGAGGATCATGGCGCGGTGGCGGGTTCCGCGTCGGCACTGCTCGGCGCGATCCAGATGATCACGGCCGCGGTCTCCATGACCCTGGTGGGAATCTTCGCCGATCACACCCCGGCGCCGATGTTGGTTGGCATCGCCTTGTGTGCGGTCGCGGCGATGCTCACCACGTTGTGGACCTTGCGCCGTTTACCGGCGCACCTGCTGCCCGGCGCCCCGCCTTCCTCCTGAGCCATGCCCGAGGATGGAACGCGGCGGCCGCGCTCGCCAGCGGCTACAGGTCAAACCGATCCACCGCGCGCCGGCGCTCATTGTCGTCGCGCATGTCATAGCTGGCGGTGGTCTGGATATTGGTGTGGTGCGCAAGTTTTTGTGCAATCGACAGGTCATGTTCCTCGATCACCCGCGTGATGAAAGACCGCCGGAAATCATGGGGCATGATCGTCACCCCGACTTGCTGACCGCGCTGGCGGGCGATGTAGTAAATCGCATGCTTGGTGATGCGTTCGCGGGTGATGTGGCTACCCCGGCGGATGCGGTTGAACAGGAACGCATCGTCTGGCTCGCCTTCCTTGAGCTGTTCGCGCCGGAATTCGAGCCAGGCCTGTAATTTGGCGAAGGCCCAGCCCGGCGCGTACTTGATCAGTTCCTTGTTGCCCTTGCCGATCACGCGCAGGCTGCGCTCGCCAAAGTTGATCTGCGCCAGGTCGAGGTTGACCGACTCCGACTTGCGCATGCCTGAGCCATACAAGATGCCGATCACTGCAGCATCGCGCAGGCCCTGGGGGCGCGGATCGGCAGCGCATACGTCCATCATTTCGCGGATCAACGTGCGACGCAGATTGCGCCCCTGGCTCAGGCGTGTACCGGGCGCAGCCTTGACCGTGCGGATTTTCAGCAGGTGTTCCTGGCTGATCAGGCTCATGCGCCAGGCTTCGTTCATGACCCCGCGCACAGCGTTGACATACAGCGATGAGGTATTGGGCGCGTAGCCGTCCTCGCGCAAGGCCGCAACCAGCGCGATCACCTGTTCGGGTTGCAGCAGGTGCCAGTCGATCTCCTCAAGGTTGATGTCCTCGAAGCCCAGGCGGTCGGCGGCATCCTGCAGCACGTAACGCATGGTCAGTTGGCTGGAGGGCGCCAGGCGGGTGAGGTAGAGGGTCAGAGGGTTGCGGATAGACTCAGTCAAGGTAGATCAGCCTTTGGATTAAATACCTCGAGTAACCAATTGTTTATTCGAGGTATTTATTGAATTGGCGACGGCCGAGTCTAACGCACGATCGGCCCTGGCGCCAAATCACGGGGCGCTCTCTTCGTCCTCGGTCGGCTCCTGGGGCGGGGTCTGCGCCTGGCCCCATTCAGCATCCTGTTTCTGCATCAGCGCGAACCAGTGCTGACGCATGAACGTCAGGTAGGCCTCCGGCGCCTTGGCAAAGTCTTTCTCGTCGCTGTAGCAGCCCGGCAAAGGCAACTCGGTGCCCTGCTCCTTGTACTGGCTGACCAACGCCTGTTGCCCGGCGACGCTGCAGTCCCTGGGCAGCGGCATGCCACGCAGTGCCCCGGCCTCTTCGTCCCACCAGGCGGCGCCGACCCGGTCGACCCCGCGCAGGCGGTACTTCTGCGCCTTGCCGACATGCATGATCAGTTTGAATTCATTGGGGCTGACATCACTGGTGCAGGTGCGCGTGTAACCCACCGTAGCCTGGGTGGTGCCGTCGCCGGCTAGGTCGGTGACTTTGGTCGCCGCCATGTCGAAGCGCAGCGCGGCATCGAATTCACAGTGCTGCACGTCGTCGTAGAGCATCCACATGCGCTTGGGGCGGTCACCGTCGATCAGATACTGGGCCGCGTAGACAAACGCCGACTGGGTGCCGTCATCCTCGCGTTCGCTGATTTGCTCGGCCAACACCAGCAGGTTCTTGCCCTGGCGGTCGTCCCAGGTGTAGGCGGCAACTTCCTTGCCGCGCACTTCAACCCCTTCCGGCAGTTGGACCACCGTGGTCAGCGCCACTGCGTCATCGGCGCATGCGGTGGTGACGCAGGCTGCGCTCATCAACAATCCCATCAACACCGGCCGCCATTGGCCGCCTAAACGCTGCACGCTATTCATCCGAGTACCCTGGCAAGAGATGGCTTACTTTACCGGCACTTGAGGCGCAATGCAGAGAAGATTCTTCAATAAACACACGTAGCAGACACTGCCGCCACGCACCACGCAGATCCGCGCCTACTCAGTGGAGCCCGGCGTCATGTAAAACGTTCCTATTACGCTAAATAAACAACGCCCTCAGTGCCTTAGTTGTGTAGCTGAACCCTAGCTGTCTACCTGTCAAATAAACGAGTTTTTCATACGGCTTTCATATTCGTTGAACATTTTTACGCTTAATCTTGGCCGCAGGACTTGAGAACGAACCGCACTGTGCCGAGTAACTTGTTGATTCGTCTTTATCTTTGTAATTTTTGATCTTTAGTCTCGGCGGCACATGGAAGATCTCAATAACCCATCAGGATGGTCGGATGAACACACCAACTCCACAGCAGGTTCAACCAGACACCCGCCTTTTCGGCCAGTGACTGTTGTCTTTACGCTCCAAGTTGCTCAAACCCCGAGGTCATGAATCTTTGAAACCCTACCCTATTCATTGTGTGTCGATCGTCATCCCGGTCTACAACGAACAAGAGAGCCTGCCTGAATTGCTGCGTCGCACGACGGCAGCCTGCAAGCAACTGGCCTACGAATACGAAATCATCCTGGTGGATGACGGTAGCCGCGACAAATCCGCCCAATTGCTCGAAGACGCCGCCGCCGAAGACGGCAGCAATGTGGTCGCGGTGATCCTCAATCGCAACTATGGCCAGCATGCGGCGATCATGGCCGGTTTCGAGCAGTGCCGGGGCGATGTGGTGATTACCCTCGACGCCGACCTGCAGAACCCCCCGGAAGAAATCCCGCGCCTGGTGGAACAAGCCGCGCTGGGCTACGACGTGGTTGCCACCGTGCGCAACAACCGCCAGGACTCGGCATTCCGCCGCTGGCCGTCGCGCCTGATCAACCTGGCCGTGCAGCGTTCGACCGGCGTTGCCATGAGTGACTACGGCTGCATGCTGCGCGCGTACCGCCGCACCATCGTCGACGCCATGCTCGCCTGCCGCGAACGCAGCACGTTTATTCCGATCCTGGCCAACGGTTTTGCCCGTCACACGACTGAAATCCTCGTACACCATGCTGAGCGCGAACACGGCGAATCCAAATACAGCGCCATGCGCCTGATCAGCCTGATGTTCGACCTGCTGACCTGCATGACCACCACCCCGCTGCGCCTGCTGTCCATCGTCGGCTTCAGCCTGGCGGGCCTGGGCGTGCTGTTCGCCGTTGCGCTGATCGTCCTGCGCCTGGCCTTCGGCGCCCAATGGGCCGGCGGCGGTACGTTCGTGCTGTTCGCGGTGCTGTTCGTGTTCACCGGCGGCCAGTTCATCGGCATGGGCCTCTTGGGTGAATACCTGGGCCGCATGTACAGCGATGTGCGCGCCCGCCCCCGGTTCTTTATTGAAAAAGTGCTGCGCAACCAACCGGCAGCACCGGCACCCGTGGTCGTCGTTGACGGCATGGTGTCCTCCCATACCACCACTACTTCCCCTTCCGATCAGGTTTCGTCATGAATTCAAAAGCCGTTGTCTTCGCTTACCACGATATTGGCTGTGCTGGCATTGAAGCCCTGCTGACTGCCGGTTACGACATTGCTGCCGTGTTCACCCATGCCGATGACCCCAAGGAAAACAATTTCTACGGTTCCGTCGCGCAACTGTGCGCCCGCAAAGGCATCCCGGTGCATGCACCGGAAGACGCCAACCACCCGCTGTGGATCGAGCGCATCGCCAAGCTCAACCCGGATTTCATCTTCTCCTTCTACTACCGCAACCTGCTGAGCGAACCCCTGCTGGCCACCGCCCGCAAAGGCGCGTTCAACCTGCACGGCTCGCTGCTGCCGAAATACCGTGGCCGCGCGCCCGCCAACTGGGTGCTGGTCAAAGGCGAGACCGAAACCGGCGTAACCCTGCACCGCATGGTCAAGCGTGCCGATGCCGGCGCGATCCTGGCCCAGCAGAAAGTCGCGATCGAGCGTTCCGACACCGGCCTGACCCTGCACGCCAAACTGCGTGACGCCGCCAGCAGCCTGCTGCGCGACGCCTTGCCGCAACTGGCCGCGGGCAAACTGGCGGAAACCGCCCAGGACGAAAGCAAGGCCACTTATTTCGGCCGCCGCACTCCAGCGGATGGCAAGTTGGAATGGCAAAAACCGGCTGAAGAACTGTTCAACCTGGTACGCGCCGTGACGCAACCGTACCCGGGCGCTTTCTGCGCCGTGGGCGAGCACAAGCTGATCGTGTGGCAAGCCGAAGTGGTCCAGGGCAACGAAGGCCTGGCGCCTGGCCGCGTGATCAGCGTCAACCCGCTGCGCATCGCGTGCGGTGAAGACTCGCTGGTGATCAAGTTCGGTCAGCGCAACGACAACGGTCTGTACCTGGCCGGCCCGTCCCTGGCCAACGAATTGGGCCTGGTAGACGGTTCCGTCCTGCGCGGCGCCGAGTCCGGCCGCAAGCCACGTCGCACCCGCGTGCTGATCCTGGGCGTGAACGGCTTTATCGGTAACCACCTGTCCGAACGCCTGCTGCGTGACGACCGTTACGAAGTCTACGGCCTGGACATCGGCTCCGACGCCATCGAGCGCCTGCGCAGCCACCCGAACTTCCATTACGTGGAAGGCGATATCAGCATTCACACCGAGTGGATCGAGTACCACATCAAGAAGTGCGACGTGGTCCTGCCGTTGGTGGCCATCGCTACCCCGATCGAATACACCCGCAACCCGCTGCGTGTGTTCGAGCTGGACTTCGAAGAGAACCTCAAGCTGGTGCGCTACTGCGTCAAGTACAACAAGCGCGTGATCTTCCCGTCGACTTCTGAAGTCTATGGCATGTGCCAGGACCAGTACTTCGACGAAGACACCTCCAACCTGGTGGTCGGCCCGGTCAACAAGCAACGCTGGATCTACTCGGTCTCCAAGCAACTGCTGGACCGTGTGATCTGGGCCTACGGCGCCAAGGGCCTGAAGTTCACCCTGTTCCGTCCATTCAACTGGATGGGCCCGCGCCTCGACCGCCTGGACTCGGCACGTATCGGCAGCTCCCGCGCGATCACCCAGTTGATCCTGAACCTGGTGGAAGGTACGCCGATCCGCCTGTTCGACGGTGGCGAGCAGAAACGCTGCTTCACCGACATCGCCGACGGCATCGAAGCCCTGGCGCGCATCATCGATAACGACAACGATGTGTGCAACGGCCAGATCATCAACATCGGCAACCCGGAAAACGAAGCGAGCATCCGCCAGTTGGGCGAAGAACTGCTGCGTCAGTTCGAAGCTCACCCGCTGCGCAGCAACTTCCCGCCGTTCGCCGGTTTCCGCGACGTGGAAAGCAAGGCGTTCTACGGCACCGGTTACCAGGACGTGGCCCACCGCAAACCAAGCATCGAAAACGCCAAGCGCCTGCTGAACTGGGAGCCAACCGTGGAGATGAGCGAAACCATCGGCAACACCCTGGATTTCTTCCTGCGTGAAGCCATGCTCGAAATCGCGGACAAGCGCTGATGCAGGCAGGTCTTCGCATTGATGTCGACACCTACCGCGGCACCCGCGAAGGCGTGCCACGGTTGCTCGAGTCCCTGGATGAAGCCGGGGTAAAAGCGACGTTCTTCTTCAGTGTCGGGCCGGACAATATGGGGCGCCACTTGTGGCGCCTGATCCGCCCGCAATTTCTGTGGAAGATGCTGCGTTCCAACGCCGCCGGCCTGTATGGCTGGGATATCTTGCTCGCCGGCACCGCCTGGCCGGGCAAGCCGATCGGCCGCGACCTGGGGCACTTGATGCGCCAGGCCAAGGCCGCCGGGCATGAAGTCGGCCTGCACGCCTGGGATCACCATGGCTGGCAGGCCAACGCCGGACGTTGGAGCGACGCACAGTTGATCGAGCAGGTCCGACGCGGTGTGGACACCTTGAGCGACATCCTCGGTGAACGTATCGACTGTTCAGCGGCCGCCGGTTGGCGCGCCGATGAACGCGTGGTGCAAGCCAAGCAAGCCTTCAACTTTCGCTACAACAGCGATTGCCGGGGCACCAGCCTGTTTCGTCCGACCCTGGCCGATGGCAGCGCGGGCACCCCACAGATTCCGGTAGACCTGCCAACCTTCGACGAAGTCGTCGGGCCGGTGGTGGCTGCCAAGGATTTCAACGGGTTCATTCTCGACCGCTTCGCAGAGTCGAAGCTGAACGTCTACACGATCCACGCAGAAGTAGAAGGGATTCTGATGTCCAACGATTTTCGCCAGTTGCTCGCCCAGGCAGGGCAGCGCGGCATCCATTTCAAACCGCTGGGCGATCTGCTCCCGGCGGACGTCTCCACCCTGCCCCAGCAACAACTGGTGCGCGGCGCCCTGAGCGGCCGTGAGGGTTGGCTCGGAGTGCAGCAGGCATGATCCGCCGTTGGGCGCTGCCCCTGCTGCTGTTGGCATTCGGCGCATTTTATCTGTTACCCCTGGCCACCCATGGCCTGTGGATTCCGGATGAAACCCGCTATGCACAGATCAGCCAGGAAATGCTGCTGACCGGCAAATGGGCGTCGCCGCACTTTATGGGCATTCGTTATTTCGAAAAACCGGCTGCCGGTTACTGGATGATCGCGCTGGGCCAGGCGATCTTCGGGCAAAACCTGTTCGGCGTGCGCTTTGCGTCGGCCTTGAGCACCGGGCTCAGCATTCTGCTGGTGTACTGGGTGTCGCGCCGGTTGTGGAATGACCCGCACAAGAGCCTGGTCAGCACAGTGCTGTACATGAGCTTTTTCAGCGTCGTGGCGCTGGGCGGTTATGCCAACCTGGACCCGCAGTTCACCTTCTGGGTCAACCTGACCGGCGTGGCGCTGTGGTTTTGCTTCGACAGCACCACCCGCAACGGTCGCGTCGGGTCCTGGGCGCTGCTTGGGGTTGCCTGTGGCATGGGTTTCATGACCAAAGGCTTCCTCGCCTGGCTGCTGCCGGTGCTGATCGCCCTGCCCTACGCGATCTGGCAGAAGCGCTTGCGCGAGCTGCTCGGTTACGGCATGGTCGCCGTCGCCGTGGCGATTGTCATCAGCCTGCCCTGGGCGCTTGCGGTGCAGAGCCAGGAGCCGGATTTCTGGAACTTCTTCTTTTGGCATGAGCATATCCAACGCTTTGCCGGCGCAGACGCGCAGCACGCCGAGCCATTCTGGTACTACCTGCCGCTGCTGGTCGCATTCAGCCTGCCGTGGGTGGCGCTGTTGCCGTCCACCGTCAAGCAGGCCTGGCAGCAGAAGCGCGCGCCCGGCACCGCATTCCTGCTGTTGTGGCTGCTGATGCCGCTGGCACTGTTCAGCCTGGCCAAAGGCAAGCTGCCGTCCTACATCATGCCGTGCCTGCTGCCGCTGGCGTTGCTCATGGGTAACGCGCTCACCGACAAACTGGCCCAGGCCCGTGACCGTGCCTTGCGCATCAACGGCTGGCTGAACCTGATCCTCGGTGTCGTGGCCTTGCTCGCACTGACGTGGTTCCAACTGAAAAAACCGCTGTACGAACACGGCCAGGAAACCCTCAGCCTGGTGCTGGTATTCACCGGTCTGTTCGGCTGGATCATCGCCAACCTGCTGCAGGTTGCACGCCCATTGAAACTGTGGGCCGCACCGGCGCTGGGCAGTTGGTTGCTGCTGGCATTGGCCCCGGCCGCACTGCCCCATTCGGTGGTGTACAACAAGACGCCGGATCAATTCATCATCGACCACCTGCAGGAACTGCAACCGACATCCGCCCTGCTCAGCAATGACCTCGGCGCAGCATCGGCCTTGGCCTGGCGCCTGCAACGCACCGACATCACCCTCTACAACACCATCGGCGAAGTGAAATACGGCCTCGCCTACCCGGACGCCGCGCAGCGCAAGGTTGACATGACCCAGGTCCAGCAATGGATGAACGAGGCCCGCCGGCAAGGCTCCGTAGGTGTGGTGATGCGCGTCAAGGGTGACGAGGAGATCGCCGAAGTGAACCTGCTGCCCCCGGATGGCAAGCGCTATGAGCAAGGCAATATCGTGATCCTGATTTTCCCGCAGGTTGCGCCATGATCACCCTGTTCCTGTTATTGGCCGCCTGCCTGCTCACTTGCATGGGCCAGGTCGCTCAGAAGTTCGCCGTGGAAAGCTGGCGCGACCAGCCTGACGGTTGGGCCCTGAAACTGCGCTCAGCCTGGTTGTGGGTCGCGCTGTTGTGCCTGGGTTTTGGCCTGTTGGTCTGGCTGCTGGTGCTGCAGCGCCTCGAAGTCGGGATTGCCTACCCGATGCTCAGCCTCAATTTCGTCTTGGTCACGTTAATGGCGCGCTTCGTATTCAAGGAGCACATCGACACCCGGCATTGGCTGGGCGTGACGCTGGTGATTGCCGGCGTCGTGCTGCTGGGGCGCCAGGTATGAGCCGGGCTCGCGGGTTTGCCTTCGCCCTGGGCAGTGTCGGCCTGGTCAGCGCCGCCCAGTTGGGGATGCGCTGGAGCATGACGCGCCTGCCCCTGCCGGACGAATGGCTCGGCGCATTCAGCAGCAACACCATCGACCTGGGCGCCCTCGGCGTGGTGAGCCTGGCAATCCTCGCTTATGCGCTGTCGATGCTGTGCTGGCTCTGTGCGCTCAAGGATTTGCCCCTGGGCCGCGCCTATTCGCTGCTCAGCATCAGCTACGCGCTGGTCTACCTGTTGGCCGCCAGCCTGCCGGTGTTCAACGAACATTTTTCGCTTTCAAAAACCCTGGGGGTGGCCTTGGTCATCCTCGGTGTACTGGTTATTAACTCTCGTCGTGCTAGCACAGCAAGCCCCAGGAATGCCCCATGAAAATCAGTGTATTTGGTAGTGGTTACGTCGGTCTGGTACAGGCCACTGTATTGGCCGAAGTCGGTCACGATGTCATCTGCATGGACGTTGATCAACACAAGGTCAGGCAATTGCAGCAGGGCCATGTGAGCATTTTCGAGCCAGGGTTGGCGGCGATGGTCAAGGAGAACCTTGAAAGCGGACGATTGAGCTTCACCTTCGATGAAAAGCTCGCTGTCGAACATGGCGAAGTGCTGTTTATCGCGGTGGGTACGCCGTCGGATGAAGACGGTTCGGCGGACTTGAAATACGTGCTGTCGGTTGGCGATGCAGTTGCCCGCCATCGCATCGAGCCGGTGATCCTGGTGGAAAAATCCACTGTACCCGTCGGCACCGGCGACACCTTGCGCGCCCATATCGAAAAGGCCCTGCACGGGACCGGCCGGCACCTGGAGTTCGATATCGTCTCCAACCCGGAATTTCTCAAGGAAGGTTCGGCGGTTGCCGACTGCCGCCGCCCGGACCGCATCATCATCGGCTGCGAGCGTGAAGCAGTGCGCGAAGTCATGCGCGACCTGTACGCACCCTTCAACCGCAACCACGATCGCATCATCTTCATGGACCTGCGCAGCGCCGAACTGACCAAGTACGCCGCCAACTGCATGCTGGCCACCAAGATCAGCTTCATCAACCAGATCGCCGAACTGGCCGAACACCTGGGGGCGGACATCGAAGCGATACGCCTGGGCATCGGCGCCGACTCGCGCATCGGCTATCACTTCATCTACCCAGGCTGCGGCTACGGCGGCTCGTGCTTCCCCAAGGACATGCGCGCGCTGATCCACAGCGCCAAGCAGGCCCATTGCTCGAGCGACCTGCTCGAAGCCGTCGAAGCGATCAACCAGCGCCAGAAGAGCAAGCTGTTTGAGCGCATCAACGCCTTCTTCAAGGGCGACCTGCGCGGCAAGACCTTCGCCCTGTGGGGCCTGGCCTTCAAGCCCAACACCGACGACATGCGCGATGCCCCGAGCCGCGTGTTGATGGAAGCACTGTGGGCAGCCGGCGCCAATGTGCGCGCGTTTGACCCCGAAGCCATGCAGGAAACCCTGCGGATCTACGGCGACGACCCACGGCTGATGCTGATGGGCACTCCGGAATCCACCCTGAGCGGCGCCGATGCGCTGATCATCTGCACAGAATGGCAGCAGTTCAAGGCACCGGACTTCGACCTGATCCACCAACGCCTGAACACTCCGGTGATCTTCGATGGGCGCAACCTGTACGACGGCGAGCGCCTGGCGCGCAAAGGCTTCCAGTACTTCCCGATGGGCCGTGGCGACTCCTGCCAGTTGCCGATTCCCCAGCAACAGTGGGTGCCGCAAGCACGGGAAGCCTGACAAGTGAACGATCAAATGCCCCAACTGATGAACGCAGCGATCCGGCGCCAGTCGCTGGGGTTGGCGCTGCTGACGTTGCTGTTATTCATCGCCGGTAACTGGCACCAGGCAATCATCGGGTTTGACTCGCGCTTCGTGGTATTCGCCCAGGAGATGCTGCGCCATGGGCCGAGCTTCTTCCCCACGACCTACGGGCAACCGTATGCCGATTACCTGGCGACCTCGACGCTGATGACGTGGCTGCTGTCCTTGCCCCTGGGCCAGGTCAACAGCTTCACGGCCTGGTTGCCGACGTCCATCGCTTCGGCGCTGATCGTCATGCTGGTGTATCGCCTGACGGCGCCCTACTCCCAGCGTTGGGGCCTGCTGAGTGTTGCGCTGCTGTTGCTCAGCAGCACGTTTATCAGCGAAACCCGCGCTGTGTCGCTGGACCAGATGCTCGCGGCCGTGGCCCTGACGGTGTTCTACCTGGGTTATGCACATGATCACTTCGGTGCCGCCAAGCGCCTGCATTGGCTGTACCTGCTGTTGATCGTGGGTTTTGCGATCCGTGGGCCGATTGGCCTGGTGATTCCCACAGGCGTGCTGTGCAGCTACTTCCTGATCAACCGTCAATGGCGCCAACTGTTCAGCTTCGGCCTGTTGGCCCTGGCACTGCTGGGGGCCTGCGTCGGCCTGCTGTTGCTGCTGGCGAAGCTCAGTGGCGGCGAGGCGTTCATGCAGGACGTGATCCGCATGCAGTTCCTCGGGCGGATGGATGGCAGTGAAGGCTCCAGCGGTGCGTTGTATTACTTCAGCAGTTCCCTGGGCAACTACGCGCTGGCTTACCCGCTGGCGTTGCTGGTGCTGCTGGCGATAGCGCTGGGCGGCCGACGCGCACCTGATCCGGCGTTGCAGTTGGTGCTGTACTGCGCCGCGGCGGGCTTGCTGGTGATGCTCGGCTTGTCGGTTCCCCAGGCGAAGAAAGCGCGTTACGTGCTGCCGATGCTGCCGATGGCGGCCATTATTGCGGCGTATCCGTTTCAAGTCGCCCACGGCCGGTTGTTCGGCTGGCTGCGCGGTTTGATGCTGAGCCTGTGGACCGTGTTGCCTGCGTTGCTGATCGCCGGGCTCTGGATGGCGCGCCCGCGTTACCCGGAGCAGTTGGCGCACATCGGCTGGGTGTTGGGCGTGCTTGGCGTGCTTCAAGTGCTGGCGTTGGTGGCAGTGTTCCAGGCACGCCTGCGCATGCTCGCGCCGGCGCTGACCGCCGTGCTGGCGGTATGGACCACCTATATTTGGGTGGTCGAGCCACTGGAGCGTAGCCTCTATGACACGCGTACCTTCAGCCTGCAAGTCCAGGCCCAGGTCAACCAGCAACCGGCGCCCGTCGTGCTGCATGCGCTGGGCAAAGATGCCAAAGCCATCAAGTTCATCGTCAACCTCGATTGCGACCGAGTGCCGTTGTTCACACAGCAGCCCGCCGACCTGGCGACGTTGCAAGGCCCGGCGTGGCTGGTCATGAGCCAGGACGACTTCGAAGCGTTGCAAGACCCGCGATTGCGCTCGATCACACCGACGCTCACCGGCACGTTCGACAAGAATCCCTACGTGCTGCTGCGCTTGGACAAATCCCTCCAACCTTGACCGTGCCGGCGGCAGCCGGCCAGTTGAGTCCATTATTTTTGTATTTAACCTGCATTAATATGCATTGGCGACCTTGCATCGCGCTCGGCACACTATGCAGGTTCCTCCCCCAAATGCAGGAACTTTCAAGGGCTTTTCCGGGAAACCAGACAAGCCTTTTTTTTGCCCGCTGTTTATGGAAGTTGTCGATGCTCGCTCGCTGGTTACCCGCCGCCATCAATACCCGCCCTGCCGAATGGAGCCGTGCCGCGATCGGCATGGCCTTGGGCACTCTGCTCAGCGTATGGGTCTGCGCCCAAGTGTTTGGCATGGAGGTCGCCCTGCACCTGCTTGGCCCGCTGGGCGCGTCGGCCGTGCTGCTGTTTGCCGTTTCATCCGGCGCCCTGGCCCAGCCGTGGTCGATCATCGGCAGCTACCTGTGTGCGGCCGTGGTCGCGCTGTTGGTCGCGCGGGTCCTGGGGCGCACCTTGGGCAGCGCCTGCCTGGCAGCAGGCATGACCGTGATCCTGATCTGCTGGCTGCGCTGCCTGCACCCACCCGCGGGAGGCCTGGCGATGACGCTGGTACTGGCCGATCCGGCCTCGGCGGCGCTCGGCTGGCAGGAACTGCCGGTGGTGATGCTCGGCGCCGGAGCGCTATTGACCTGCGCACTGGCCTACAACAATGCCACCCGCACGCGCTATCCCAAAGGTGCAAGCGAGTCGCCGACAGCGATCTTTAAGGATGCCAGGGCCGCGCGCGACCCGGCGATTACCGCCGCCGACCTGAAGCTGGCATTGGCCGAGATGGAACAGTTCTACGATGTGGAACCCAATGAACTGGAACAGTTGATCCACGCCGCAGAAACCCACGCGCGCCGCCGCAGTATCGGTGAGGTGCTGGCAAGCCGTGTCAATTGAGCCCATGTATGGCGCACGACGAGTGGCGTGTCCACAGAGTTGCGACGCAGTACACGGCGGCTAAAGTTCTAACTATGTCAGTGGTTCACTTGAGGTCTGGAACGCCGTAACCCAGTAGCGAAGACACGCAGAGTCTGGCTGAGGGTTACGGCATGAACGAATGTCTGCAACACCTGCTTCGCACCCCGTTATTTGCTGCTCGAGAACGTCACCACCTCCCCCTCAGGGCCTACATGGACCTGACCATCAGGCGTATGCACGCCATTTTCAATGCCGGGGTGATCAACAATGACATGTGGCTCGGCCAACCGGACGAATCACATTTCAGGGCGCTGTGCGAACAAATCGGCGTGATCGGCGCCTACGATTACGCACTGTATTCCTCGCTGGTCGACCATATGATCGCCGCCAACGCCTTACTGACCCAGGGCAGCCCGGAGCAAGTGGCGCGCTACCGCGATGAAGTCATTCAGATGCGCGCTGTGTATGCCTTTGGCTGCACTGAAATCGCCAGCGGCACCGACGTGCGTAACCTCAAGACGACCGTTACCTACGATCCTGCCCGGCACTGCCTGGTGCTCGACTCACCGTGCGCCGGCGCCTGTAAATACTGGATCGGCAACAGTTTGTATGCCGCCCAGGTGGCGATGGTACTCGCGCGATTGCAGGTCAATGGCGAAGACCAGGGGCACCACTGGTTTCGCGTGGTGATTCGCGACACGGAGAACGGCCCGTTGCGCCCGGGTGTCAAGGTCATGGCTTGCGACCCCAAGGGCGGCATTCACGCCAATCAGGTCGGCGGTTTGCGCTTTTGCCAGATGCAGCTGGACACCGACGCCTTGTTGCAACGCCACGCCAGGTTTACCCGCAACGGCCAGTTCGTCAGCGACCTGCCCAAAAACGAACGCTTTATCAATGCACTGGAGACATTCCTCCAGGAGCGCCTGCTGTTGATGGCCGCCTCGCGCCTTGGCGCGGGATTGAGCGCGCACCTGGCCTATCAATTCGCCCGCCACCGCCTGACACAGGCCGGCCCGCTACTGGGCAACCCGCTGTTTCGCCAGCGCTTGTACAACGTCCAGCTCAAGGCATTGGCCCTCAAGTATCTTGAGCAAGCCATCCTCGAACGCTTCGAAGCGCAATGGCCGCAGACCGAACGGCGCAAAGACCTGCACATTCTCGCGGCATTAAGCAAATGCATCGGCACCTGGATGGGCCTGGAAGTGATCGCCCAGTGCCGTGAGTTGTGTGGTTCACAAGGGTTTCACCACTACAACCAGATCGTCACCCTGCGCATGGACTTCGAGATCAGCCCGACATTCGCCGGGGACAACAGCGTGATGGCCTACCAAGTGATCAAGGATGCGCTGTCCCGTCCGCGATTTGACCGGGTTGCGCCCTGTAACCCGGGCCAGGCAATCGAGCGGAGCATTGTCCGGCAGTGCCGAGACGCCGGTGATTTTTCCCACCCGCAAGCGGTGGGACTGACTTACGCCCGCGCCCTCGATCTGATCATTCAGGCGCTCGAAGGCCAGCCGCTCGAACCGGGCCTGCTGCGCGACTTGATCGCAGTGTTTGTCGCCTATTTGCACCGCTGGGGCCTCGCTCACGATGACGAACCGTGCGCCAGCATTGCGCGCATTGCCTGCCTCGGCGACTGGCTGAAGCCGCCTGACGAGCTGGTCGACGCGCCTATCGCGAAAGCCGACTACATCCAGCAGTTCACCCGCGCATTGTATGAGGATCAATAACCATGAACCCTCAAGGCAAACCCGACTTCCGCGACCCCGACACGGTTCGCGATCCCTACCCGGCCTACGCGTTTCTACGCACCCATCATCCCGTGTATTGGAGTTCCCAGCACAAGGCGTGGATGCTGACCCGCTTCGATGACGTCTTCAAAGCGCAAAGCGACGCCACCCGCTACTCCTCGGATCGGATACGCCAGTTGGTAAACGCGCAACTGCCGCCCGAAAAGCGCGCGATGTACGAGCCCTTTATTGAAAAAGCATCGCGCTGGATGTACGCCCAGGATGGCAAAGTCCATGAGGCCAGCCGCCATCTGCTCGGCCGCGCGTTCACGCCGCGCTCGATTGAAGCGCTGCGGGCAGACATCCAGGCGGTTACCGATGAACTCCTCGCCACAGTGGGCCCTTCCGCCGAACTGATGAGCCGCCTGTTCAATCAGGTGCCGGCCAGAGTGCTGGCGATGCTCTACGGCATCCCCAAAAAAGATGCGCTCAAGCTGCGGCGCTGGACCGATGTGATCCTGATGTTTCTGGTCGGCAACCTTGACCCGGCGAATACTCCCGGCGCCGCCGCGCAAGGCCTGGAGGAGATGTATGCGTACTTCGGCAACCTGATCGAGCGACGCCGGCAGGCCCCGCGTGACGACTTGGTCAGCCGTGTCATTGCCGCCGCCGGCCCCGACACGAGCACAGACGATCTGCTGGCCCAGGTGGCCTTTGTTCTGGTGGCTGGCTACACCACCAGCGCCGATATGCTGGGCATCGGCCTGTGGTACTTGTTGACCAACCCTGCCCAGCTGAACGCACTGCTGGCCGATGGTTCGTTGATGAAACCCGCGATCGAAGAAATGCTGCGCATTGATCCGTCGGGGCAGTTCAGCCATCGCGTCGTGACGCAAGATATCGAACTCAGAGGCCAGACCCTGCGCAAAGGCGATCTGGTGTACCTGATACGCGCCGCTGCCAACCGCGACCCGGAGCACTTTGCCGACCCGGACCGCTTCAATATTCAACGCGCGAAAAACGACCACCTGGCCTTTGGCCGTGGCGTGCATTTCTGTCTGGGCCCGGCGCTGTTCCGACTGGAGGCCGAGGTGGTGTTCAGCAGCCTGCTCAAGCGCTTCCCGAACCTGCGCCTGCAGGAGAAAAAGCCGCCGGTGTGGCGTACCAGTAACCTGCAGTTCCGCGGCTTGAAAACCCTCCACGTCGAACTTGAACCGATTCCAAAAGGCGCATCGATCCAGCGCTGCTTTTCCGCCGCTCCCTGGGAGAAAAATGGCGGTTACTGCCGTGCCTTGCGCGTCGGTGAAACCATCGTCACCAGTGGCACGGTAGCCTTCGACGAGCAGGGCAACCCCTACGCCAGCGACGATGTGTACTTACAGACCCGTCGCTGCCTGGAAATCATCGAAGCGGCGCTTAAGCGGCTGGGCACCGATCGCAGCCGAGTGATTGCCACACGCATGTACACCACCAACGTGAAGTGGTGGCCGCAAATCGCCCAAGCGCATAAGGAGTTTTTCGAGGGCTGCGAACCGACCACCATGTTGTTGGGCGTCAAGGCGCTGATAACCCCGGACTACCTGGTGGAAATCGAAGCCCAGGCACAGGCACCGGAGGCCAGGCCATGAGCCCCGAGCAGGCACGCCGGGAAGTGCGTGATGCGGTGGTGATGGATGTCAGCGACCTGACCCTGGCCACACCGGGGCAGCCGGTGGCCGTGAGGCTGTACCGGCCGGCCCGTCCTGCGCCGGCCGCGGTGCTGATGTATTTCCACGGCGGCGGCTGGGTTACAGGCGACCTCGATACCCACGACAGCTTTTGCCGGGTGATGGCGGAATGGGCCGGCTGCGCCGTGGTGGCGGTGGACTACCCGAGGCCACCGGAACAACGCTTCCCCGCCGCAGTAAAAAGCTGTTACGCCGCCACGGTCTGGATCGCCCGCCACGGTGCCAGCCTGGGCTTGGACACTCGGCGTATCGCCGTGGCAGGCGGTGGCTCGGGCGGCGGGCTTGCCGCGGTGATCGGCCAAATGGCCAGGGACCTGGGCGAGGCGCACATCGGTTTTCAATTACTGCTCTACCCGCTTCTCGACTGCCTGGCGCGCAATCGTTCCCGACATGACTTCGCCACAGGCTTCGGGCTGACGGCCGAGTTGCTGGAGTGGTACGTGAGCCACTACGTACCCGCCGATACGCCGCGGGCGCATCCTTGGCTTTCACCGGCCCGCGATCCGTGCCTGCAGGGCTTGCCTGCGGCCTTGATCATCACCGCCGGCTGCGATCCGCTGCGCGATGAAGGGCGCGCCTTCGCGCGGCGCTTGAAAACCGCCGGGGTGTCGGTGCGGCACAAAGAGTACCCGGGCATGCGCCACGGGTTTATCAACCACCCCGCTGCCGAGCCTGCGGCCAGGCGGGCCGTGCTGCTCTGCGCCGAGGCTCTGGCCGGCTATTTTCATCCTTCGGCGGCCTGATCGCCGGTTCTGCATAAATGCAAAAACGACCTGCATGATTCCGGGTTGTACTGGGCAAATTTGCACTGGTACGATCGCGGGAGCGTTCGTCCCCGAACATATTGATAAAGAACAATAAAAGCAGGGAGTTACAGATGACTGCTCAGGTTTCATCCGAGGCAAGCCACGCCGACAGGCTTCAGCAAGAGGTTCTGGCCGACGTTCGCAACCATATTGGCCACCTTACCCTCAATCGCCCCGCCGGCTTGAACGCCATCACCCTGAACATGGTTCGCAGCCTGACCGAACAGTTACAGGCCTGGGCAGACGATCCCCAGGTGTACGCCGTGGTCCTACGCGGTGCAGGTGAAAAAGCCTTCTGCGCCGGCGGCGATATTCGCTCGCTTTACGACAGCTTCAAGAACGGCGACAGCCTGCACCAGGATTTCTTCGTCGAGGAATACGCCCTCGACCTGTCCATCCACCATTACCGCAAACCGATACTGGCCCTGATGGACGGTTTTGTCCTAGGCGGCGGCATGGGCCTGGTGCAAGGCGCGGATCTGCGCGTGATCACCGAACGCAGCCGCCTGGCGATGCCGGAAGTGGCGATCGGTTACTTCCCCGACGTCGGCGGCAGCTACTTCCTGCCGCGCATTCCTGGCGAACTGGGCATTTATCTGGGCGTCACCGGCGTGCAGATTCGCGCGGCCGATGCGTTGTACTGCGGGCTGGCGGACTGGTACCTGGACAGCACCAAGCTGGCCGACCTCGACCAGAAACTCGATCAGCTGTTGTGGCAAGACTCCCCTCTCAAGGACCTGCAAGGCGTGTTGGCCAAGCTGGCCGTGCAACAACTGCCGGACGCCCCGCTTGCCGCCTTGCGCCCCGCTATCGATCATTTCTTTGCCTTGCCGGACGTGCCGAGCATTGTCGAGCAACTGCAGCAAGTGACCGTCGCCAACAGCCATGAATGGGCGCTGACCACGGCCAACCTGATGCAAACCCGTTCGCCGCTGGCCATGGCCGTGACCCTGGAAATGCTGCGGCGCGGGCGCCGTTTGCGGCTGGAGCAGTGTTTCGCCCTGGAACTGCATCTGGATCGCCAGTGGTTCGAGCGTGGCGACCTGATTGAAGGCGTCCGCGCCCTGATCATCGACAAGGACAAGAGCCCGCGCTGGAACCCGTCGACGCTCCATGGGCTGGACCCGAGCCACGTGGAAAGCTTCTTCCACAACTTCACGCAGGTTGCGAGATAAGCCATGCAAGATATTGAATATACTGAAGAACAGATCATGATTCGCGACATGGCGCGCGACTTTGCCCGTGGCGAAATCGCCCCTCACGCCCAGGCCTGGGAAAAAGCCGGCTGGATCGATGATGCCCTGGTGGCGAAGATGGGCGAACTGGGCCTGCTGGGCATGGTGGTGCCGGAAGAATGGGGCGGCACCTATGTCGATTACGTGGCATATGCCTTGGCCGTGGAAGAGATTTCCGCCGGCGACGGCGCCACAGGCGCCCTGATGAGTATCCATAATTCAGTGGGTTGCGGGCCAATCCTCAACTACGGCACACCTGAACAGAAACAAACCTGGCTGGCCGACCTCGCCAGCGGCCAGGCCATCGGCTGCTTCTGCCTGACCGAACCGCAGGCCGGCTCCGAAGCCCACAACCTGCGTACCCGTGCCGAACTGCGCGACGGCCAGTGGGTGATCAATGGCGCCAAGCAGTTTGTCAGCAACGGCAAGCGCGCCAAGTTGGCGATTGTGTTTGCGGTGACCGATCCGGAACTGGGCAAGCGCGGCATTTCTGCCTTCCTGGTGCCGACCCACACGCCGGGGTTCGTGGTCGACCGTACCGAACACAAAATGGGCATCCGCGCCTCGGACACCTGTGCCGTCACCCTCAACCAGTGCAGCGTGCCTGAGGCCAACCTGCTGGGTGAGCGCGGCAAAGGCCTGGCGATTGCGCTGTCCAACCTGGAAGGCGGGCGCATCGGCATTGCCGCTCAAGCCCTGGGCATCGCCCGTGCTGCGTTTGAAGCGGCGCTGGCGTATGCCCGTGACCGCGTGCAGTTCGACAAGGCCATCATCGAGCACCAGAGCGTGGCCAACCTGCTGGCCGACATGCAAACCCGGCTCAATGCCGCACGTCTACTGATCCTGCACGCCGCACGCCTGCGCAGTGCGGGCAAGCCGTGCCTGTCGGAAGCGTCCCAGGCCAAGCTGTTCGCCTCGGAAATGGCCGAAAAGGTCTGCTCCTCGGCGATGCAGATTCATGGCGGGTATGGGTATCTGGAGGATTATCCGGTGGAGCGCTACTACCGCGATGCGCGGATCACGCAGATCTACGAGGGCACCAGCGAGATTCAGCGGATGGTGATTGCACGGGAGCTGAAGAACTACCAGCTCTGACTGACACGCCACACCCCCCCTGTGGGAGCGTCCCACAGGGGGGGTGTGGCGTTTATAAGCTGCTTACTGGTCTTTGAATTCAGGCGCGCGCTTGGCCACGAATGCCGCCATGCCTTCCTTCTGATCCTGCGTCGCAAACGCCGCATGGAATACCCGACGCTCAAAGCGCACGCCTTCCGACAGGCTCACTTCAAACGCCCGGTTCACGCTTTCCTTGACCATCATGCTGATCGGCACCGACTTGCCGGCAATCAGCGTGGCGACTTTCAGCGCCTCTTCGAGCAGTTCATCGGCCGGGACAATACGCGCCACGACCCCACAACGCTCGGCTTCCACCGCATCGATAAAGCGCCCGGTCAGGCACATTTCCATGGCTTTGGCCTTGCCCACGGCGCGGGTCAGGCGCTGGGTGCCGCCCATGCCCGGCAGCACGCCGAGGTTGATTTCCGGCTGGCCGAACTTGGCGCCGTCGCCCGCCAGAATGAAGTCGCACATCAGCGCCAGCTCACAGCCGCCGCCCAGGGCGAAGCCGTTGACGGCCGCGATGATCGGCTTGCGACGGTTGGCCACGCGATCGGCTTCGCTGAACAGGTCGTCGATATAGATCCGCGGGTAGGTCAGCTCGGCCATTTCCTTGATGTCGGCGCCGGCGGCGAAGGCTTTTTTCGAGCCGGTCAGCACGATGCAGCCGATTTCAGGGTTGCGTTCCAGGGTGTCCAGCGCCTGATTCAACTCGTTGATCAGTTGTGCGTTCAACGCGTTCAGGGCTTGCGGGCGGTTGAGGGTGATCAACCCGACACGGCCCTGCACGTCGAGCAAAATAGTTTCGTAACTCATGTAGTGGCTCCTTAAAGATTGCGTGAGATGACCATGCGCTGAATATCGCTGGTGCCTTCGTAAATCTGGCAGACCCGCACATCGCGGTAGATCCGCTCCAAGGGGAAGTCGCTCAGGTAACCGTAACCGCCCAAGGTTTGCAAGGCGGCGGAGCAGACTTTCTCGGCCATTTCCGAGGCGAACAGCTTGGCCATGGACGCCTCGACCAGCGCCGGTTTGCCGCTGTCGCGCAGGGCGGCGGCGTAATGCACCATTTGCCGCGCGACGGCGATTTGCGTGGCCATGTCCGCCAGGCGGAAGGCCACGGCCTGGTGTTCGATCAAGGTTTTGCCAAAACTTTCGCGCTCGCGGGCATAGTCGCGCGCCGCTTCAAAGGCGGCGCGGGCCATGCCCACCGATTGCGAGGCAATGCCGACCCGCCCGCCTTCGAGGTTGGCCAGGGCGATGCGGTAGCCTTCGCCCTCCTCCCCCAGACGATTGGCGAGCGGCACCTTGACGTCTTCGAACAGGATCTGGCAAGTGTCCGACGCATGCTGGCCCAGCTTGTCCTCGACCCGCGCCACCGTGTAGCCCGGCGAATCCGTCGGCACGATAAACGCGCTGATGCCGCGCTTGCCCGCCGCCGGGTCGGTGACGGCAAACACAATCACGATGCCGGCGTTTTGCCCGGAGGTGATGAATTGTTTGCAGCCGTTCAACACATAGTGGTCGCCTTCGCGGCGCGCACGGGTTTTCAGGCTGCTGGCATCGGAACCGGCCTGCGGCTCGGTCAACGCGAAGGCGCCGAGCATCGCGCCGCTGGCCAGAGGCTTGAGGAACTGCTCTTTCTGCTGATCGTTGCCGAACGTGAGGATCGGCACGCAGCCCACCGAGTTGTGTACGCTCATGATGGTCGAGCAGGCCCCGTCACCGGCGGCGATTTCTTCCAGGGCCATGGCGTAGGCCAGGTAGCCGGTGTCGCAACCGCCCCACTGTTCCGGCACCAGCATGCCGAAGAAGCCCAGCTCGGCCATTTCGCCGATGGCCTCCTTGGGAAAGCGGTGCTCGCGGTCCCACTCGGCCGCGAACGGTTTCAGGCGTTCCTGGGCGAATTGTCGGGCCGCGTCGCTGATTTGCAGTTGTTCGTCATTGGGCAGCATGTTCAATCCTTAATACAGGCATTCGACTGCCATGGCCGTGGCTTCACCGCCGCCGATGCAGATGGCGGCGACGCCACGCTTGAGGCCTTTCTGGCGCAGGGCCGACAGCAGCGTCACCAGAATCCGCGCGCCTGAGGCGCCGATCGGGTGGCCCAGGGCACAGGCGCCGCCATGAATGTTGACCTTGTCGTGGGGGATCTCCAGCTTGCTCATGGTGATCAGGCTGACCACGGCAAAGGCTTCGTTGATTTCGAACAGGTCCACGTCGCCCAGGTTCCAGCCGGTCTTGCTCATCAACTTGCGGATCGCCCCCACCGGCGCCTCCGGAAACAGGCCCGGCTCATCGGCAAACGCCGCATGCCCACGGATCACCGCCAAGGGTTGCAGCCCGCGCTTGTGCGCCTCGGACTGACGCATCAGGAGCAAGGCCGCCGCACCGTCGGAAATCGAACTGGAGTTGGCCGCAGTCACTGTGCCCCCTTCACGGAACGCCGGCTTCAGGCTGGCGATCTTCTCCGGCTTGGCTTTGGGTGGTTGCTCATCATGCAGGATGGTTTTTTGCTCCTTGCCCACTGTGACCTGCACCGGGACGATCTCGGCCGCGAAGCTGCCATTGCTGATCGCCGTTTGTGCGCGGCTCAGGGATGCAATGGCAAACGCATCCTGGGCCTCGCGGGTAAAGCCGTTATGTTGTGCGCAGTCCTCGGCAAAGGTGCCCATCAGGCGGCCTTTGTCGTAAGCGTCTTCCAGGCCGTCGAGGAACATATGGTCGAGCACGCGGCCGTGGCCCATGCGGTAGCCGCTGCGTGCGCGGTCCAGCAGGTACGGCGCGTTGGACATGCTTTCCATGCCGCCGGCAATCACCACATCAACGCTGCCGGCCAGCAGCGAGTCATGGGCAAGCATCGTCGCCTCCATGCCCGAGCCGCACATTTTGTTGAGGGTGGTGCAGCGGGTGGCCTTGTCCAGCCCGGCGCCAAGCGCGGCCTGGCGTGCCGGGGCCTGGCCGAGGCCGGCCGGCAGTACACAGCCGAACAGCACTTCATCCACGGCATCGCTGGCGATGCCGGCACGCTCGACGGCGGCGCGAATCGCCGCGGAGCCCAGTTGCGGCGCGGTCAGGCCTTTGAGATCGCCCTGGAACCCGCCCATGGGGGTGCGTGCGGCGCTGACAATTACGATGGGATCACTCATGACGCTTCCTCTCTTACTTGGCTGCCATGCGCAAGGCGCCGTCGAGACGGATCACCTCGCCATTGAGCATGCTGTTTTCAATGATGTGTCGAACCAACGCGGCGTATTCGCTCGGTTTGCCCAGGCGTGGCGGGAACGGCACGCCAGCGGCCAGGGAATCGCGGACTTCCGGGGTCATGCCGGCCATCATCGGGGTTTCGAAAATGCCGGGGGCGATGGTCATCACCCGAATGCCGAAGCGCGCCAATTCGCGCGCGGCGGGCAGGGTCAGGCTGGCGATCGCACCTTTGGACGCGGCATACGCTGCCTGGCCGATCTGCCCGTCAAACGCAGCTACCGACGCGGTATTGATGATCACGCCGCGCTCACCGTCGGCGTCTGCCTGGGTTTCTGCGATGGCCGCAGCGGCCAGGCGCAGCAGGTTGAAGCTGCCGATCAGGTTGACGTTGATCACCTGGGCAAAGCTGGCCAGGCCATGGGGGCCGTTCTTGCCGAGGATCTTCTCGCCACGTACCACACCGGCGCAGTTCACCAGCCCGTGCAAGCCCCCAAAGGCCGCAACGGTGGCCTGCACGGCGGCTTCGGCAGCGGCTTCCTGGCTGATGTCCGCCACCGCGCTGCGGGCGTTGTCGCCCAGTTGTTTGGCCTTGGCCGCGACGGCATCGGCGTTCAGGTCCACCAGCATCACCTTGGCGCCGGCGGCGACCAGCATGTCAGCGGTGGCTGCGCCGAGGCCCGACGCGCCGCCGCTGACCAGAAAAACCTTGTTTGCAATCTGCATCGTTGTTTCCTTGAAAAGTGGATCAGGCCAACACGGCTTGCGCCTTGGCGATTTCCTGATTACGCAAAATGAAGCGCTGCAGCTTGCCGCTCGGGGTCTTGGGCAAGTCGCTGACAAATTCGATTTCCCGCGGGTAGGCATGCGCGGCCAGGCGCTGGCGTACATGCAGGCGCAATTCCTCGGCCAGCTCGGGGGTGGCGCGGAACTGTTCGTTGATCACCACGAAGGCTTTCACCAGTTCGGTGCGTTCCGCGTCGGGCTTGCCGACGACCGCCGCTTCCACCACCGCCGGGTGTTCGACCAGCGCGCTTTCCACATCGAACGGGCCGACGCGGTAGCCGGAAGTGGTGATCACATCGTCACTGCGCCCGACGAAGCTGATGCTGCCGTCCGGGTTCAGTTCGACGGTGTCGCCGCTGAGGTAGTACTTGCCGACAAACGCCTTGGTCCGCACGCCGTCATAGCCGGCGAACCAACACATCGGCGATTGCTCACGGTCGACGGCGAGAATCCCTGGCTGGCCGGCGGGCAATTCCTGGTGAGCGTCGTCCAGCACAACGATGCGATGCCCTGGCGAGGCAAAACCCGCCGAACCGACATGCACCGGGTGTTCCAGGCCATGGTGGTTGCACAGCACCATGCCCAACTCGGTCTGGCCGTAATGGTCATGGATGGTCACCCCCAGGTTGTCGGCAAACCAGCGGATCACTTCCGGGTTCAGCGGCTCGCCGGCGCTGCTGACAGTACGCAGCTTGCCCTTGATCGAGCGGGCGAATTGCTCGCCGCCGGCAATCAACAGGCGATACGCGGTCGGCGAGCCGGTCAGGTTGGTGATTCCGTATTTATTGATCACCCGGCAGGTGCTTTCGAGGGTGAACGGGCCATCGTAGAAAGTAATCGGGTGGCCCATGGACAACGGTCCGGTCACGCCGAAATAGATGCCATAGGCCCAGCCCGGGTCGGCAACGTTCCAGAATGCGTCTTCGGGGCGCAGGTCCACCGCGTCGCGGGTGTAGCTCTGGAACGCAACAATGGCCTTGAGCGGCACCGACAGCGCTTTCGACGGGCCGGTGGTGCCCGAGGTGAACATCAGCAGGAACGGGTCGTCAGCGCCCAGCAGCACCGGCTCGCAGTGGTTGGAATAGGTGGCCAGCTCGGCCCAGAAGCTGAAATCACCGCGTACCAGGCCTTCGCCCTTGGCGCCAGTGACCGTGACGATCGTCGGGCAGCCCTCCACTTGCGCGAGCTTGGGCCGGTTCACCGCATCGGTGACCACCACGGCCGCGCCGGAACTGTTCAGGCGATGCTCAATGGCCTTGGGGCCGAAGGCGGTGAACAACGGTTGGTAGACAGCGCCGATGCGCCAGGTCGCAAGGACCACCACCAGTAATTCGGCGGTGCGTGGCAACAGGCCGGCCACTCTGTCGCCGCGTTTGACGCCCTGGGCCAGCAGGAAATTGGCGAAGCGTGCGGCCTGGTCTTGCAAGTCGCTGAAGGTGGATGTGGCACTGCGCCCATCCTTGCCTTCCCAGAACAGCGCAATGCGCCCTGGTAACGCATGCCGGTCGCAGCATTCCACGCAGGCATTGAGGCCTTGCAGGTTACCGGCCAAGGTGCTGTCGACGGTGTGTTGGTAATCGAACTCGGTAGTGGCAGCCAAATAGTCACGCATCGCTTCAAATCCTTCAGTATTTTTATTTTCAGGACGTTTTTTCGGACAAGAACCGCGGAAATAGTCGCTCTAGAGCGCTGCAGCAGCAATGGTCAAAGCCACCAACATGCCTGACTGGTTTGGCCAATGCCGTTTGATCATAGACCCCGCCGATCAAGCGGTCGGCCCAAGCGATTGGACGCGCCGTCCGCCAGCTTCTAACCTGATGGCCTGCGCCACCGAAGAAGCCCCCCGATGATCGTTCGCCCCAAACCCAACCTGCTGGGCATTCTGTTTTCGCTCAAGGGCTCGATCGCCAAGCGCATCGCCCTGCGCAGCCTGCTGGTCACGTTGCTGGCCTCGGTCATCGTGCTGGTGGAAACCCTGCACCCGGCGTATTTCTCCAAGGTCAATGCCACGCCGTTCACCTTGCTCGGGCTGTCGCTGTCGATCTTCATGAGTTTTCGCAACAACGCTTGCTACGACCGCTGGTGGGAAGGCCGCAAGCAACTCGGGCAGATGACCATCGAAGTGCGCTCACTGATCCGTGAAACCCAGGTATTCAGCGACCCGCTGGAGCGGGCCGGGCTGCTGCGCGGCCTGTGCGGCTTTGTCCATGGATTGATCGCGCGCCTGCGCCTGGAAGATGAGGCGCGAGCGGTGAAGCCCTGGATCGACGTCGAATCAGGCCATCCCAACCTCCCGGACCAGGTACTGCAACAGCTCGGCGCGCGGTTTTCCGGGCTGGCCGAACGGGGCGTGATCAGTGAATGGCGCTACACCCAGCTGGAAACCCGACTGGTCAGCCTGACCCAGGTGCAGGCAGCGTGCGAGCGGATCAAAAGCACACCGCTGCCCTTCCCCTACACCCTGCTGCTGCACCGCACCATTTACCTGTTCTGCATTCTGTTGCCGTTTGCCATGGCCGAACCGCTGGGCTGGCTGACACCGGTGTTCACCGCAATCGTCAGCTACACCTTCTTTGGCCTCGACGAAATCGGCGACGACCTGGAGGACCCCTTCGGCTTCGATGAGAACGACCTGCCCTGCAACGCGATCGTGCGGACCCTGGAGCGCGAGATCCTGGCGGCCCTCGGCGAAACGGCCTTGCCGCCTGCCCTGGAGCCGGTGGAATACGTGCTGACCTGATACAGGTTTGACACTCGCCGTGGTCTGACCGAAGCTGAGAGCTTTGCCCTAGCTGCCTAAGCTCTCGGACGCCTGCATGTCAAAGTCACGCCGTTACTCCATCATCGGCCTGTGCGCCCTGTTGTTGATTGTGCTGATCACCTGGTATTTCTCCCGTTCCACCCCGGTGGCCGTGCCGCCCGCCATTGCCCATGGCTACGCGAAAGCCTTGAAACAGGCGCGCAACGGCGAACCGGGCGCCGCCCGCGTGCTGTACCAGCAACTGGCCCGGCCGGACTTGTCCGACGAGCGTCGTGTGGCCTTGCACGCCGAGCTGCCCAATTACCCCAGCCCCCAGGCACTGAAGCTCGCCGACAAGGACCTGGCCGATGACTCGCCGCAGGTGCGTGAAGCGGCGATTCACAGCATCGTCGGCCTGGTGCCCACGGGCCAGCGCACGCTGCTGCTCGGGCCGTTGCTCGACGATCCGCAACAAGACGTGCGCTTTGCCGCCGCCAACGCATTGCTTGGCCTCTCGCCCGACACCCTCGGCCTGTATTTCGGGCCCTTGCAGCAGGTACTCGATGAGTTCGTGAAGAAGCTCAAGGCGCAACCTGAAACCGCCGAAGGTTGGCTCCAGCTGGCGCGCCTGTACATCCACAGCGCGCTGTTGCCGGAGGCGCAGAACGCCCTGGAGCAAGCGATGCGCCTGCAGCCGGACAACCTGCAAGCCGTGGTTGCGCAAATCGAACTGCTGGATAAACAAGGCAAGACCGACGAGTCCCGCCAACTGCTGGCCCGCCAGCTCGCGGCGCACCCCGAGTCCGCGTACCTGCAACACGCCCTGGGCATGTGGTTGCTGCACCATGGCGAGCGTGCTTACGCCTTGCTCGGCCTGTCCAAGGCAGTGGAACTGGAACCGAGCAATCAGGATTACCGTTACGACCTGGCCACCACCCTGCACGCCCAGGAAGAACTCGAAGCCGCCCAGCGCCAGTTGGAAGAAATCATCCAGCGCCACCCGGCCAATCGCAAGGCGCGGGTGCTGCTGGTCAGCTACTGGAAAGAAAGCGGTCAATTGCAGAACGTTCAGGTGCTGCTGGCGCAGTTGGAGCAACAAAACCCGGATGATCCGGCGCTGCAACAGGGCCTGTAGACGCGCCGCATCGCCGCCCAGGCGCTGACATTGCGCGCAAAAGACGAAAAGGCGGAACCCCGCTCATACGCCAGGGTCAAGAAGGTATAGCGCGCTCGAACGAGCGCGCACCCCTTACTCGTATGTGACCTGAGGGCACTTCTTGTCTATGTCCAACGCGCTGTTATCCGAAAAGGCGGCCACCGGTATCGAAGGTCTTGATGACATTCTTTGCGGCGGCTTGTCCCGCAGCCATCTGTTTCTGCTCGAAGGCGAACCAGGGACCGGCAAAACCACCGTCGCCCTGCACTTCCTGAAGGCAGGGGCAGAAAATGGTGAACGCTCGCTCTATATCACCTTGTCCGAAACCGAGCGTGAATTGCGCCAGGGCGCAAAATCCCACGGCTGGGATCTGGATGACAATATCCATATTTTCGAGCTGACCCCGCCGGAAAGCCTGCTCAATGCCGAACAACAGCAAAGCCTGTTGTACTCTTCCGACCTGGAGCTGGGCGAGGCCACGCGGCAGATCTTTGAAGTGGTGGAACGGGTCAAGCCAACCCGCGTGGTGGTCGACAGCCTCTCCGAAATCCGCCTGCTGGCGCAAAGTTCCCTGCGTTATCGACGACAGATCCTGGCGATCAAGCACTATTTCGTGCGTTACGACGCCACGGTGTTGCTGCTCGACGACCTGACCACCGAATCCCTCGACAAAACCGTACACAGCGTCGCCCACGGGGTGATTCGCCTGGAAGAACTGACGCCCAATTACGGCGCCGAACGCCGGCGCGTGCGGGTCGTGAAGTACCGCGGCCAAAAGTACCGCGGCGGCTTCCACGATTTCACCATCATGGGCGATGGCGTGCATGTGTTCCCGCGGCTGGTGGCGGCCGAGCATCGCGGCGGCTACGTGCGCGAGCCCCTGAGCAGCGGCATTCGCGAAATGGATGCCTTGATGGGCGGCGGAGTCGAGACCGGCTCCAGCAGCCTGATCCTCGGCCCCGCCGGCACCGGCAAGTCGCTGATCTCGATGGTGTTTGCCGCCGCCGCCGTGGCGCGGGGCGAAAAAGCCGCGCTGTTCATCTTCGATGAGGAACTGGGCCTGCTCTTCGAGCGCATGAAAAACATGGGCATCGACCTCGCCGCGCTGCAAGCCACCGGCAACCTGCTGATCGAACAAGTCGACGCGGCCGAGTTGACCCCCGGCGAGTTCTCGCACCGCGTGCGGCGCTGCGTGGATGAGTGCGGGATCAAGACCGTGGTGATCGACAGCATCAACGGCTATCAGGCCGCCATGCCGGAAGAAAATGCGCTGATCCTGCACATGCACGAACTGCTGCGGTATCTCAACCGCCGCGGCGTCGCCACGTTCATGACCGTCGCCCAGCACGGCCTGGTCGGTGACATGCAGGCGCCCGTCGACATTACCTACCTCGCCGACACGGTCATTCTGCTGCGCTATTTCGAAGCGTTGGGCAAGGTGCGCCGCGCCATTTCAATCATCAAGAAACGCACCGGTGCCCATGAATCGACCATTCGCGAGTACCGCATCAGCAGCCAGGGCATGACTGTCGGCGAGCCGCTCGATAATTTCCAGGGCGTACTGCGCGGTATCCCCACGTACATGGGCGCCGGCTCTCCTCTGCTCAAGGATGAGGGCCAGTGACGAGCCTATCGCCCGTCTCCGAGCGCGCCATCGTGCTTGCACCGATGGGCCGCGACGGCACGTTGGCGCTGATGATGCTCAACGAGGCCGGGTACAGCGGGGTGATCGCCACGGGCCTGACGGCCTTGTGCAACGCACTGGAAGAAGGGGCCGGCCTGCTGATTATTGCTGCCGAAGCCTTGCGCGGCATCGATCTGGAGCCGCTGCTCGGGTATTTGCACCAACAGCCTGCGTGGTCGGATTTGCCCATCGTATTGATGACCCATCACGGCGGCGCCGAGCAGAACGGTTCCTCGCACCTGAGCGGGTTATTGGGCAATGTCACCTTCCTCGAGCGGCCTTTCCATCCTGTGACGTTGATCAGCCTGGTTACGGCGGCACTGCGCGGACGACGCCGACAATACGATGCGCGCGACCGGCTGATCGACCTGAGCGAAAGCGAACTGCGCTTGCAACGCACGCTGGAGACGCTCGAGCAGCAAGTAGAAGAACGCACGGCGCAGTGGCGCAGCAATGAAGAAGCGCTGCGTCAATCGCAGAAGATGGAGGCCGTCGGCCAGTTGACCGGCGGCATCGCCCATGACTTCAACAACATGCTCACCGGCATCATCGGCAGCCTGGAATTACTGCGCAGGCGCGTCTCCCGCGGCAAGCTGGATGACCTGGACAGCCTGATCGACCTGGGTGTCACCTCCGCCAACCGGGCCGCCGGCCTTACCCACCGCCTGCTCGCGTTCTCCCGGCGGCAGTCGCTGGATTCAAAACCCGTCGAGATCAACCAACTGGTGACCTCCATGGGCGAACTGTTGCAACGCAGCATCAATGAAAGCATTGCGCTGGACATGCGCCTCAGCGACCCGCTCTGGACCGCCGAAGCCGACCCCAACCAGTTGGAAAGCGCGCTGCTCAACCTGGTGATCAACGCACGCGATGCCATGCCGAACGGCGGCAACCTCACCGTGGAAACCAGCAACCGCCATCTCGACAGCGTGTTCACCGCCGCCTACGGCACATTGCAACCCGGTGACTACGTTGAATTGAGCGTCAGCGACAGCGGCTGCGGTATCCCGGAAAGTTTAATGGGGCGCGTCTTCGATCCTTTCTTCACCACCAAACCGATCGGCCAGGGCACCGGCCTCGGCCTGTCGATGATTTACGGCTTTGCACGGCAATCCGGTGGCCATGTGACGATCCACAGCGAAGTCGGAAAAGGCACTACCGTCAGCCTGTTCCTGCCGCGTTTCGTCGGTGAAATGGTCGTGGCCGAAGCGGCGAACCCCGCGCGGCTGCCCTTTGCCAATGCCGGTGAAACAGTGTTGATCGTCGAGGACGACCCGGCGGTCCGGGTACTGATCAGCGCGGTGCTCAAAGAACTGGGCTATGCCTTTGTCGAGGCCAGCGATGCCAACACCGCACTGCCGATCATCGAGTCCGACCAGCGCATTGACCTGATGATCAGCGACGTCGGGCTGCCGGGCATGAACGGCCGGCAACTGGCGGAAATCGGCCGGCAGATTCGGCCGGAACTCAAGGTTCTATTTATCACCGGCTATGCCGAACACGCGGCGGTGCGCGGTGGTTTTCTGGACCCTGGGATGCAGTTGATTACCAAGCCGTTCACGTTTGATCTCTTGACGGCGAAAGTCAGGGAAATGATCCGCGCAGCCGCAAGCCAAGCGGAGGCGACTGGCAACAAGGTGCAATAAAGCCACGGTTCGAAAATGGAATCGGTCAAGGGGCTTGGGTACGAAGGATTACCACTGGGACCTGGAATTTTCACCCAGTGGACCTCAATCCTGATGATAGAGCCGCCACCTATGACGATTTCCAACAGCCTTGCCCACGCTTTTCCCCCGCACTCTTCCATTGCCAGCGACACGCTGGAGCCAGTCGAGCAGGTAGCTGTAGAGCCTGACCGCGAAAGCCCCCACCTCTCTGCCCCTGGCAATTCCCCCCGGGCCAGGGGCGACAGTGCGTTGGCGCAGAACTACGGCAAGGCATTGCAGGGCTTCAGCGGCGTTCCCGCCCACGACAACGCGATCATGGTGGATATTCCGCCGGATTCAACATTTGGCCAGTGGTGGAAGTTGCTAGGCAATGCCGCTCGGTCGCCGGAGTTCCTCGACTGGCGGCTCACGGTCAGAGCCCTGCCCGACTCGATCAAAATCCTGCCGCAAAGTGGTCAAGTCACCTACCGTGTAACCCCAGATGTTTCGCTCAATGCGCCCTTACAGTTGCGTGCGAGCGAGGACAAGCGCTGGTCGGCGGTGCGAGAACCGTTAATGAATATCGGAGGGGTCATCTCCGACAGGAACAGGCCGTTTCCCCTTCCGTCGTCCGAGAGCGCCAACCGTGCGCCGGCCTGGCTGGTTGGGCAGTTCTACAAAGAGCCGACGCGAATCGCCCCTTCCGAACTCCAGCAACGCGCCGCCGCGCTGGAGCGCGATAAAACCTTTGCCCCGCTTGACCCCGCTGTATTCCCTGGGCTCCAGGAAACGCGCAGCGAGGACGCACTCGAACAGCAGCAGACGCTGCTGGGGAACATCAACAACCGGCACCAAGCGACTGTGTTGTTGAAGCATCTGGGGACAGTGCTTGCCTCAGGCAGCCTTCAGCTGTCGCAGGTCCCCGCGTATCTGCGTGAAACCACCTTCGAATTGAACCCCCACTCCTCATACGAACGGGATCGAGGCGTGCAGCAAGGAGGCGTGGCTAACCTGGCTGATTTTCTTGAATACCACGGCTTTGAAAAACCCGGCACCGCACAGGAAGTGGAGAACCTCAGGCTATTCCTCCTCACCCCCACACCGCGAAGCCCCGTCCATGGTAACTACGGCGGCGCCCTGTCCTGGCCGCAGCCGATTGACACGGACACCCAGCGCCAACTGTTGGCGTTCTTGCAGCACGGCAATGTGGGTGACCTGAACCTGGGGAGCAACCGCAATGTGTTGGAAGCGTTGATGCCAGGTGTAGCAGTCGAAGCCCACGAGCTTCGCAACCCACGGCAACTGCTCGACCGCATCATCCAGTCGCCCAGGGGCCAGGCGCTGGGGGCGGCCATCCAGGCCAAGTTCAACACACTGTCGGTCAAAGGCAGCGTCAATGACTGGTTAATGGCGGCCTTGAACCTGAATTACACCGATGCATTCACCCAGGCAACCTTGCCCCAGAAGCACATTTCAGGCTTTGACCTGGCCGGCCAGCAGCTTAAAGGCAAACCCTTATCAGAGACGGCCCAGCGTGTGGCCGACCATTTGTACTACGTCACGAAAGAGGCTTCGTCACCGGAAAAAGCCAATATCCAGGCCAACCTGAAACTGGCCTCCAAGGCGCCAGAGTTGCTGGTCAAGGATATCCCCGCCACGGTCACTCACGGCTCCCCCGCCCACGTCAGCTTCAGTACCGCGGTGGCGCGCATAGAGGCTGAGACGCCGGGCCGGGCATCCACCATGAGTTACGGCGAGGTCATGCTGTACGCGGATATCGCTCCAGTGTCCCAGGCTCAGCGTCAGATCGAATATGTCGCCCAGCATGACGCGCTCAAGGAATGGGGCCTGACCAACAGCATCGTCACAAGTGTGACGTCGCCTGCAGATATGCAAACCATCGCCGACGCCTTTAACCAACAGGTCGGCGAACTGCGAACAGCTTCCGAAGCACAGCGCACGCCCGCGCCGGCGTCTCGCAAGGAGATGGCCCTGGCCGAACTGCGCGAAGTTTTGGGCGATGACGCGCGCCTGGAACTGAAGTGCATCGTACTGGACACTGACGATAAAGATCGACCCGGGCCCTATTCGATATTGGACTTGTACATGGAGAACATGCTGCACAACCCGCCCAATGTGCCCTACCACCCGGCCAGGCACAACAACGCGTCACACCCCAACCAATGGGTGATCGAGCCTTACACACCACCGCGCAGGGGCCCCGGACGCTCTGCTGCCAACACGCCCAACTTCACCCTCGATGAGGTCTTGAGCAAGACGCAAAACCTGAAAAATATCAGCAGGGAATTCGTCAGTGAGTTCCAACAGTTTGGTCGCGCCCTCGACAGCAGCGTCGCCACGCAGGTCAAGCACCTGATCGCCCAGTTGCCGCTGGAGGACCGGCAGAATATCGAATACGGAAGCCTTTCGATCTTCAAGGAGTTCAAGGGCGAACATCAGCTCAGCGGTATCGTCCGGGTCCCGGCTGCCGACGGCAACCCTGTGCTATTGAAAGTGATGCGCGACGGGATTGCCCATACCTATGAACTGAATGTCCAGAAGAACACGCTCACCAAACGCGGGGACCTCGGCGATTTCCAGCCCGGTTATCAGCCTGGGGCTCATATAGAAGACGGAAAACCGCGCGATAACAACACGCCGTATACCGACATGGTCCCCGTCACACTGTCCATTCCCGATGAAGGTTCCCCGCTGGTACGGCAACAGCTGCTACAAGAAAACACCGACACCGCCGGGCCGTTGAACAGTTTCGCCAGCCCCCGGAGCGCGGCCATCGGTGCCACGGTGGCCAAGGTCAGCAGCGTATGGGGCGCGCTGGAGGCCGAGGCTCGGGGGGTGACGACGGTTGAGTCCGAGGTGCCCTTTTACAAAAAGTTAAATGAGTTGCTTCTTAACCTGATCCCATTACGGTCAGCCATCAAGCATTTTACGGAGGGCAACCTCGGCGAAGGGATCATCGACTTATCACTTGACCTGTTTGGCATCATGACCGTTGGAGCCTCCACCGCAGGGAAACTGGCTAAAGTTGCAACCAAGACCCTGTCTGCGGGTAGCAAGGCCTTGCATATAGGAAAGACCCTGGGGTTGAGCGCGATCAGCCTGGTTAATCCGTTGGACGGCGCAGCGGATTTACTGCGCGCTACCGGTCGCGGCGTGGCAAGCGTCGGTAAACGCGTCATCACCGACACGATTCAAGACATCCGGCACCTACGCGGCACCCACACTGGCTACGACCTGGTCGCCGCGAGCAAACAATACGACGCAGCAGCGATGGGTACCTTCAAGACGTCCGGCGAGACCTTGCAAGGTGCCGCGGTTCTTCAGGACGGTAAATGGTATGCCTTTGATACGACGACCCGACGCCCGTTTGGCAAAGCACTGGACGATTTCCAGCCGTCAATACGAGGCGGTACTCAGGAGCTTCATGCGTGGCAAAACACGCAGCGCGCGCTCTCGCCGGAGTCGATTCAAATTCGAAAAGACTGGGGAAAGCTACTGGATCGTTACCAGGGCGATGGGGTGACGCCCAGCGCAGCGTTTAAGAGTGGCTATGAGGAAGGCGCGCCGGAACTGATTAAAGGCTATGCCAAGGGCATGAAATCAGAAGACGTGATGAAGCTGGCGCTACGCCCGGACAAAACAGCAAAAGAGGTGGGCACCTTGGTCCGCCAGCAGGAAAGGCTGGCTGTCCAGCACGGGCTCAACGGCACACAGCATTTCAACGCCCACGTAAATGCCGTCGGAGGAACGTTCACCCCCGTACCTCAGACCATCTACCTTAGCCAGGTCAACCACCTTTCCGATGGGCAGTGCGCCGCTCTCTCGCGTACGTTCGCATCGGCCAAGGCGCAAGGAAAAGAACGCGTATTTATTGACAACCTGTACGTTGCCGCCGCCAATCCGCGGGCTGAGGGGTCGCGAGTATTTGCTCGCACATTAGACGATGTGCAAAAAAGCATCAGTACACCGTTCATGTTTCACGCCGGTAACCCACAGCGCCAGGTAACGTATCAGGACATGATTACGGAACTGGCCAATGCGCCTGGGGGCAAGACCGTGATGATCGACTCTCCCGGCCATGCGATGGTGGCCGGGTCCGTGCCGGATGGCGACGGTAAGAAGTTCTTTTTTTACGACCCGAATGTTGGAGTGGCCGAGTTTTCAAGCGAGGCCATGATGAGGCGTGGTCTCGAAAAAATATTCAATGACAAGAAGCTGCCGGTCCAATACAAAACTTATAGCAATGACCCCAAAAAACTTGAATTCAAGATCAGCGACCATCACGAGTCGTGGATAAGCACCGCGAGTCTTCATGACAGACCGGTCAAACGGCTTTATGAAGAATCCATCCCGACGACGGTTACTCACCTGAAGCCCCCCGCCCCGACCCACCACATCGCTATGTCGGATTACAAGGACGTCACCGTCACTGACCCGACCGCAATCATCAGCACCAGTGGCATCAGTGATTGTACGGCCCTGGCGGTGCTTACCGACTTGAAAGAGGGTGTCTACCAGAAACGAACATTAATGCACTTCCAAGGCGGCGTGCCGACGACAGAACAACAGCGCGTGCTGAAACAACTGGAGGGATCGTTAGACCAGACAAGCAAAGTGATTTATGTGGGCGGCGATTATGTCCGGACCATTCCGGGATTAGGCATCGCTCTGAAACAAGGTGACGCCGGTGAACAAGTGCTGTTCAACATCGCAAACAAATACCCGGCGTCCACTACGATCGCAACGGCCAACCGTATTGACATAAAACCCGATGGATCGTTTGAGCTCTTCGAGGGAACCAACCCCGCACGGGTACTTGATTCACATGCAAAGGACGAGGTGCTTGCCTGGTAATCCTGACCGGCCAGGGGCATCAGCGGTTGTTGGACTGACACATGCAGGTGTCACGCCAACAACCGCAGGATATGTTCTTGCAGCGTATCCAGGTCGAACGGCTTGGCCAGGATCGGCGCCTTGCGTGTGATCGGGCTGTCGCAGTCACGAATTTCCTGCGGGTAGCCACTGATAAAAATCACCTTCAGCTCCGGGCGCAACTTCACCGCCGGCTCGGCGATCTGCACGCCGGTGACGCCGCCAGGCAGGCGATAGTCCGTCACCATGAGGTCCAAGTGCGGTTTACTGGCGAGGATTTCAAAAGCCTGCTCCCCATTGATCGCCTTCAATACCCGATAGCCCAGGCCTTTGAGGTATTCATCCAGGACAAACATAATCGATTCGTCGTCCTCGACGATCAGAACGACATCTTGTGCATCTTCACTCATGGGAAGCCTTTGTCCGGTCAATTGCTGCACTTACGACCATGCAGTCACGCAGAGGTTGCGTCGAAGTGACGATTGTTTTCACGCCGACGCGTCCAGGGGCAGGCACACCCGGAACAGGGCGCCCTCGCCTATCTGGCTCTCCACCTCGATGGTACCGCCATGGGCCGCGACGATCTGTTCGGAAATAAACAGCCCGAGGCCCAGACCGGCGGCCACATGGCTGGCGGACACGCGTTCGAACTGCTGGAAAATGCGCTTCTGATTATCGGCGCTGATGCCGATCCCGTGGTCCCGCACCTCCAGCCGTGCTTCGCCGTGTTCGCTGTACACCCGCACGCCCACCGGGCTCTTGGCCCCATAGCGCAAGGCGTTGGTCAGCAGGTTGGACACCACTTGCTCGATGCGGAATTCATCCCAGCTGCCTTCCACCGGACCTTCCGCCTCCAGTTGCATGGACGACTCGGCGGCGGCCACTTGCGGCGCGAAGTTTTCCAGCAGGTTGCGCACCAGTTGCGTGAGGTCGAAGCGCGCCGGACGAATCGACAGTTTGCCGGTGCGGATGCGCGACACGTCGAGCATGTCTTCGATCAGCCGGATCAGGCTCTGGATCTGCCGCTCATCGCGGTCGACCATGGCGCGCATCTTGTCCAGGGTGAACGCGGCGGCGTTGTCCCGGGCCAGGTGCATCTTGCGCAGTTGGGTTTCGAGAATCAGCCCGTTGAGTGGCGTGCGGACTTCGTGGGCGACGATCGACATGAAGTCATCGCGCATGCGTACCGCCTGCTCCAACTCAGCCTGAGTGGCCTGCAGGCGTGTCAGCAGCAACTCCTGTTCGCGGCGGCTGCGCTCCAGCGCTTCCACCTGCTGTTTCATCGCCTTGCTCTGGCGGTACAGGTCGACGAACACATTGACCTTGCTCTTCACCGCATGGATATCCAGCGGCTTGTGCAGGAAGTCCACGGCTCCGCTTTCATAACCTTTGAAGGCATAGTTGAGTTCGCGGCCGGCGGCGCTGACGAATACGATCGGAATGTTCTTGGTCTTTTCGGTGCCGCGCATCAGCTCGGCCAACTCGAAACCGTTCATGCCGGGCATCTGCACATCGAGGATCGCCATGGCGAACTCGTGCTCCAGCAACAGGGACAAGGCCTCGTCGGCGCTCAAGGCCTTGAAGACCTGGCGGTCCTCGCGCTTGATCAGCGCTTCGAGGGCCAGCAGGTTTTCCGGCAGATCGTCGACGATCAGCAGTTTGGCCTGGATAGTACTTAACATGGGGAAGATTCCAGGGAAGCCAGCAATGAGGCAATGCGGCTCAAGGTCAGAATATGATCAGGCGTGTGCAGGGCCAGGGCCGCCCGCGGCATCACGGCAATTCGTGCTTCGTCGGGGTCCTGTACGACAGTGATACCGCCCGATTGCTTGACGTGGGCCAGCCCTTGGGCGCCGTCCTGGTTCGCACCGGTCAGCAGTATGGCCAGCAGGCGCTTGCCGTAGACATCGCCGGCCGAGGCGAACAGGTAATCGATGGCGGGCCGGGAATGGTGTACCCGGTCTTCCTGGCTCAAAGACAGGCTGCGGTCATGCTCCACCGACAAATGATAGCCGGGGCTGGCGAAGTACAAGGTGCCCGGTTGGATCACTTCCTTGTCCTGCCCTTCGCGTACCGGAATCTGCAAACGTCGCGCAAACACTTCCGCCAACTGGCTACGGCGCTCGTCCGGCAGGTGCAGTACGGCAATGATCGGCAGCCCGAAGGCCTGCGGCAGATCGCCAAAAATACTCAGCAACGCCTCCACGCCGCCGGCGGACGCGCCGACGACGATGGCTTCTATCCCACACATGGGGTTGGCGGCAGCGTCGTTCATGATTTCCGGTAGATCCGTTCCTGTTTGACCAAGGGCTCGAATTGCTTGTTGTAGGCAGAAAAATCCAGGGTTTCCTTGCTGCCCAGCACCAGGAAGCCACGATGACACAGCGACTCATGAAACAATCCAAACGCCCGATCCTGCAATTTTTTATTGAAGTAAATCAATACATTGCGACATGAAATTAATTGAGTTTCTGAGAACACACTGTCGGTTGCCAAGCTGTGATCGGCGAACGTGACATTCTCGCGCAACGTCTTGTCGAAGATCGCATGATCGTAAGCCGCCGTGTAGTAATCAGCAAAGGAACGCTGCCCACCGGCCTGCTGGTAGTTGGCGGTATAGGCACGCACATTCTCCAGGGAAAAAATCCCCTGCTTGGCCTTATCCAGCGATGCCGGGTTGATGTCGGTGGCGTAGATGATGGTGCGTTCCAACAGCCCTTCTTCGCGCAGCAGGATCGCCATGGAGTACACCTCCTCCCCGGTGCTGCAACCGGCGATCCAGATCTTGATCGACGGATAAGTCTTGAGCAGCGGCACCACTTCCTGGCGGATCGCGAGGAAGTGCGACGGGTCGCGAAACATCTCGCTGACCGGAATCGTCAAAAACTGCAGCAATTGCATGAACGCTGCCGGATCGTGCAGGACGCGCTCCTGCAACGCCGAAATCGTCGCGCATTCAAACTGGCGCAGGGCGTGGGCCACACGGCGTTTGACCGACGCACCGGAGTAGTCGCGAAAGTCATAGCTGTACTTGAGGTAGATCGCCTCAATCAGCAGGCGCAGCTCAATATCACTGCTTTTTTCCAAAAAACTGCGTTCCACTTAAATACGTTCCATCTTCGGTAACCAGACGCGAATCAGCGAGAACAGGCGATCCAGGTCAATCGGCTTGGCCAGGTAATCGTTGGAGCCGGCCGCCAGGCAACGCTCCTGATCGTCCTTCATGGCCTTGGCCGTCACGGCGATGATCGGCAGCTTCTTCCAGCGCGGGTCCTGGCGGATCAGGGCGGTGGCCTCGTAACCGTCCATTTCCGGCATCATCACGTCCATCAGCACCAGGTCGATATCATCGACTTCATTGAGCCTGGCGATGGCTTCATGGCCGTTACGCCCGATCACCACCACGGCGCCTTTGTGCTCCAGGGCGCTGGTCAGGGCGAAGATGTTGCGCACATCGTCGTCCACCAACAGGATCTTGCGCCCTTCGAAGACCTTGTCGCGGCTGCGCGCGGTCTTGAGCATCTTCTGGCGTTCATGGGACAGCTGCGATTCGACTTTGTGCAAAAAGAGTGTGACTTCGTCGAGCAGGCGCTCCGGCGAACGGGCGCCCTTGATGATGATCGAGCGCGAATACTTGCGCAGCTCGGCCTCTTCGTCGCGGGTCAGGTTGCGCCCGGTGTAGACGATCACCGGCGGGAACGAGCAGATATCCTCGGTGGCCATGCGCTTGAGCAGCTCGTTGCCGAGCATGTCGGGCAACTTGAGGTCGATGATCATGCAGTCGTAGATGTTCGTGCGCAGCAGGTCGAGGGCTTCCTGGGCAAAGCCGACGGCGGTGATCTCGATGTCATCGTCGCCGATCAGGCGGGCAATGCTCTCGCGCTGCAGGTCATCGTCTTCCACCAGCAGCACGCGCTTGACCTTCTGGGTCAGCTTGGCTTCCAGGCGCGTGAATATCTCCTTGAGCTCTTCGCGGGTGGTAGGTTTCACCGCGTAACCGATGGCGCCCATGTGCATGGCGGCTTCGACGCGGTCTTCCACGGAGATCACATGCACCGGGATGTGGCGGGTATTGGCGTGTTCCTTGAGGCGTTGCAGCACCGTCAGCCCGGAATGGTCCGGCAGGCGCATGTCGAGCAGGATCGCGTCGGGGATGTACTCCTCGGCCAGGCTGTAACCCTCATCCGCGCCATGGGCTACCAGGCAGTGGTAGCCCAACTCATGGGCGAGGTCGAACAGGATGCGCGCGAAGTTCGGTTCGTCTTCCACCACCAGGATGCAGCGCGTGGCGAACGGCGCTTTCTCACGGTCGTCGGCAAAGCGCGGGATCTGTGTGGCATCGGCCACCGGCAGGGGCGAGACCGCGATGGGCTTGGGCGCCGGGGCGGCAATCACCTGGCGCGGTTGCTCGATAGGCGCAGCGTCTTCCTCGCGTTCGACGTACTGCTCCGGGATGACCAGGGTGAACGTGCTGCCCTTGCCAGGTTCGCTGGTGACGCTGATATAACCGCCGAGCAACGCGGCCAGGTCGCGGGAAATCGACAAGCCCAGGCCGGTGCCGCCATACCGGCGATTGGTGGTGCCATCGGCCTGACGGAAGGCTTCGAAGATGCTCTCCTGCTGGTCCGGGGCGATGCCTATCCCGGAATCGCGCACGGTAAAGGCGACGCCCTCCCCCGGCGCGCGGGACACCGACAGGCTGACCTGGCCCTGCTCGGTGAACTTGACCGCATTGGACAGCAGGTTCTTGAGAATCTGCTCCAGGCGCTGGCGATCGGTAAAGAGCATGGTCGGCGTACCTTCCTGCACCTGTACCTGGAACCCCAGCTTGCGATCAGCCGCCAGCGGCTCGAACATCCCGCGCAGGCCATCGACCAGGCGCGCCACGCTGGAGTTTTCCGGGCGCATTTCCAGCTTGCCGGCTTCGACCTTGGAGATATCGAGGATGTCGTTGATCAGGTTGAGCAGGTCATTGCCGGCGGAATAGATCGACTCGGCAAACTTGACTTGCTCGGCGCTGAGGTTTTCCTGAGGGTTCTCCGCCAGCAACTTGGCCAGGATCAGCGAGCTGTTCAGCGGCGTGCGCAGTTCGTGGGACATGTTGGCGAGGAATTCTGATTTGTACTTGCTCGAGCGTTGCAACTCGTCGGCGCGGTCTTCCAGCTCAAGCTGGGCCTGGTTGAGCTCGACGTTCTTGCGGTCCATGGCATCGCGCTGCTCGGCCAGGGTAAGCGTCTGCTCGGCCAATTGCTCGTTGGTCTGCTCGAGTTCCGCCTGTTGCGTTTCCAGGTGGGCCTGGGACTCCTTGAGGATGCGCGATTGCTCTTCCAACTCTTCGTTGGCGGTCTTGAGCTCTTCCTGCTGCACTTGCAGCTCTTCGTTGAGCTGCTGGGTCTCGGCCAGCACTTCCTGCAAGCGCTGGCGATAGCGGGCGGCTTCGATGGAGGTACCGATATTGCCGGCGATGAGTTCCAGCAGTTCGATGTCGCGCTCCTGCAGCGGGCGCAGGAAACCCAGTTCGATCACGCCGTTGATCCGGTCGTCATCGCTGGTCGGCACCACCAGCACGCTACGGGTCGTGCCTTCGCCCAGGCCGGAACTCACTTTGAAGTAATCCACCGGCACGTCGTCCAGGCGAATCAGGCGACCGAGCTGGGCGGCCTGCCCCACGATGCCTTCGTCGCTGTAGATCGCCTGCTCCTGCTGCTCCTGCTCGCGGGAGAAACCATAGGCGGCCACGCGCTTGAGGCCGCCGTGCTCTTCACGCACATACAGCGCCGCCACCACCGAGCCCATGTACTGGGCAAAGAACTGCAGGATATTGCGCCCCAACATGTTCAGGGTCAGTTGACCGAGCACCTGTTCGGCCAGTTCGGTCTGGCCATTGCGCAGCCAAGCTTGTTGCTCCAGACGCAGTGCGATCTTCTGTTGCGACGCGAAGTTCGCACTATAACTATCTGAAAGTGCTAGTAAATTTTTACGACCAATGTAAGCCAGAAAGCCACTCAGCCCCAGCACGAACACCAAGTACAGGGTGACGCTGATGAGGGTGGTACGGGTGACTTCCGCGTTGCGGGTAATCCGGAACTGTTGCTCCATCGCCACCGCATCGTCGTATTCATTGCGAATCTCATCGGTCAGGCGTTTACCCCGGCCGGCTTTCACCGCGCTGCGGTAGTCGCCGTTCTCGCGCTGCATATCAATCATCGACTGGGCGTAGTTGTTCCACTCCAGTTGCAGGCTTTCCAGACGCTTGAGGCGATCTACCTGCTGGGGGTTGTCCGCCGCCAGTTCCTGCAAATTGTGTAAGTCAGCAATGATCCGCGGCTTGGCCACTTCATAGGGGTCGAGGAAATGCTCGTCGCCGGTGATCAGGAAGCCGCGCATGCCGGTTTCCAGGTCAACCGTCAGCTTGGACGTTTCGTTGAGGTTATTGATGACCCGGTCGGTGTGCTCTACCCACTGGATCACCGACAACAAATAAGTGATCAGGCACACAAAAAACACCGCGCTGAGCACACCTACACCGAGGGGCAGTGCGACGTTGCGGCTCAACAGCTTACGAAAGCTCTTTTCATCGACGATCGACGCGGGAGTCATGGGCATGCCTTGGCCAAATGCGGAAAAACCGGGAGTTTGCCCCAAAGTTGCGGTTGAACGCTATTTTTCTGCCATAAACCGCTGCAACCCGAAACGGCGTAATCGGGCAACGGCACCCTGAACACCGCCCACATCCCGTCGCAGTTTCAGTTGCTCACACTCCGCCCGTGCTGAACCGGAACCTGGTTGATCAGCCTTTCCACAGACTAAAGCGTCTTGGGAATAAGGAAACTCCGCGAGAAAGGCGCTCACCTTCTGTTCAACAAAACGGTGCTCGTATGACTATTTCCTTGCAAACCCTCCCCAGCGTTTCATTGATGCCGCTCTCCACGCCACCCGCAATACCCGCCGCTACACCGCCGACGTTGACACCCGTCCCCAGCCACGATTCGCCCGCGCCAACGGTGCAGCCGCCAGCCAGCGTCACCGTCGCGCAAAGCGCCAGCCTCAAGGCGAAGCTGGGGCATTATCACAACCTCAAAACACTCGCCGACAAACTCAACGAAATCGCCCTGCGGCTTGGGCCTGACGCCTCCACCCCGGCCGTGCAGGCAGCCCTCAAGACCACGCCGATGGACGTTCACCCCGACTCGGCTTATCACAGCGAAGTCGGCGGCAGCACCAGCGTGGATAGCTTTATCAATCGCCAGGGAGGATTGCTTTCACCCTATAGCCATTTATCCCTGACCGGGCTGTCGGACGCCATGGCCGCCCGATCCCAGGCGCACCCGTTGGGTAACCTGGGCGGCGCCCTCAGCTGGCCGGTGCCCTTGAGCGCCGATGAGCAACAGCGCTTGCGCACCCGCACCCTGGATTACACCGACCCTCTTGGGCAAAAACAGCCGCTCAAGCACACCACTGGCGGGATACTGGAGTTCCTGCGGCATCGAACCCCTCTCGCGGCCGAAGCGCTGACGAGCCCGGGCGCGACGTTGAACGCCCTTGTCAGTTCGCCAGAAGCACAATCATTGGGCCACGCGCTTCAGGAACAGATGCAGGGCATTGCCACCGATAGCAGCAGCCTCGATTACCTGCTCGCGGCCGTGATACTGCAGCTGGACCCAGAGTCCATCACCGCCCCCCAACGCAACAACGTGGCCGGCTTCGACCTGGCCGACGACTCACTCAGGGGCAAGTCGGCCACCCAAATCGTCGATGCCCTGCGCCAACACCTGGTGGCTCAGGGTAAAACCAGCCCAGAACTGGCTGGCGCAGCCGCCCAGCTGCTGCTGGCGGGTCGTGCGCCGGTATTTCTGGTCAAGGACATTCCCGACAGCGTGACCTTTGGCAGCCCGGCCTGGGTCAACCTCGCAATCGCCGCGACGATGGTCGACGCGCACATACCCGGCCGGGTCGCCAATATGAGCTTCGCCGCGGTCATGCTGGAAGCCGAACACGCCAGCGGCGCAGACGTGAACATGACGAACACCGCTCAACGTAACGCCTTGATCGATTGGGGCACGGCCAATGGCCTGCTGGAGAAAAAAGCCGAGCATCTGTACGCGTCCGATGAACTGAACAACCTGGTGACTCGCTTCAGCGAACGCCAGTCCGTGATGCTGGCCGCCTCAGAGGCCTTCGACAAAGACATCCCGTCCCGTAAAGCGATGGCATTGGCCGAGCTGAAACAACGCTTTCCCGACAAGGAGGCGCTGTTCGAAGAACCCTTGATTCGCGTCACCCATATGCCGGGCGGGGATATCCGGCGTAGAAATCAGGTGCCGGGCGTGCACTCGCTGCTGGATGTCGCGATGATGGACGTTGGACCCGACGCGGTCTACGGCTCCCGTGACAGCCGTATCCCCGTGGGGGCGTTGAACGCCAATCCCGAGTTTGGGGTGGCCACGGCGTTCGAGTCGCAATTCAAGCAGGTGATCGAGGAAAAGAAGAACGCCGTCGGCACGTATATCAAGCACTTGATCAGCCAGTTGCCGGCAGACGACCGAAAAAACTTTGAATATGGCAACGTCACTTTTTATCAAAATCACGCCCATAAACTTGGGCTGGGTTTGTTCAGTGACAAAACCGAGCTGCCCAAAGGCGAAGAACTACTGGTAAGGATCGAGCGCGGTGGGGTGACCACGGCCTATGAGATCGACTTCAACGCCGGCGCTATCCGCAGTATTCCGCAGTGGCAGGCACAGCCTGGCTCTTCACGGAAGGCGAATATCGTCTCTGAAACAAAGGTGTTCACCCCCAGCGCCGGTCAAACCACGCTTGACACAGAACAGACACCGCCTGGCGATTCACCCAGCGATACCTTCGCCTCGCCCCGCGTCCAACTGATCGCCGATGCCTTCGTTGAACATATCAACCTCGATGATCCGGCGATCAAGCAACAGGCGCGTGGCCTCACCACCGACGACAATATTCGGAACCGGTCCGACATGATTGAAAACTTCCTGTTGGACCTGGTCCCTTTGCGCTCCGCGATCAACCACTTCCGCAACGGCAACATTGCTGAAGGCTTGATCGATCTGAGCCTGGACGCGTTCGGCATCGTGACGGCGGGTGTGGGTGCGGCCGGAAAAGTGGTCAAGATCGCAGGGACCACCGTTTCGGCGGCGACCAAGGTGGCACGGTCGGCCAAAGTCATCGGCATGGCCACGTTCGGCGCATTCAACCCGCTGAGCGGCGCAGGCGACCTGGCGGTTGGCGGGGCCCGCCTGGCCGGTGGCGGGCTCAAGTTCCTCGGCGCCAAAGGCGCGCAAGGTGTGAACGCATTGCGTGGCGCGTCGGGCCGTTACGACCTGCTCAAAGCCGCCAGCAACGAGCATGGCGTCGTCGCCACAGGCACCGTAAAGATCGGCGAACACAGTATCGACGGTGCCGCGGTGCTGAAAAATGGCCAATGGTATGCCTTCGACGCGGAAAAAATGCGCGCCTACGGCGGGCCACTCCAGGGCTTCGCACCCACCACGGTGTCGGCGAAGGGGCAGATCAACCAGAGCTTCACCGACTGGCTCTACAAGAAGCTGGCGGGCGAAATACAGTCGCCGGAGGGCCCGCCGACCGTACTCGGTCAATATGCACCCAAAGAGTTCGAAAACGAGTTGAAACGCGCGCAACGCCCCGAGAAGGTTTCCGACTTCAACGCCGGCTATGCGAACGGTGACCCGCACAAGGTGCCGGGCTTCTCGTCAGACTCGACGATTCTCGAGCTTCAGATGCTGGTCTCCCGTGGGTGGCTCGGCGCCGAAGACGTCGGCACGCTGGTCAAACAGATCGAACGCAAGAAAGTCAGACTGATCCAGGAAGGCTTTACCCTGTTCCAGCGGGATATCCACGCCGTCGGCGGCACCTTGACCCCGATGCCCCAGGAGTTTTACCTCAGCCAAGTCAATCTGGCTTCACCAGGCGAATGTGCGGGTATCGCCAATACCCTGGCACTGTCCATGCAATCGGGCCAAGAGACGACCTACCTGGGCAATATGTTCAAGGCGGCCGCCGATCCACGGGACCCTGTGGCGACGCAGTTCATCCGCACCCTCAGGTCGTTTCATGAAGCAGTCAAACACGTGGATACCTTTCATATGGGCAAGCAGCCCAGGCAGATTCCCTATCATCAGATCGCCACCGAGCTGACCGATGCGAACCCGCCAAGGAGCCTGAGGATTGCAACGAAGGATCACGCCCTGCTGGCCGGCGTCATGGTGCGTGACGACAAACCCGTCTGGTTCTACTTCGATCCGAATTTCGGGATGGCCCAATTTGACTCGGCCGAGGCCATGAAAAATGGCCTGGAACGTACCCTGAACCGCGGCACCAGCCCGTTTCAGCATCGGGCTTACGGTACGAATCCGGGCACGCCTGAGTATCAAGTGAGTTATTTTGAGTCCGGTGACATGCAGTTCTACCGCGATTCCGCACAGGTCCACCGTATCGCGTCGGTCCCGTTGTAGTTTTTCCGCCCCTGACGCGACATTCTCCGGCGCGAAGCTCACAATGCCAGCAATTTTTCGGAACTTGCTGGCCTTGTCGCTACTCACTAGTGGATTGCCTTTAGACCTGTCGCGCCCAGCACCTTCACTTTTTCAGGAATGTTCACTATGTCGGCACCCACCTCAACCATTCTCGTAGTCGAAGACGACTCCATTGTGCGTATGCTGATCGTCGATGTACTCGAAGAGCTGGGGTTCCGTGTGCTGGAGGCTGAAGACGCCAAATCGGCGCTTGAATTCGTAGAGAACACAAATGAAGTCATTGATCTGATGATGACCGATGTCGGCCTGCCCGATATGAACGGCCGGGACTTGGCCACCCAGGCGCGTGAACTGCGCCCGCAACTGCCGGTCCTGTTTGCCAGTGGTTATCCCGAGAGCATCGAGGTTCAGCCGGGCATGCAATCGATCGCCAAGCCGTTCTCCATCGATCAATTGCGCAATAAGGTTAAGCAAATGCTTGACGCAGCCTGACGTTGCGTTTTTGTCCAATGCCGCCCACAGAGGCGGCATTTTTACGTCAAGCTGTACGTCATACCGGGATTAACGTGACGTTCGGCCAATAAAGTTGGAAACTCGCCGCTTTGCCACACCATTCAATAGTACTCCTCACAAGCCCTCTGGAAGGACGCAACAAGATGATTGGAAAACCGACGCGCCTGCTGTTGGCGAGCCTCTCGATACTCATGAGCTCTGGCGCCTGGGCCGACTTCACGGCCACCCCCTCTGAGGCTCGGGCAATCGCCAAGGAAGCCTATTTGTATGGTTACCCGGTCGTGGAAATGTACAAAACGCTCTACACCCAGGCGGTCGACAAGGGCGGCGTCAACTTCAAGGCACCGTTCAACCATATCGGCAACACCGCCCAGGTCTTCACCCCCAAAGACACCACACTGGCCACGCCGAACCCCGACACGCCCTACTCCTTCGTCTGGATGGACCTGCGTAGCGAGCCGCTGGTGCTGACGCTGCCCAAGATCGAAGACAACCGCTATTACTCGGTGCAACTGGTCGACCTCTATACGCATAACTTCGCGTACCTGGGCACGCGCAGCACCGGCAACAATGGCGGCCACTACATGATCGCCGGGCCCGACTGGAAAGGTCAGCAGCCGGTCGATGTGGATCGTGTGGTGTATAGCGAAAGTAACCTCGCTTATGCGCTGTACCGCACGCAGTTGTTTGATGAAAAGGACCTGAACAAGGTCAAGCAGATCCAGAATGGCTACAAAGTGCAGTCGCTCAGCAGCTATGTGAAACAAGCCGCCCCGGCCAAAGCGCCGAAGATCGATTGGCCCAAGCCGCTGGCCAACATGACCGAAGGCCCGCAACTGTTTCGCTACTTGAACTTCATGCTCGCCTTCGCTGCCCCCCAGGACAGCGAGAAAGACCAGCTCGCACGCTTTGCCACCATCGGCATCGCACCGGGCGCGCCGTTCAAGGTCAACCAGTTGAGCGCCGAACAGCGTAAAGCGCTGGAAGACGGGATCGCCGACGCCAAGGCTGAGTTCGCGGCGTTCAAAAAAGACAAACTCGACACCCAGCAGGTCGCCATAGGCGACCTGTTCGGCAACCGCGATCACCTGAAAAACAACGACCTGTACCGCTATGCCGGTGCCGAGGTGGGGCTTTTCGGCAACTCTGCCGATGAAGCCACCTACTTCAATTACGTCGTCGACAGTGAAGGCAAGCCCGCCAACGGCGCGCGCCATAGCTACACCGTCCACTTCGCCAAGGACCAACTACCGCCGGTCGACGCCTTCTGGTCACTGACCCTGTACAACGCCAAGACCAAGTTGCTGGTGCCCAACCACAAAAAGCGCTATGTGATCAATTCGCGGATGTTACCCAACCTCAAACTGGACGCCGATGGCGGCCTGACCCTGGCGCTGCAACACCACGAACCGCCAAAAGCCGAACAGAGCAACTGGTTGCCGGCACCGCCCGGCCCGTTCTACGCGGTGTTGCGCCTGTACCTGCCCAAACCCGAGGCGAACAACGGCCAGTGGAAACTGCCGCCGCTGACGCCACTGAAGTGATACGGCAAGCGACTTACCGCTTTTTCAGTTTCAGATACGACTGATGCAAATCCGACGCCCAACCGTCGATCACGCTTTTCACGTCATTGGGCGTCATCACCTGCGAGTCGTTTTCCAGCGGCTTGCCGGTGCCCTTGCGTACTACCTCCGCAACCACCTTGCCGTTGGCGCCGTCAAGAAACTGCGCCTCGGTGCCCAGCACCGTGTCCTGGTCGCGGATGCCGGTGCCGCTACTCACCGCAGCGGCCACCAGGGCGACCGGCACGAACTCATAAGGTTTCAGGCCCTGGGTTTTGCTGCTGACTGCCGTAATCGCCGCACGCACCACTAACACTCCGGCGCCGGGCCCTTGGGCAAGGGGCAATGACTTGCCGACTTCGCGCTTGAGGGCCTGGTTGAAGTAGTCATTGATGCCACGCAACGTGCTCTCAGGAATTTTCGCGGTGGCTTGGGGCCTGGGGTAAAACTGCGTCGGTTCGATATACACCGCGTTGTAGCGGCTCATATCCAGTTTCGGATCGACCCAACGCAGCACCTCGACGCCCGAAGGCGACTTGGCCGGCTTGAGGCGGCTGTAATTGGACAGGAATCCTGAATACTCATCCGGTTGCGTGACTTGGCTGGCACAGCCCACCATCCCGATCGTGGCGATGCAGAGCGTGCTGATCATTAGCCTTAGTTTCATCATCGAACTCCTTGGCAGTCATCATCAGAACGTTGAGCTGTAGGTATAGCCAATCCTGGGAAAAAGCGCTGAAAAGCTCAGCTGCGTTCGCGCGGGATCAGGCTCTGCAACTGCGCGGCCAGGAAGTTCGCGTTGAAGGCGAAGGTGTCCGGGTCTTTCAAACCGTTGGTTTTCTTCCACAACCAGTCGTTTTTATCCGCCGGCAGCACCAGTGAAACACTGCCGTGCCGTGCCGCCGTCAGGCCCATGACCGACACCGAAATCAAGCCGCCGACGCCCATCACGTCCGGCACGAACTCCACATTCTTGCCGGTGATCTGCACGGTGAGTTTTTCGCTCTTGAACGGCGATGTCTCCACCGGAACGCTCGGGCCGCTGGCGACATACGCTTCACGGTGGACTTCAAGCAAACCAGCGGTATTGACCGGTTCCAGCCATTGTTCGATCTGCTGGAACAGCTCGCCGAGCTTTAGTGCCCAGCGCGCCGATTGCACCTCGAACTGCTGTTTTTTGTGCGCTTCGCTATCGGCGTAATGACGAAGCATCTCGCCCAGTTGCTGTACATCATCCATTGCGGTTTTCCTCGGGTGAGCCGTAGTGCGAACCGCGATCATGGCAGATGCGGCAACTCACCGTATGATTAACGCCTGCGAAACAGCGGGCGCGGCTCGATCACGCTACGCCCGTACTGCACGCTCATCCCCGCCAGCCCTTTCAGGGCGTCTTCAGCCGATTTGTCCGCGCGCACCGCAAACGCATCGAACCCGCACTGGCGCATATGGCTGAGCTGATCGCGTAGCACATCGCCAATCGCCCGCAACTCGCCTCGCCAGCCCATACGCGTGCGCAACAGATAGGCCTGGCTATAGGCGCGGCCGTCACGAAAGCTGGGGAAATCCAGGGCAATCAGCGGCAGCGTGGCGAGCCAGGGCTGCAGCAGTTCGACCTCATCATCCGGGCCCAGCCACACGCCATGCCCCGGCGCATAGGACGCCAGCGGCAGGATCAGTGCAGCGCCGTCCGGCACCTCGTCACGCACCAACACCCACGGATCATCCGCCACCAGACGCGCCTGCCCCTGCTCAAGCTTCAACAGATTGTTCATGCCTGCTGCTCCGCGTACACCTGCTCCTTGAACGGCTCCAGGCCAATGCGCTGCACGGTATCGACAAAGCGCTCTTCGCTTTCGCGGTAGCGCACGAAGGTGCTGATCACGCGCTCGATCACATCCGGAATCTCGGCGGCGCTGAACGACGGGCCGATCACTTTGCCCAGTGAACTGTGTTTGCCCTGGGCCCCGCCGAGGGTGATCTGATACCACTCACTGCCATTCTTATCGACGCCCAGGATGCCGATATTGCCGATGTGGTGATGGCCGCAGGCATTGATGCAACCCGAGATGTTCAGGCTGATGTCACCCAGGTCGTGCAGGTAGTCGAGGTTATCGAAGCGCTGCTGGATCGCCTGGGCGATGGGGATCGACTTGGCATTGGCCAGGGCGCAGAAGTCACCGCCGGGGCAGGCGATGATGTCGGTCAACAGGCCGATATTCGCCGCGCCCAGGCCGTGTTCGCAGGCCAGGCGCCACACGGCATGCAGATGCTCCTTGGGCACATCCGGCAACACGATGTTCTGTTCATGGGCGATGCGGATTTCGCCAAAACCGAACTGCTCCGCCCACTCGGCCACGGCCTCCATTTGCGGGGCGCTGACGTCGCCGGGCGGCGCGCTGATACCGGGTTTGGTGGACAACACCACGCTGGCGTAGCCCGCGACTTTATGCGGCATGACGTTGCGGCTGACCCAGCGCGCAAAGCCCGGGTTGTCGGCCAGTTCGGTGCCGTAGGCCAGGCTGGTATCGCTGAGCGACGCATACGCCGGCGGCACGAAGGCCGACGCCACCCGCGCGTATTCGGCATCGGTCAACTGCGCCGGGCCATCGCGCAGGTACTGCCATTCTTCCTCCACCTCCTGGGAAAACGCGTCGATCCCCAGCGCCTTGACCAGGATCTTGATGCGCGCCTTGTACTTGTTGTCCCGCCGGCCATGCCGGTTGTACACGCGCAACACCGCCTCGACGTAGGACAGCAGGTGCCGCCACGGCAAGCCCTCGCGAATCTGCAAACCGAGGATCGGCGTGCGGCCCAGGCCGCCGCCCACCATCATGCGCAGCAGCATCTCGCCTTGGTCGTCACGGTAAAGGTACAGGCCGATGTCATGCATCATGATCGCCGCGCGGTCTTCGCGGGCCGAGCAGATGGCGATCTTGAACTTGCGCGGCAGGAACAGGAATTCCGGGTTGATGGTCGACCACTGGCGCAGAATCTCCGCCAACGGGCGCGGGTCCAGCAGCTCGTCGGCCGCGACCCCGGCAAAGGCTTCGGTGGTGATATTGCGCACGCAGTTACCGGAGGTCTGGATCGCATGCATGTCCACCTGGGCCAGGCGTTCGAGGATGTCGGGCACCTGGTGCAGCTCGATCCAGTTGAACTGCAGGTTCTGCCGGGTGGTGAAGTGGCCGTAGCCACGGTCGTAGTCGCGGGCGATGCTGGCCAGGGTACGCATCTGTTCGGCGCTCAAGGTGCCGTAGGGAATCGCCACCCGCAGCATGTAGGCATGCTTTTGCAGGTACAGGCCGTTCTGCAGGCGCAAGGGCAGAAACTCTTCTTCGCTCAATTCGCCGGCGATAAAACGCTCGACCTGATCACGAAATTGCGCCACGCGCTCGAACACCAGCGCCCGGTCGTATGCATCGTACTGGTACATATCACCGCCTCATCAGGGTTGGCCGCGTCCCAGGGCGCGGCTTCTAGGGGGGGCGACTATGCGCCTGCGGCGCAGGGCATTAAAGATTCAGGTGCAGGCTTAAAAAGCGGATCAGATGGGCTATAAGCCGTGCTTTCACGCCGAATAAACTGATCCGTAGTAATCAGCTTTTTCTGAGTCTGTTTTGTTTTACCCACACTTCCTACAGTGCCCGCCACTTGGAACCGTGGGAGGACTGAGCATGAGCACAGCAACAATCGGACAGGCCTATAACTACAAGGTCGTTCGCCAATTCGTGATTGCCACCATCGTCTGGGGCGTGGTGGGCATGGCCATGGGCGTGTGGATCGCTTCGCAGCTGGTCTGGCCGGAAATGAACCTCGATTTGCCCTGGACGACTTTTGGCCGACTGCGACCGTTGCACACCAGCCTGGTGATCTTCGGGTTCGCCGGCAGCGCGCAGTTCGCCGCCAGTTATTACGCGGTACAGCGCACCTGCCAGGTGCGGCTGTTTTCCGACAAGCTCGCCGCATTTACCTTCTGGGGTTGGCAATCGGTCATCGTGATCATGTTGATCAGCCTGCCGTTGGGCTACACCACCACCAAGGAATACGCCGAGATCGAATTCTCCGGCGCGGTATGGATGACGGTGGTGTGGGTGGCCTACGCCATTGTGTTTTTCACCACCGTGGTACGGCGCCAGACCCGGCACATCTACGTGGGCAACTGGTTTTTCGGCGCGTTCATCCTGGTGATCGCCATGCTGCATGTGGTCAACCACCTGGCGATTCCGGTGGACTGGTTCAAGTCCTACCCGGTGTATTCCGGCGCCACCGATGCGATGGTGCAATGGTGGTACGGGCATAACGCCGTGGGCTTTTTCCTGACCACCGGTTTCCTGGGGATGATGTACTACTTCGTGCCGAAACAAGTCGGACGGCCGGTGTATTCCTATCGCCTGTCCATCGTGCATTTCTGGGCACTGATCACCTTGTACATCTGGGCCGGTCCGCACCACTTGCATTACACGGCGCTGCCGGACTGGGCGCAGTCGCTGGGCATGGCGATGTCGCTGATCCTGCTCGCGCCGAGCTGGGGTGGCATGATCAACGGCATGATGACCTTGTCGGGCGCCTGGCATAAGTTGCGCAGCGACCCGATCCTGCGCTTTTTGGTGTTGTCGCTGGCGTTCTACGGCATGTCGACCTTCGAAGGGCCGATGATGGCGATCAAGACCGTCAACGCCCTCTCCCACTACACCGACTGGACCATCGGCCACGTCCATGCCGGCGCGTTGGGCTGGGTGGCGATGATCACCTTCGGCTCGCTGTACCACATGATCCCGAAAGTCTTCGGCCGCCAGCAGATGCACAGCGTGACGCTGATCAACCTGCACTTCTGGCTGGCGACCATCGGCACCGTGCTGTACATCGCCTCGATGTGGGTCAACGGCATTACCCAGGGCCTGATGTGGCGTGCGATCAACGATGACGGCACCCTCACCTACTCGTTTGTCGAGGCCTTGCAGGCCAGCCATCCGGGGTTTGTGGTGCGCTTTGCCGGTGGCGTGTTGTTTCTCAGCGGCATGCTGCTGATGGCCTACAACACCTGGCGCACGGTGCGGGTCGCGGACTTGCGGGTCGCGCAGCTTGACGCGAGGATCGTCTGATGTGGGGCTTTCTGATGGTGGTGTGCCTGTATGGCGCGGTGGAGTACTGTTTGCGCGGTCAATCCGAGGAGACGCTGGATGAGGCGAGTTTGATTCCGTTCGCCGACGACCCGGAGGTGGCGCGCCGGGTGGAGCTGGCCACCGGCAAACAGATCCACGCGGTGGCAGCGGAGCAAGCCAGGCCGGGCTGGGGCAATCTGGATATGTGAAACTGCTCCGCTGATTTGGCGCGCAACTGCGTATGACTATTCGGCGGCCGATGGGTAAGGTGATGCGATATTTCTTGTCAGGAGCATCGCATGCACACCATCGGCCTGATCGGCGGCATGAGCTGGGAGTCCAGCGCCGAGTACTACCGCATCATCAACCAGCGCGTGCGCGACCAGCTCGGTCCGCTGCGTTCGGCGCAACTGCTGATGTACAGCGTGGACTTCGGCCCGGTGGAACAGGCCCAGCATGCCGGACGCTGGGACGACGCCGCGCTGATCCTCGAGGATGCTGCGCGCCGCCTGCAAGCCGGGGGGGCCGAGTGCGTGGTGCTGTGTACCAACACCATGCATTTGGTGGCGCCGCGGATCGAAGCGGCGGTGTCGATTCCCTTTCTGCATATTGCCGATGCCGCAGGTGCCGCGGCCGTCGCCGCCGGCACCCTGACCGTGGGTTTACTCGGCACCGCGTTCACCATGGAACAGGACTTTCTCACCTCGCGCCTGGCCGCCCACGGCCTGAACGTGCTGGTGCCCGATGCGAACGAGCGCCAGGCCGTCCACCGGATCATCTATGAGGAATTGTGCGTCGGCGTGATCAGCGAGGCGTCACGCCAGGTCTATCAGCGCGTGATCGCCTCCCTGGCCGCACGCGGCGCCCAGGCAATCATCCTGGGCTGCACGGAAATCGGCCTGCTGATCAAACCCGAACACAGCGACCTGCCGCTGCTCGACACCACGGTGCTGCATGCGCAGGCAGCGGTGGCGTTCGCGTTACGGGACTAAGCCGAGGTTCTTGACCCCGCCGCGCGGCGCCACAGCCGCGCAACATCCGCCGCTCGCTCGCGCAACAAGCGCGGTGCCTCGCTACAGGCCTGCTCCAGGCTCATCGGCCCGGACGGCAAGGCGAAGGCTGCATCCACGCCGTGGGCGTACATCTGCTCGTAGCCTTCACCCAGCGTGCCGGCGATCACGATCACCGGGACCTGGTGCCGCTGGGCGATGCGTGCCACGCCGAAGGGTGTTTTACCGCGCAATGTCTGGGCGTCGAAACGACCTTCACCGGTGATCACCAGGTCGGCGCCGCGTATCGCTTCGTCGAGGCCGACCAGTTCGGCGACCACCTCCACCCCCGCACGGAACTGCGCCCCGAGGAAGGCCTTGGCGGCGAACCCCAGGCCGCCGGCGGCGCCACTGCCGGGTTCGTCGCGCACGTCGTTGGGCAAGACCTTGGCGCAATGGTCGGCAAAATGGCCGAGGGCCGCGTCGAGTTGTTCGACCTGCTGCGGATCGGCGCCTTTTTGCGGGCCGAAAATTGCCGAGGCGCCATGGGGGCCGCACAACGGGTTATTCACGTCGGCGGCGATTTCAAAGCGCACCTGGGCCAGGCGCGGGTCGAGTTGTTCCAGGCTGATCCGCGCCAGGCGGGCCAAAGCCAGGCCGCCCGGTGCCAGAGGGTGACCCTCGGCATCGAACAACTGCACGCCGAGTGCCTGCATCGCGCCTGCGCCGCCATCGTTGGTGGCACTGCCGCCAATCGCCAGGATGATGCGCCGGGCACCGGCGTCCAGGGCCGCGCGGATCAGTTCGCCGGTGCCGAAGGTGGTCGTGGAGCACGCGTCGCGCTGCCCCGGCGCCACCAATTGCAGGCCGCTGGCTTCGGCCATTTCGATGAGTGCGGTGTGGCTGTCGGCCAGCCAGCCCCAATGCGCGTCAACCGCAGCGCCCAAGGGGCCTTTCACCGATTGGTGCCGCAGTTCGCCCTGGCAGGCGGCGAGTACCGACTCCACCGTGCCTTCACCACCGTCCGCCATCGGGCACTGGACCACGCGTGCATCCGGCCAGACCTGCGCCAAGCCTTCGGCAATGGCCTGGGCGACGCCTTCGGCACTCAGGCTGTCTTTGAACGAATCGGGGGCGATGATGATTTTCATGGGCGTTCTCCGGTTTTTATGCCGCCCATGCTGCCAGTTGGCAGCGGCAATGACGCTGGTCCGATGCACAAGTGCGAACCCGGCTTGTTGGTCATTCCGACAAAACCTGGGGCAGCAGCTGGACGCCAAGGTACAGCGCGAGCATGCCATCCAGCGTCAACGGGTCGACCCCGCTGAGTTCGGCAATGCGCTCCATGCGGTAGCGCAGGCTGTTGCGGTGAATGCCCAGCGCATCTGCGCATGCCTGGCTTTGCCCGTCGTGTTCGCACCAACTGCGCAAGGTCGCCTGCAGTTGGCCGTTGTTGTCCTTGGCCAGCACTTTTCGCAGCGGGTTGAGCAATTCGTCCAGAGCATCGTCGTTGCGATGGCGCCAGAGCATCACCGGCAGGCGATAGCGGTTGAGGGTCAGCAGCCGTGAATGCGGCAGGACATCGCGGCCGTAGGCCAGCAGGTCGCCCACGCGTCGATAACAACGACGCAACCCCGCCAAGCCATCGGCTTGCCCGCCCACCGCCACCCGCAGAATCGTCCAGCCCAGGCCTTCGAGCTTTTCCAGCAGGCGCGGATTGTCCACCGGCACCGCCGCCGGCCGGCACCATAGCAGCGAATACTGCGCGGAGCTGACGCACCAACTGTCCGGATAGCGCGACGTCAACCAGGCACTCAGCGCTTCCGCCGTCTGCCCCGCCCCCAACTCGAACAGATACGGCGTGCGCGCCATCTGCGGCTTGAGCCCCAGTTGCTGCGCCTCATCCACCAGGCGTGGCGAGTCGCCGGTGTCGGCCAGCAGCAACGCCAACAGATCGTCGCAGCGCTGGCGTCGCCATTGTTGCTCGGCTTGCTGATGCCGGTGGCTGACCAGCATTTCTGCGGTCATGCGTACCAGTTCGGCATACGTGCGCAGCCCCTCCGGCTCGCCGGTAATGCCGAGCACGCCGATCAGGCGCTGGTCGTGCATCAACGGCAGGTTGATGCCCGGTTGCACGCCCTTGAGGTGCTTGGCGGTCTGCCCGTCGATCTCCACCACGCGGCCGTTGGCCAACACCAGTTGCGCGCCTTCATGCCGCGTGTTGATGCGCCCCGGCTCGCCGCTGCCGAGGATCAGGCCCTGGCTGTCCATGACGTTGACGTTATGCGGCAGGATCGCCATGGTGCGATCGACGATATCCTGCGCCAGGTCATGATCCAGCTCGAACATGGGGCTAATTTCCTTGAAAGCGGCGGTTGTTCATCGGCACAGCGCAAAGGATGCTTCACTGTGCGCGAGCACAAAGACAGCACCCCGCCAGGTGGCCGAGACTCATGGGGCGATCAACGTTACCCTCGCATCGCAAAAAATCATAATAAAGAGAGACTCCCATGTCACAGAGCGCCGTTGCACCACTGGCCACCGATGACGATAAAAACGCCATCTACAAGCGCATTACCCTGCGCCTGATCCCCTTCATTTTTATCTGCTACCTGTTCAACTACCTTGACCGGGTGAACGTTGGCTTTGCCAAGTTGCAGATGCTCGATGCGTTGAAGTTCAGCGAAACCGTGTACGGCCTGGGTGCCGGGATCTTCTTTATCGGCTACGTGCTGTGTGGCGTGCCGAGCAACCTGGCGCTGACCAAGTTCGGTCCGCGGCGCTGGATTGCCTTGATGATGATCGTCTGGGGCACGCTGTCTACCTGCCTGCTGTTCGTCACCACGCCGACGCATTTCTATACGTTGCGCCTGTTGACCGGTGCCGCCGAAGCCGGCTTCTTCCCCGGTGTGGTGCTGTATCTCTCGCAGTGGTTCCCGACCTTCCGCCGTGGGCGGATCATGGCGTTGTTCATGTCGGCGATTCCGGTGTCCGGCCTGTTGGGCAGCCCGTTTTCCGGCTGGATACTCAACCACTTCGGCGCCGGCCAAGGCGGGCTCGCCGGCTGGCAGTGGATGTTCCTGTTGCAAGGTATCCCGACCGTAATCCTGGGCGCCCTCGCCTACTTCCTGCTCAGCGACAGTTTTGCCAACGCCAAATGGCTCCAACCGCATGAGCGCGCAATGCTGGAAGCCGACCACGCGACTGACCTGGCGAACAAGCCGAAAACCACCACCGACTCCCTCGCCGAAGTGTTCAAGAACCCGGCGATCTGGGCGTTCGGCTTGATCTATTTCTGCATTCAGAGCGGCGTCTACGCGATCAACTTCTGGTTGCCCTCGATCATCAAGAACCTGGGTTTCAGCGATAACCTGGTGATCGGCTGGCTCAGCGCGATTCCCTACCTGCTGGCCGCGGTGTTCATGTTGCTGGTGGGCCGCTCCGCCGACTTGCGCAAGGAGCGGCGCTGGCATTTGGTAGTGCCGATGTTGATGGGCGCGCTGGGCCTGGTGATCGCGGTGAATTTCGCCACCACCCCGGCCATCGCCATTCTCGGCCTGACCATCGCCACCATGGGCGCCCTCACCGGCCTGCCGATGTTCTGGCCGGTGCCCACTGCCATGCTCAGTGCGGGCGCGGCGGCCGGTGGCCTGGCGTTGATCAACTCGATGGGCCAGATGGCCGGCTTCCTCAGCCCGTACATCGTCGGCTTTGTGAAGGATGCCACCGGGTCCACGGATATCGCGCTGTACCTGCTGGCGGCGGTGATCGTCGGCGGCAGTGTGTTGGCACTGCGTATGACCCGCACCCTCAAAGTCTGACAGTTGGAGCAGGCTTGCTCCTACTCTGGGTTGGGGATTTACAACTGGCCGCCGCCGTCGATATCGATCACGGCGCCGGTCATAAAGCCATTTTCCATGGCCAGCACAAACCCCGCCGCCACTTCGTCGGCCTGCCCGACGCGACCTACTGGCAATGCGCTCTCCACCTTGGCAAACATCGCCAGGCGCTGCGTTTCGTCCAACCCGGCATACGCCGGCGTGTCGATCACGCCAGGACTGATCACATTGACCCGACGCGGTGCCAGCTCCTTGGCCAATTGCTTGCCCAGCGCTTCGGTGGCGGCATTGATACCGGTCTTGATGAACTGACCGGGCGCCAATTTGCGCCCCAGTTGACCGGAGGTCAGGCTGATGCTGCCGTGCTCGTCGAGGAACGGCAGCGCCCGTTGAATCGCGCGCAACGAACCCCAGAGTTTAACGTTGAAATTATCCTGGGCTTCGTCCAGGTCGGTGTCGATCAGGTTCTTGGCGCGCACCGACGGGCCGGCGGTATAGACCAGATGATCAAAGTGCCCCACGGCTTCGAACAGGCGTTGCAGCGAGGCGCTGTCGGTGACGTCCACCGGTTCGCTGCGCACGCCGTTATCGACGCCGGAGGACACACGCCGTCCAGCCAGCACCACCTGTGCGCCACGCGCGGCTGCCGCCTTGGCCACTGCCGCGCCAATGCCGCTGCTGCCGCCGATAACGATGACAGTTTTACCGCTGAGGGAATGGGTCATGGAGAAAGATCCTGGGTCAAAAAATGAGCGTTCATCTTCCCAGCTTGGCAATCAGCGAAAAATCCCGGTAAAACGACAAGATATTTAAAGGTTTTTTACAAATGAGCTCGATTCTCGACCTGGAAGTCTTCGTGCGCAGCGCCGACACCGGCAGCCTGTCGGCGGCCGCGCGCAGCCTCAGTCTCACGCCGGCCGCCGCGAGTATTGCGCTCAAGCGCCTGGAAACCCGCCTGGGCATACGGCTGCTGGCGCGCTCCACCCGCAGCATGCGCCTGACCGAGGAAGGCCGGCGCTATCTGGACAGCGTGCGCGTGGCCCTGGAAGCCCTGTCCGAGGGTGAACAGGCGATCAAGCAACAAGGCCAAAGCCTCAGCGGTTGGCTGCAATTGGCCGCGCCTTCGGATTTCGGGCGCAACGTGCTGCTGGGCTGGCTGGATGAGTTCAAGCTGGAGCACCCGAACATCCGCGTTCAACTGTTGCTGAACGACAGTAACGCCGACCTGTTCCGCGAAACCGTCGACATCGCGCTGCGCTTCGGTGTACCCCGTGACTCCAGCCTGGTGGCGTTGCCAGTGGTGCCGGACCACCGCCGCATCGCCTGCGCCAGCCCCGCCTACCTCGCGCGCCATGGCGCACCGAGCACGCCGGCAGAACTGGCGCAACACAATACGCTGCGCTACATGCGCCAGGGGCGGGCCAACAACACCTGGTACTTCCGCCAAGGCGCCGAGCTGCAGGAAGTCGAGGTGACGGGCGACTATTTGAGCGATGACGGCGAAATCGTGCGGCGCTGGGCATTGGCCGGGCATGGCATCGCCTATAAAGCCAACCTGGATATCGCCAGCGACATCCAGGCCGGACGCCTGGTGCCGCTGTTGACCGACTGGCAGGGCGAACCCACGCCCTTCAATCTGATGTGCCCCCATCGCCTGCAAGTGTCGGAACGGGTGAAAGTGTTGCATCGCTTCCTCCAGACACGTTGCCGGACGCTGCTGAGCGTATGAAGAAACGCGCCCAGGGCTTGTCCCAGAGCCTGCGAGTCTGGTATTGCATGGCACACGTTTTCCTGATTTGAGGAGCTTTGTATGATTTATCGCACGTTGGGCCAATCCGGGTTGAAGGTCAGCGCCTTGACCCTGGGCACCATGATGTTTGGCGAACAGACCAACACCGAAGACTCGTTGCGCATCATCGACAAGGCCTGGGACCAGGGCATCAACTTCATCGACACCGCCGACGTTTATACAGGCGGACGTTCGGAAGAGCTGGTCGGTGAAGCCATCGCCCGCCAGCGTCAGGACTGGGTGGTGGCGTCCAAGGTCGGCTTTGGCCCACCGGACGGTTTGCCCAACCGCAGCGGTTTGAGCCGCAAGCGTATTTTCAATGCACTGGAAGCCAGCCTGACCCGCCTCGACACCGACTACCTGGATATCTACTACCTGCACCGCGAAGACCACAACACCCCGCTGGAGGTCAGCGTATCGGCGATCGGCGACCTGATTCGCCAGGGCAAGATCCGTTACTGGGGCCTGTCCAACTACCGCGGCTGGCGCGTTGCCGAAGTGATTCGCGTGGCCGAGCGCCTGGGCGTGGACAAGCCGGTGATCAGCCAGCCGCTGTACAACATCGTCAATCGCCAGGCCGAGGTCGAACAGATCACCGCCGCAGCCGCCTATGGCTTGGGCGTGGTGCCTTACAGCCCACTGGCCCGTGGCGTACTCAGCGGAAAATACGCACCCGATGCCACGCCCGAGGCCGGCAGCCGCGCCGCGCGGCAGGACAAGCGCATTCTGGAAACCGAATGGCGGGTCGAGTCGCTGCGCATTGCCCAGCAAATCCAGCAATACGCCCAAGAACGTGGCGTGGGGATTGTCGAATTCGCAATCGCCTGGGTACTGAACAACGCGGCCGTCAGCTCTGCGATTGTCGGCCCGCGCACCGAAGCGCAGTGGGATGCTTACACCGGCGCACTGGATGTGAAGCTCACCGCTGAGGACGAGGCCTTTATCGACTCGCTGGTGACGCCGGGGCACTCGTCCACCCCGGGCTTCAATGATGTCGGTCACTTTGTGTCGGGCCGCATGGCACGCACGTAACCCCCGAAAAATCGCAGTTCACTGCCCTCCAGCCAAGGGCAGTGAGCAAACCTGGATGAAACGCCCCAAAACAGAGCCACCTTCTGACGCCAAAAGCACTATATTCCCCTGCTGAAATCCCCCCTCTTTTGTATCCAACGGTTTTCGCGAGGACAGCGTGTCTAAAGGTGTTGTGTTATCGGTCTTGGCTTCGGTGTTGTTTGCCGTGATGTATTACTTCACGTCGCTGCTGACGCCCTTGAGTGGCCTGGAGATTTTCGGCTGGCGCATGTTACTCACCATGCCGTGCATGACGGTGTTCATGCTCATCAGCGGCGAATGGCGACGGGTATGGGACGTGCTGCGGATGCTGGCGGCCAGGCCGCGACTGATTGGCGGCATCGTGGTGTCCTCGGCGCTGCTCGGCGTGCAATTGTGGCTGTTCATGTGGGCGCCGCTGAATGGGCGCAGCATGGATGTGTCGGTGGGCTATTTCCTGCTGCCGCTGACCATGGTGCTGACCGGGCGCCTGGTGTACGGCGAACGCTTGTCGCGGCTGCAACAGATCGCGGTATTTTTTGCAGCCCTTGGGGTGCTTAACGAACTGTATCAGGTCGGTGGTTTTTCCTGGGCCACGCTGGTGGTGATCATCGGTTACCCGGTCTATTTCGTGGTGCGCAAATACCTGACCACCGACCATTTGGGCGGGCTGTGGCTGGACATGGCGCTGATGCTGCCGGTGGCCTGGTGGTTTGTGCAAAGCGGCGAACAGGGCTTTGCGGTGATGGAGGCCCATCCGAAACTGTACGCATTGATCCCGATGCTGGGCGTCATCAGTGCCTCGGCGCTGGTGAGCTATATCATTGCCAGCCGCTTGCTCGCATTCAGCCTGTTCGGGTTGCTCAGTTATGTGGAGCCGGTCCTGCTGCTGGGGGTGGCGTTGCTGCTGGGTGAAGGTATCAAGGCGGGCGAATGGCTGACCTACATCCCGATCTGGCTGGCGGTGATGGTGCTGGTGTACGAAGGCTTCAAGCACCTGGTGCGCCAACGCAGGGCATAAGCGCGAGAGCGTGGGGGGCATCCATGCCCTCCTGCTCAGGGCTGCGCCGCCATTCAGCGGGTTTGCACCTGGACTGTTGGCTGAACAGGCGTGCCAAACTGCTTTTCCAACAGGTCGGCCAAGGCGTTCAGTTGCTCGCGCCTTGAGCTGTAAATCGGGATGTCGCTCTGCACTTGATTGCCTATCTCTTCCAGGGAGGCATCCATCACTTCTTTCTTGACGCCAAACAGATTGCCCAGTCGATTGCCCTGGTTCAGCTCGAGCAACGTGCCTGTGACCGGGTTCTTGGCGATTTTTTCGATAGAATAAGCCACGTCTTCAGGAACGCCCAACGCCTCCAGCGCCGTCCCCAGGCCATGGCCAGGGTTTCTGAGCTGCTTGAGGAACTCGTCGTAGAGCCCATTCAGATCATTGGCGCCCGCATTGCTCAGGAGAAGATTACCGAGATCCGCTTTGTATTCCTTGGGCGTCATCAATACGAGCGGGTCGTTATTGTTCAGCCCGTTACGCACTAAGTAGGGACCATCCTTGCTACCGCCATGCAGGTTGCCGTAACCGTCATAATAATAAAGCACCTTATTGCCATCCGCGCGCGTCCCGACGTAGGTGGCTGTGCCGTCCGGCGATAGGTTGTGGAGGCGCGTGTCGGTCAGGCCGTTGACCGGCACCGGCGGGGTGCTGGCGTCTTTGTCCAGGCGCGTAAAGATGTCCCCCTTCTCATACCCATAACTGCCGACCACCGCATTGGGATCGCCAGCGGCAAACTTTTCCAGCACCCGCTTGACACGCTCCACTTGCTTTGGCGCCGCGTCACTGGAGAAGTGTGCGGCAAGCTGGTCCACCTTCTTTGGATCGCTGAGCGTCGCCTTGAGCGAGGCTGTCATTTCTTCACGGGTGTTGAATGCGTGAAACGACTGACCTTCTTGCTCCGGCAAATACATCAGAAAGTTCGGCCCTTCGGCGGTCGCCGGCGTGCGCTTGGCCATAACGATGTCTTTGGCTTGTACGCCATCGACGGCAAAGGTCGACACCTGCACACCGGGTGCTCCCGGTTTGCCAGGCCTTACGACGGCAGTCGCCAGCGCTCGCCCGCCGGCACTCAGCGAACCGTCGCGGAACTCTGACTGTATGCGCTCCATGTAGTTTTGAAACGCCTGGTCGACTGGGTCCGAGTCGCTGGTCGAGCGGATGCGGCGAGTGGACACTGCGGGCTCGTTTTGCGCGTAAGGGGTAAGCGGATGTTGGCTTGCATAGGATGTATTGATCATAAAATGTATCCCGACGTGACTACTGAAGTTCGGCATCCCTGCATCAAGGCACAGGAGGTTTCCTGCGGCCCTGCCATCTTTGTGGACGCGGCTCGAAATACGGTTCCTCACACCTGGCGTACAAAAAAACCCGGCAGAGGCGACCTCGACCGGGCTTGTTGTGACGAGAAGGTGATCAGTCGGTGTTCAGTACACCGCGGCGCACCTGGTCACGCTCGATGGACTCGAACAGCGCCTTGAAATTGCCCTCGCCGAAGCCATCATCGCCCTTGCGCTGGATGAATTCGAAGAACACCGGGCCCATCAGGGTTTCCGAGAAAATCTGCAACAGCAGGCGTTTGTCGCCTTCAATGGACGAACCGTCGAGCAGGATGCCGCGCGCTTGCAGTTGGTCCACCGGCTCGCCATGGTTCGGCAGGCGACCTTCGAGCATTTCATAGTAGGTATCCGGCGGCGCGGTCATGAAGCGCATGCCGATCTTCTTCAATGCGTCCCAGGTCTTGACCAGGTCGTCGGTGAGGAACGCCACGTGCTGGATGCCTTCACCGTTGAACTGCATCAGGAACTCTTCGATCTGCCCGGCGCCCTTGGACGACTCTTCGTTGAGCGGGATGCGGATCATGCCGTCCGGGGCGCTCATGGCCTTGGAGGTCAGGCCGGTGTACTCGCCTTTGATATCGAAATAGCGCGCTTCACGGAAGTTGAACAGCTTCTCGTAGAAGTTGGCCCAGTAGGCCATGCGCCCGCGATACACGTTGTGGGTCAGGTGATCGATGACCTTGAGGCCGGCACCGACCGGGTTGCGCTCTACGCCTTCGAGGTAGACGAAATCAATGTCGTAGATCGAACTGCCTTCACCGAAACGGTCGATCAGGTACAACGGCGCGCCGCCGATGCCCTTGATCGCCGGCAGGTTCAGCTCCATCGGCCCGGTGTCGATATGGATCGGCTGGGCGCCCAGTTCCAAGGCGCGGTTGTAGGCCTTTTGTGAGTCCTTCACACGGAACGCCATGCCGCACACCGATGGGCCGTGCTCGGCCGCGAAGTAGGAGGCGATGCTGTTGGGTTCGTTGTTGAGAATCAGGTTGATCTCACCCTGGCGATACAGGTCGACGTTCTTGGATCGGTGGGTCGCGACTTTGCTGAAGCCCATGATCTGGAAGATCGGCTCCAGGGTGCCTGGGGTGGGTGATGCGAATTCGATGAATTCAAAGCCCATCAGGCCCATTGGGTTTTCGTATTGGTCAGCCATTTTCGGCGCCTCTTCATTCTTGGGATGAACGGATGTCAATTGCCAGCAAGGATGAAGTGGGAGGGAGGCGCACACGAGAGACCTCGCACGCTGCGGGCGAGGAAGTCACCGAAGATGAGGGGGGAGCCGAGTAGCTTCATGGGTACATCAGTCTCTGACGGCTGAGGCTTGCGTGAGCGCAAGTCCATATTCTTGTATGCGTAAATCGATTCTACACAGCGTAACAGCGTTTGTCCGTACTCTTATCAAATCCCCATTGGCCTGCTCGGAGCAAGGGGTTTGTTGCACAGGTAAATACCGAGCAGGATCACCGCGCCGCCCAACAGCATCGGCAGAGTCAGTCGCTCATCCAGCAACGCCGCGCCGCAAATGACGGCGGTCAGCGGATTCAGCGCGATAAACACACCGGCGCGGGTCGCGCCGATTCGGCGGATGCCGTCGTACCAGCCGATATACGCCAGCGCCGAGCCCAGTACCCCGAGGTACAACAGGCTGAACAGTTGCGGCCAATGCACGGCGGCCAGCGCATTCAGGCTGATCCTGCCACTGATGAAGGTGGTGGCCGTCAGCATTACTGTCCCCAGCAGAATCGACCACGTGACCGTTTGCAACGCGCCCAGGCTCTGGTTGAGCTCACGGGAACACAATGAGTACACGCCCCACCCCACCACGCAGCCGAAGATCAGCACATCGCCGACCCACGCGTTGGCTGCGGCCTGCAGCAGTTGGGGGTTGCGGCTGACAATCACCGTGCCCGCGCCGACCAGGCACAAGGCAATCCCCAGCCACTTGGCCGCGCCCAGGCGCTCCTTGAACAGCCACCATGAAGCCACGCCGATCACTGCGGGGTTTAGGGCCACGATCAAGGAGGCTCGCGATGCATTGATGTAATGCAGGCCGTAAAAGAAGCACAGGTTGTAGAAAAAGATGCCGAAAAAACCCAACACGGCCAGGCGCACCCATTGCCTGGCGTCAGGGCGAGTCAGGCGCACGCGTGCGCAGGCCATAAACAGCAACAGTGCAACGCTCGCCGATAGAAAACGCAGGGTCGCGGCCAGCAGCGGGTCAAGGTCGGCCGCCAGGTAGCGGCCGGCCACAAAGGTCCCGCCCCAGATCATGGTCACAGCGGTGAGCTTCAGATAAGTCGAGCGGTCGGGGGAAGATGTCATCGGCGGGTTGCTCTGTGGCCTGTAGGATTGGCGTATCCTCCAGCTAATGATCAATCATCGTAAAATGAGTAAATACTCATGACCCTCACGCAATTGGAAATATTCTCGCGGGTCGCCGAACTGCAAGGTTTCACCAGTGCGGCCCTTCGCCTGGGGATCAGTCAGTCTGCCGTGTCCCATGCGATCAAAGCCCTGGAGCAAGAGCTGGGGGTGGAGTTGTTTCGACGCCATCAGTCCCCAATCGAGCTCAGCGATATCGGCCGGCAACTGCTGATGCGCGCCCGCACGTTACTCGGCGTGGCCGACACCTTGCAGCAGGAAGCCTGCGACGCGCGCGGGATGAAACGCGGTACGCTGCGCATCGGCTCTTTCGGCCCCACCTCATCCAATCGCCTGCTGCCGCGCATTCTAAAGCGCTATCGGCTACAGCATCCGGGCATTGAAGTGCATGTCGACGAAGGCCCGGATCGCCAAGTGATCCAATGGCTGGATGAGCGGCGTATCGACGTCGGGTTTGTGGTACTGGAGCACGAACGATTCGATACGTTTGCGCTGTTCAAAGACCAGATGGTCGCCCTTTTGCCCGCCGCCCACCCCTTGGCCGAACGCCCTTGCGTGGCACTGAAGGCGCTGTGCACTGACCCGTTCATCCTCACCGAAGCCGGCTCGCTGGAACTGGTTTCGCGACTGTTCGACAGCGCCCGGTTGACCCCGAATGTGCGTTATCGCTGTTCGCAATTGCTCAGCACCCTGGAAGCGGTGAGTCGCGGCGACGGCGTCAGCGTGGTGGCGCAGGCGTCGCTGCCCGAAACGCCGGATGCGCGCTACACCGTGCGCCCGCTGTCGCCGCCGGTCAGCCGCGAAGTTGGCCTGGCGGTGCTGGATCAACGCCAGTCGACACCGGCGACCCTGGCCTTTATTCAAGTTGCACAAAGCGTGGATTTCTCTGCCGCGGCGAGCTTAATTGAGCCCGGCCATCTATCATCGAGTTAATCCTGCGCCTTGCGGCGCTCCGCCTCCCACCACAGACCGCTCGCCCCATGCCCCTGACCGTCAACGGCCCGCAAAAACGCGCCACCCGCTACCTGATCAGCGCACTCAGCGCGCTGCTGCCAATCGGCCTGGGCATACTCATCCTGCACTGGCAGGCTGAACGCACGCTGCAACAAAGTACCGCGCAGATGGCCCAGGAAGCGGTGCGCCAGTTCGACCTGATGCTCGACAACACCGCCCTCGCCGCCCAGGCCTTGCTGCCGCTGGCCGGTCAGCCCTGTGACAGCGGCGTGCAGTTGGCACTGCGCGAGCAAGTCACACGCCGGCCGTTTGTACGGGCAACCACCTTGTCCTGGCAGAAGAACATCTATTGCAGCTCCTTGTTCGGCGGCGGTTATGAATCGCTGGTCAACCCGGGCGATTATGTCGATGGGCGCTTGTGGTTGATGGATGGCAACCCGGTCACACCGGATACCGCGCTGCTGGTATACCGCCTGGTCGACGGCGATCAAGGCGCCTTTGCGTCGATTGACGGCTACCACCTGACCAATGCCCTGCGCCTGATCAGCCGCCATGCAGAGCTGGTCCTGCAGGTAGGGCCGCACTGGATGGGCGCTGACGGCAAGGTGCAGGACACGGCGTTGCCGGTATTTGCCGTGGCCCATCACCATCTGGTGTCGCCGCGTTATCACTACAGTGTCGACGCCGGCATGCCGGACGGGGAAACCTGGCGCTATATGCAAGAGCGTTACCCGGCGCTGTTCAGCCTGGTGGTGTTCTTCGGTGTACTGGCGGGCGGGCTGGCTCACTGGCTGCAGAAACGCTCGTCGGCCCCGACCCACGAGCTACAACGGGCCCTGGGTGCCAATGAGTTCGTCGCCTATTTCCAGCCGGTGGTACGCGGCGATACGCGCGAGTGGGCCGGCTGCGAAGTCTTGATGCGCTGGAACCACCCCAAGGAGGGCCTGGTGCGGCCGGACCTGTTCATTCCGCTGGCCGAGGATTGCGGCCTGATCGTGCCCATGACGCGCGCGGTGCTGCGCCAGACGGCAGCGCAACTGGCGCCGCATGCCGAGCGTTTTCCCCGTGGCTTCCATATCGGCGTGAATATCACCGCGCGTCATTGCCAGGACTTGGCGCTGGTGCAGGACTGTCGCGAGTTTCTCGCCGCCTTCCCGCCTGGCCAGGTAACCTTGGTGCTGGAACTGACCGAGCGCGAGCTGATCAACCCTACGGACATCACCCGCCGCCTGTTCGATGCGCTGCATGAACTGGGCGTGATGATTGCAATCGATGACTTCGGTACCGGTCACTCCAGCCTGGCCTACTTGCGCAACTTCAATGTCGACTACTTGAAGATCGATCAAAGCTTTGTCGCCATGATCGGTGTAGATGCACTCTCGCGGCATATTCTGGACAGCATCATAGAGCTGTCCGGCAAGCTCGACTTGGGCATCGTTGCCGAAGGCGTGGAAACAATCGAGCAATGTGAATACCTGGCGGCACAAGGCGTGGATTTCCTGCAGGGTTACCTGTTCGGGCGCCCGCTGCCCTGCGACGAGTTCATTAAATCCCTGATCAGCCATTGAATAGCCATCTACCGCGCCGATGAAAGAGTGTTAATTAGCTAAAGACATGATTTACTCGTGACGGATTAACTACTACAATTTTTCATACCTGTGCAGAACTCGCAGGAAGGCTTCTTTCTTGAGTCGCCTTACAGCTCTTGGCTTATAGCGTTATCTGCAGTTGATATCAGCCAAATACACTATTGGAGTAAAGATTTTGTCCAGACTCGCCGAATTTCGCGCAGCAGAAAAAGCCCTTCAAGAGCAGCTTGCCCAGCTGGAATCCCTGAAGAACGACGCTGGCCTGAAGAAAGAAATCGAATTCGAAGAAAAGCTGCAAGCGTTGATGAAGAGCTATGGCAAGGGCCTGCGCGATATCATTTCCATCCTTGACCCTAACCCAGGCAAGGCCGCAGCGGTCGCCACCGCACCAAAACAGCGTCGCGCACGCGTGGTCAAGGTTTACCAAAACCCGCACACCGGCGAACTGATCGAGACCAAAGGCGGCAACCACCGCGGCCTGAAAGCCTGGAAAGAACAGTACGGCGCTGCCACTGTAGATTCCTGGCTTCGCGGCTGATCGACAACGCACTTGCAAAGAGCCCCGCAACAGCGGGGCTTTTTTGGTTTAAACGTTCGAATGCGAACTTAAATAACATTTCACTTTGTTCAAAAACGCTTACCGTGGGGCCTTTTCAAAGTTTCAGGCTGTCACGCACCGAACGGACTTCATCCTTGCTCGCTTCGTATGCTTGCGCCTGCCCTGCGTATGAAAAAACAAAGGCTTTATCGGTATCAACAGCGCCCACCAATGTTTGCGAGAGTACGTGACGGCCGTTCTCGGTAATCACACAAGTAGTTTCCAGCGCCTCAAGACGACTCAATGTTGTAGGATGCATCTTGCTGCACACACTTTGATAGCCACCCTGGGCAAAGTCTTTCTGGATGGACTTGCGCATTTCCAGTAACACGCCCTCAAGATTGACGGCATGCCCGGCCTCGATCGGCGTGCCCGTCAACTCCATGACCATCACTGTCGCGCCATTTTCATCACTCTTGATTGCCCGTTGCCGAGACACCGGTTGAGTGTTGGCGGGCGTCTCCCCGGCAGGCTCCACTTCCTCGATTTGCCAGCCGCTGGGCCAGTGAATTTCCGGTTCGGCCGCCAGCGCCATAGGGCTACCCAAGAACAAACACAACGTGCTCAACAACGCTGTACGACATTCGCTCATTACAAAAACATCCCAGGTTCAAGCGCCGAAGTTTGCGGCCTAGCCCCTGCGGCTCGCAAGGCCTGCGTGGGCTTTTTCATTTGGCGCGGCGGGCGGGCGTTGCGTATCATGGCCCAGCCGCACGAATGCTTGCCGCAAGCCAAGGGAACGCACCGCTCATCTCACGCCGCGTTTGCCCCATTTTTTTCTGGAGGGCCCATGAGCCTGCATGATCTGAACACTTTCCCGGGCGTCACCGCCCAGCCTGACACCGCCACGTCGAACTTCGTGTTCAACCACACCATGCTGCGGGTCAAGGACATCACCAAATCCCTGGATTTCTACACCCGCGTCCTCGGGTTCTCGCTGCTCGAAAAGCGCGACTTCCCGGAAGCCGAATTCAGCCTGTACTTCCTCGCACTGGTGGACAAGGCCCGGATCCCCGCAGACGCCGCCGAGCGGACCCAGTGGATGAACTCGATCCCAGGCATCCTGGAACTGACCCACAACCACGGCACCGAAAACGACGCCGACTTCGCCTACCATAACGGCAACACCGACCCACGCGGCTTTGGCCATATCTGCATTTCGGTGCCGGATATCGTGGCCGCGTGCGAGCGCTTCGAAGCCCTGGGCTGCGACTTCCAGAAGCGCCTGAGCGATGGCCGCATGAAAAGCCTGGCGTTCATCAAGGACCCGGACGCTTACTGGGTTGAGATCATTCAGCCCACGCCGCTGTAAAAATCCGACGCCATCAAAATGTCCGATGCCACGCCTAGCGTGAGGACATGAGACGCCAAGAAAACCTACACGGCGCAGCCCTCCGCTCACTGAAGCACTGGCGCTTTGGTGGGCTGGGGGCCATATGGGTGTGCAGCGGTTGCACGCTTGGGCATGTCAGAACCAAGCCCCGGCAACCGCAATGAAACGACCCAGGCCGGCGGACGTCATCGCGCAATCCCCAAGCGTGCCGCGAATGGCGTGTTACGCAGACTCTCCATAACGGAAGAATTCTATGAAGGCCCGCAATGCAGGACGCATCAGTCGCCGGGAAGGATAGTAGATATAAAAGCCATCGAAGGGTGGACACCACTCTTCCATGACGGAAATCAGCCTGCCTGCGCGGACATCGGCCAAAACGCTTTCCTCAAACAAAAAAGCCAGCCCAATGCCGTCGAGGGCGGCCTGCCTCATCAGTTCCTGCTGTGGCAGGATCAGATTGCCGTTCACCCCGACACTGACGGCATGCCCGTCGCGCTCCAATTCCCAGCGGTAGATACGGCCACTCTGGAACCTGCGGCGGATGCAGTTGTGTGCGGCCAGGTCGCGGGGGTGCAGAGGTTTGGGATGCCCGGCGAAGTAAGCCGGGGCTCCAACGATCATGCCGCGCCGTGCCCCACCAGCACGTACCGCGATCATGTCGATCTCCAGGCTCTCCCCGAGCCTGATCCCGGCGTCACACCCTTCCTCGACTATGTTCTCAAACGTATCCGAAACGCGAATGTCGAGCTCAATCGCAGGATAGAGCGCCACGAATGCCGGCAGTCGACGCATGATGACTTCCTGGACAGCGAGGAGCGGCATCGTGATCCGTAAGGGACCAGAAGGCGCAACAGCATCCTCCGTAACTTCCGCGAACCCGGTTTCGATTTCGGCGAGGGGGCCTGTGACCCGTGCCAGAAGGCGTTCGCCCTCCTCTGTCGGGCGTGTCGAGCGCGTGGTCCTTGCCAATAGGCGCAGCCCCAAGGCGCCCTCTAACGTGGAGACCGCATGGCTGACCGCAGAAGGCGCGATGCCGAGTTGATCGGCCGCCGCGCGAAAGCTGCCTGTCTTGGCGACGGCGACGAAAACGACGAGTTGGGAAAGCTGTGTTCTGTCCATTGTTCTAAATTTTAGATCAACACAATCTCGCTTGCACGGATTATCAGTACTAGTCGCTCGCTCTACCCTGTTCGTATTCCGGCTAACTTCACAGAGGAACACGTTATGGAACATCGCAAATTAGGCAAAATCGACGTCTCGGCCATCGGTTTGGGCTGCATGGGACTGAGCCAGGCCTATGGCGTCCAAGATGAAGCCAGTTCAATCCAGACACTGCATCGTGCAGTCGAACTTGGCGTAACCTTCTTCGATACTGCCGAGGTTTATGGCCCGTATCGCAACGAGATACTTCTGGGCAAGGCGCTCAAGCCGTATCGGGAACGCGTGGTCATCGCGACGAAGTTTGGCTTCATCTACAACCGGGATCGGAACGATTTCGGTGAAATCACCGGAACGGATGGCCGTCCCGAAAATGCCCGGGCCGTCGCGCACGCTTCGCTCAAGCGCCTCGATACCGACGTCATCGATCTCTACTATCTGCACCGTGTCGACCCAGCGGTGCCCATCGAAGAGAGTATCGGAGCAATGGCCGAACTGGTCACCGAGGGCAAGGTCCGCGCGATCGGCCTTTCCGAAGTCTCTGCCGATACGCTGCGCCGAGCCCATGCCATCCACCCGATCACCGCGTTACAGAGCGAATATTCTCTGTGGACGCGTGATGTCGAAACCAATGGCGTTCTCGACACCTGCCGCGAGCTGGGCATTTCTTTCGTGCCGTTCAGCCCGCTCGGCCGCGGCTTCCTGACCGGCAAGGCGCCCGTTACCGCCACGCTGGAAGCGGGAGATTTCCGACACAATCTGCCGCGCTTCCAGCCTGGGCACGTCGAGGCAAACCGCAGGTTGGTGAGCGTGATCGAAGAAATCGCCGCCGCAAAAGGAGTGAGCGCTGCGCAAGTCGCCCTGGCTTGGGTGCTGGCCCAGGGCAACGACATCATTCCGATCCCCGGTGCGAAACGCCTCGAACATCTGGAGCAGAACGTCGCTGCGACCCGCCTGAAATTGACCGAAGAGGAATGCACCTGGCTCGAAGCGACGTTCTCGCCCGAAAACATCTCGGGCGACCGATACCCAGCAGCGTTTGAGGTGATGTCTCAGAAATAAAACCCGCACTGAAGGTGCAGACCTTGTGTATCGGGCAGTGGCGTAGCCCAGCAAAATACGCTACCGAAACCATCCTGAAATAAAAAACCCCATGTTTACACACGGGGTTTTTTTATTTACGGCGCGGACTTCAGGCCGGCGCCGAGGTCCGGATCAGGTGATCGAACGCGCTCAGGGAAGCCTTGGCGCCCTCGCCCACCGCAATCACGATCTGCTTGTACGGCACAGTGGTCACGTCACCGGCAGCGAATACACCCGGCAGTGACGTTTCGCCACGCGCATCGACAATGATCTCGCCCCGGGGCGACAGTTCGACGGTGCCTTTGAGCCAATCGGTGTTGGGCAACAAACCGATCTGCACAAAGATGCCTTCCAGGCCGATGGTGGTGAACTCACCATTGTCGCGATTCTTGTACACCAGGCCGGTGACTTTCTGGCCATCGCCTTTAACTTCACTGGTCAGTGCGCTGGTGATCACGTCGACATTCGGCAGGCTGAACAGCTTGCGTTGCAACACAGCATCAGCCCGCAGCTTGCTGTCGAACTCGAGCAAGGTAACGTGGCTGACGATGCCGGCCAGGTCGATGGCCGCTTCGACGCCGGAGTTACCGCCACCAATCACCGCTACGCGCTTGCCCTTGAACAGCGGACCATCACAGTGCGGGCAGAAGCACACGCCCTTGGCCTTGTATTCCTGCTCGCCCGGAACGCCCATTTCACGCCAGCGGGCGCCGGTAGCCAGGATCACCGTCTTCGACTTGAGCGTCGCACCGCTTTCAAAACGGATTTCGTGCAAGTCACCGGCATTTTTCGCCGGCACCAGGCTGCTGGCACGCTGCAGGTTCATGATGTCCACGTCGTACTGACGCACATGAGCTTCAAGCGCGCTGGCCAGTTTCGGCCCTTCGGTTTCCTGTACCGAGATAAAGTTCTCGATGGACATGGTGTCCAGCACCTGGCCGCCAAAACGCTCGGCCGCCACACCGGTACGGATACCTTTGCGCGCAGCGTAGATAGCCGCCGCCGAACCGGCCGGGCCACCGCCGACCACCAGCACATCGAATGCGGCTTTGGCACTGATCTTCTCGGCGGCTTTTTCGATACCGCTGGTGTCGAGCTTGGCGAGGATTTCTTCCAGGCCCATGCGGCCCTGGCCGAAGTTCACACCGTTGAGGTAGACACTTGGCACGGCCATGACCTGGCGCTCATCGACTTCGGCCTGGAACAGCGCGCCGTCGATGGCCACATGCTTGATGTTCGGGTTCAGCACGGCCATCAGGTTCAGCGCCTGGACCACGTCCGGGCAGTTCTGGCATGACAGCGAGAAGTAAGTCTCGAAGTTGAACTCGCCTTTGAGCGCGCGAATCTGTTCAATCACTTCGACACTGGCCTTCGACGGGTGGCCACCGACTTGCAGCAGGGCCAACACCAGCGAAGTGAATTCATGCCCCATGGGGATACCGGCAAAACGCAGGCTGATCTCGGCACCCGGGCGGTTGATGGAAAACGAGGGCTTGCGCGCATCATCACCCTCGGTTTTCAGGGTAATCAGCGTGGTGAGGCTGGTTACGTCCTGCAAAAGTGCAAGCATTTCCTGGGATTTCGCGCCGTCATCGAGGGAGGCGACGATCTCAATCGGCTGGGTGACCCGTTCCAGGTATGACTTCAACTGAGCTTTAAGATTGGCGTCCAACATACGGGCGATTCCTTTGAATTTGGTAAAAAAACGCCCGAGCGAATCTCGCCCGGGCGTTTTTGAGGGCGGTTGCAGCTTACTTAGGTGCGGAATACCGCCCTTGATGTGTCACAGACTTAGATCTTGCCGACCAGGTCCAGGGACGGAGCCAAGGTGGCTTCGCCTTCTTTCCACTTGGCTGGGCACACTTCGCCTGGGTGGGCAGCGACGTACTGAGCGGCTTTGATTTTGCGCAGCAGCTCGGAAGCGTCACGACCAACACCGCCGTCGTTCAGTTCAACGATCTTGATCTGACCTTCTGGGTTGATCACGAAAGTACCGCGGTCTGCCAGGCCGGCTTCTTCGATCAGCACGTCGAAGTTGCGGGAGATGGTCAGGGTTGGGTCGCCGATCATGGTGTACTGGATCTTGCCGATGGCTGGCGAGGTGTTGTGCCAGGCAGCGTGGGCAAAGTGGGTGTCGGTGGAAACGCTGTAGATTTCGACGCCCAGCTTCTGGAATTCGGCGTAGTTGTCAGCCAGGTCTTCCAGCTCGGTCGGGCAAACGAAGGTGAAGTCGGCCGGGTAGAAGAACACTACGGACCATTTGCCTTTCAGGTCAGCGTCAGACACGTCTACGAAGTTGCCGTTTTTGTAGGCGGTCGCTTTGAACGGTTTTACTTGGCTGTTGATGATAGGCATCGTTGACTCTCCGTCAGGGGTTGGTAAGTTGATGAAGTGAATCCTACCCACTCTCTTGGCCGATGGCTCATTGGCAAACCTGATGCTCGCGATTGGCTTTCTCTATCAGTCGACAGTATTAATAGAAGAAACCTCAAATCAGCGGCGCAGTTGCCAGGGTCATGCCTAGAAAGGGTGTCGCTTCAACATAGCGCATGGCGGATTTCATGTCGTTCCAGCCGACGTAACTCATCAACGACTTCAAATCCCAACCACTGCGATGGGCCCACGTGGCAAAGCCCCGACGCAGGGAGTGGCTGGTGTAGTGCTCGGCCGCAATGCCCGCACGCTCCAGGGCCTGGCGCAACAGCGGGATCACGCTGTTGGGGTGCAACCCCGCCTCGCCCAGGTTGCCCCAGCGGTCAATCCCGCGAAACACCGGGCCGCGGACCAGCGCCGAAGCGCTGAGCCATTCACTGTAGGCCTGCACCGGGCACAGCCGCAGCAATGCTGGGGTTTGGTAGGTCTTGCCGAGGTTGTCGCGGTCGCTTTTGCTACGCGGCAGGTACAGGCTGATGCCGGCCCCGGGCACGGCCTGAACGTGCTCGATGCTCAATCGGCACAACTCATCACTGCGAAAGCCGCGCCAGAAGCCGAGCAGGATCAATGCGCTGTCGCGTTTGGCGCGCAACAGCCGGGCGGGGTCCTGGGCTTCGCTCGCTGCGCGCGCCTCCCCTTCCAGGCATGCAACCACCTGTTCCAGATGCTTGAGCTGCAACGGCTGCGCCTGCTTCTCCAGCGCCGGGTGTACGGCGCGAATTCCCTTGAGCACCTGGCGCACGACCGGCGCCTTGGTCGGGTCGGGAAAACCCTGGCTCGTATGCCATTGCGCCAATGCCGAAAGGCGCAACTTCAAGGTATTCACCGCCAACACCCCGGCATGGGCCACGAGGTAGCGCGCCACGCTGTCACTGGTGGCGGGCAGGAATCCGCCCCAACTCACCTCGAAGTGCTCGATGGCTGCGCGATAGCTGCGGCGCGTGTTATCGCGGGTAGCGGCGTTGAGGTAACGATCCAGATCGCTCATGAAAGCCTTTTCGTACTGCTGATAGGGCGCACTCACGGTGAAAACCGCGCTGACACGGGATAATAC
>NZ_VJWO01000170.1:0-691 GCF_014889455.1 Pseudomonas sp. K8
ACCAATATCCGGTGCGCAAAGCTTCGGACTCGATCGCTCCACGTCGCAATACTCGGTGAGATTGACCGTTTTTGATGGCTCTGTTCCCTGCCGCAATGTCGGCAATCGACCCTGACGGCTGTGGGAGAGCCTGGGTTGATCGGCCCTACGAGAGGATTGCTGGCCTCGGGATACAGCAGTTCCGCTACACACTGTGCTTTACGAACTCCCTCGGCACGTGGTCAGTCAGCCAGACGCCATTGTCAGCCTGGAAGAACGTATAGCCCTGTTGATGCATGCGAAGCGCATCAACTGTCAGCACGATAGGACTGCCGTAACGCTGGCCAACGGTCGTGGCGGTGGTGGTGTCTTCGGAAAGGTGCACATGCTGTCGCTGGCCCGGGCGTAGCCCTTCCGCCAGGATCGACTCAAGGTTCCGCGTCGCCGTTCCGTGGTAAAGCAATGCAGGAGGAACCTTGGCAATGTGCTGTATGGCAACGCTATCGGTGGAGTGACCTTGCACTGCACGAATGCGGCTGTTGTCATCGGAGAGCGTGAAGCGCTTCTTGTCGTTCGTGCTCACGATCTGCTGGATAAGTGCCAGATCCAGCTCTCGGCCAGCTGACGTTGCGCCGGCGATCAGTGCATCAACGTCAGCCCACCCTTCGGTGTCCAGCGTCAGCCCGATTGCCTCGGGCTGATGGCGTAATAC
>NZ_VJWO01000171.1:0-683 GCF_014889455.1 Pseudomonas sp. K8
CCGACAGGGCCAACGGCAGCCGCATGTCGATGCCGGTGTTGCCGTGTATCCATTCCAGGAAGCCGACGAAGTAGCCGGACCACCCCACCGCCACCGTACTCACCACCAGGGAGTACTCCAGGATCAGGCTCCAGCCGACCACCCAGGCGAAGATTTCGCCCAACGCGGTGTAGCTGTAGGTGTAGGCGCTGCCGGCGGCCGGCATCATGGTGGACAGTTCGGCGTAGGACAGCGCCGCGCAGGCGCATACCGCGCCGGCGATGGCGAAGGAGATCAGCACCGCCGGGCCGGCGAGATTGGCACCCACGCCGATCAGCGTGTAGATGCCGGTCCCCACGATGGCACCGATGCCCATGGCGATCAGGTGCGGCCAGCTCAGGGTGCGGAGGAGGCTCCTGCCGGCTTCATGGACAGTGACGGAATCGAGCGACTTGCGCCGTAGCAGCGATGACATGGAACCTCACAGAGTGACTGGTATCGACAATTTTCCGAGTGTGACCGAACGCGGCGCAGCATTACTACTGCCGGACGTCGTGAATCCCTTGACGATCATTTCAAATAGCCCACGTTGACGAATTTGGCACAACCCGGCTGGCCGCGATCAAGGGGCCCCAGCGCGCCACATCGGCGGCGCCCTGTGGATAGACCACGCAGGTGTCGTCGGGAAGTTTCTTGCAGCGCAG
>NZ_VJWO01000172.1:0-677 GCF_014889455.1 Pseudomonas sp. K8
GGCCAGGTGGGCGACTTCCTGCGCCGGGGCTGGAACGACCTGGTGCTGTCGTTCGATTCCAACCGCCAGCGCGAACTGCTGCGGCCGTTCGGCATCGACGCACTGGAGCCGGCACAGCTGGTCGCCATTTTCATTGCCTTCGCAGGCGCCGCGCTAGGCTGGATGGCATGGCTGCTGGCCCGCGGGGAGCGCGAGCGCGATCCCCTGCTGCGGGCGTGGCACCGGCTGGGGCGGCGTTACGCGCGGCATGGCCTGGCCCGGGAACCTGCGGAAACCGCCACGGACTGGGCGCAGCGCGTCCACCGGCAACGCCCCGACCCGGCGTTGATTCCGCTCAGCCAGCGTTTCGTTCAGGCGCGCTACGCTGGCGCTGAGCTCGACCCTTCACGCGTGCGTGACCTGCACAGGCATCGCCCGTCCACCGGAGCAACCTCATGAACGTCAAGATCCTGCTTCCCCTTGCCGCGTCGCTGGCGCTGGCCGCCTGTGCCAGCACCGGTGGCCTGCAACCGCACGGCCAGCTGCTCGACGCCGACAGCCTGCAGACCCAGCGCACCCTGGCCGGCCACACCCTGAGCCCCTCGGCGTTCCCGGCCACCGACTGGTGGCGGGCGCTGAACGACCCGCAGCTGGACGCGCTGATCGCCGAAGGCCTGCAGCGCAACCCGGGCCTGGAG
>NZ_VJWO01000173.1:0-673 GCF_014889455.1 Pseudomonas sp. K8
ACGCGCATGGGCTGCGAGGCAGAGGATGCAGGATGCATCACCACCGATTCGGCCAAGCAGACCACCGTCGCGGGGGTGTTTGCGTGCGGGGATGCGGCCAGGTTCGCTGGGAACATTGCCTTGGCGGTGGGTGAAGGGGCATTGGCAGGCGTGGCTGCTCACCGTTCCTTGCTGGGCTTGCTTCCCTGACAGATCACTAAAGGCTCACGAACGCTCTTGTTTCCGACGATCGTAGAGCTTCAGGTCTGCACGATTGATGGTGTCGCCCACCGACTCATGAGGTCGGCTGACGGCGCAACCGCCGGAAAATCGGATTGGCGCTTCATTGGCGTGATCCCGGTAACAGGCTTCCAACTGGTGCATGCGCTCAGCCGTCGCGCCGGGAACGAAGACCAGGAACTCATCGCCTCCTAGGCGGATGACGGCCTCGTTGTCCAGCAGCTTGGACTCTAGAAACGCAGCAAACTTGATCAACACAGCGTCCCCTTCTGCGTGGCCCTGGGTGTCGTTGATCTCCTTGAAGTGATCCAGGTCGAGCACCAAGCAGCCCCAAGCGTCCAACTGACGTTGAGCGAGCGCGGTGAGATAGCGTCGGTTGAAGCATCGGGTCAACGGGTCCCGGATGGCAAGTTCTTGAAGTTGTTGTTCTTGCAGGTGTTGCGTGGTGATATCC
>NZ_VJWO01000174.1:0-672 GCF_014889455.1 Pseudomonas sp. K8
CCCACATGCCCAGCGGGCTGCGCCGCACCACCCACAGCGCCAGGCCGAGCACCGCGATGCCGAAGGCGCCGAACAGCGCGCGGCCGGCCCCGGATTCGTCCATGGCCGGGTACAGCAGCACGCCCAGCAACTGCACCCCCAGCAACCAGGCCGAGGGGTGCCGGCGGGCGATGGCCAGCCATCGGGTGGTGCGCGCTATGGCCATCGTGGTGTCCCTGCCCCTGTGTCGGTGGCCGAAGCTTAACGGCTGCCGCGCTGAGGCGGCATGACGGCCGCCCCGGCCGCGTAGTCGCGCACGTCCTGGGTGATCTTCATCGAACAGAAGTGGGGGCCGCACATCGAGCAGAAATGGGCCTCCTTGTGCGCGTCCTTGGGCAGGGTTTCGTCGTGGAACCCGCGCGCCTTTTCCGGATCCAGGCCCAGGTGGAACTGGTCTTCCCAGCGGAACTCGAACCGCGCCTTGCTCAGTGCGTTGTCGCGCACCTGCGCGCCGGGATGCCCCTTGGCCAGGTCAGCGGCGTGGGCCGCGATGCGGTAGGCCATGATGCCGTCGCGCACGTCCTGCCGGTTGGGCAGGCCCAGGTGCTCCTTGGGGGTGACGTAGCAGAGCATGGCGGTGCCGTACCAGCCGATCATCGCCGCGCCGATCGCGCTGGTGATGTGGTCGTAGCC
>NZ_VJWO01000175.1:0-672 GCF_014889455.1 Pseudomonas sp. K8
TGCCCTGGCCGTGTTCCTGCTCTCGGACCTGTCCGGGTTCATCACCGGGCAGGACCATGTAGTGGATGGCGGAATGACGCGGACGATGATCTACGCCGAATGATCCAGCGCCGTGCCGACCAACGGTCGGCACCTACCGAGGTGTTGCACCCCCGGTCCGTGCCACCGTGATGCCGAACCGGTAGGTACCGACCGTTGGTCGGTACGCCCTTCAACCGTGCAGGCCTTCGATCTCGACCAGCAATTCGGCGCGGCACACCTCGGCATGCAGCACCACGAACGCTGGCGAACCCGGCAGTCCGGCCATCCGCGCGGCAACGGCTGGCATGTCTTCGGCACGGCGCACGTACACCTTCAACAGTGATTCGGCGCCGAGCGTGGCCGGCAATCCCGGCCGCTGCAGGCGCGCGGCATCCACCAGGCTCTGCAGGTTGGTCAGGGTCTCTTCCAGCTGCTCACCCACCGAACCGGTGTGCTGCGAGACATGCCCGACGATGGCCGCCGTGCCCGACTGCAGCAGCGGCAGGCCGGTGGCCAGCGGCGGCAGCAGGGCGCGTGAGAAGCTGGGCGACTGCGGGCCGTACTGGCGCGGGTAGCGGAAGGCGCTGACCTGGCGCGGGTTTTCCAGCGGCAGGCCGGCCTCGCGGGCCGCCAGCCAGTACACCTGCAGCC
>NZ_VJWO01000176.1:0-668 GCF_014889455.1 Pseudomonas sp. K8
GTGGATCGGCTGACCCATCCCAACCCCCAGATCCTTGGCCTCCTGGCTGCGGGCAATGGCGCACCCGTCGTTGTTGGAGAGGATGACCACGGGCCTGCCTCGGAGCGATGGGTTAAAGATCCGTTCGCAGCTGGCGTAAAAGTTGTTGCCGTCGACGAGGCCCAACATGTCAAAGGGTCCTCGGATCCACGTCGTGCCACTGCCTGATTTCTTGCTCCAAGCCATCCCAAGTAGCTTGGAGTTGTTGTGTGTCACCGTTGAAAAGGGGCTGGTCCAAGTGCGCGAATTGGTCGAACGACGGGTGGGGAAGAACGCTGCCAATGCCGCTGTAGCAAAACCACTCACCCACCAGTTGCGCGATCTGGGCCAGCTCCTTGATGGCGTCCTTTGCGTCGTCCAGATTCCAGCGCGGAAGCACTCGGCCCGTCCGGCTGAACTCTGTGGCCGCGTGGGCAATCTCTACGTTAACGTGTTCCACGACACCATCCAGGCCCGCTAGGCGGCGCTCCAACGCGTCGAACACTTCTTCCCGAATCAGATCATCCGGAGTTGAGGTGCCGGACGTGGTCCCGCTGAGCCAGTCAAACACTGCATGCCGTTGTGCCGAAGGCTCGTATTGATACTCCCGCGCAACGAGATAAGCCGCGCCTGGTTGTTGGGCGCGCGCG
>NZ_VJWO01000177.1:0-668 GCF_014889455.1 Pseudomonas sp. K8
AGTGGCAGTCACTGCATGAGTGCCTGAACCACCGCTATCGGGAGCAAGCTCCCTCCCACATTTTTTGTGCGTGGTCAGGCAGTGGTCTTCGTGGGCCTGAGGCATTCGATGGAGCGGTCAACCGTGGTTTTGGCGATTTCCAGCAAATGCCACACCGCGAGGATCTTCGCCCGCTCCGGTTTCTCCAGCAGCTCCCCGCAATCCAGCGCCGTCGCCGAAGCGCTGTCCAGCAGACTGGCGGTGTAGAGCAGGGCGTCTTCGAAGCTCAGGTCTTCGTTGACGGCGTGGAAACCTTGGGTGGGCAGGTAATGGTCGATGGCGCGGTTGAAGGCAGCGCGGTCTTTGGTGGGATCGATGGGTGGGTCGGGTAGGACTTTATTCATGGTGTAACTCCGAATTTTGAGTAAGGAGCCGAACCGGTCGCGACTAAACGAAGGTGGCGGCTGTACGCAGGTTAGTCGACCGGTCAGAACAGGAACCCGGCGCGCCCGAAGGCGCCCTGCGCACAGCCACCATTGAGCTTCATGGGACCATGCGCCTGTTCTGAATCCGGGCGACTAAACCCGATCACTGATTTGGCAGTGACGGACCGCAGACTAGCCATCGATTCCAACAGGCACAAGGCGGCGCAGATTGTCTAGGAAACGTCCTGCAATTTAAAGCGACCC
>NZ_VJWO01000178.1:0-667 GCF_014889455.1 Pseudomonas sp. K8
CCTCGAATAACCCCCCCCACACACCCATACACCCATACACCTGTAGGAGCGAGCTTGCTCGCGAAAAACTCAAAGACGCCACGTTCATCCAGGATGCACGCGTTATCGTTGACGTTCTTCGCGAGCAAGCTCGCTCCTACAAGTGGCGTATCAAGCGCCACCTCAAGGCCTTGGGCGTACCCGAAAAACAAAGCCGCTACGAATTCTTCGGCCCAGCCGCCGCCCTCGAATAACCCCCCCCACACACATACACCTGTAGGAGCGAGCTTGCTCGCGAAAAACTCAAAGACGCCACGTTCATCCAGGATGCACGCGTTATCGTTGACGTTCTTCGCGAGCAAGCTCGCTCCTACAAGTGGCGTATTAATCGCCACCTCAAGGCCTTGGGCGTACCCGAAAAACAAAGCCGCTACGAATTCTTCGGCCCAGCCGCCGCCCTCGAATAACCCCCCCCCACACACACCTGTAGGAGCGAGCTTGCTCGCGAAAAACTCAAAGACACCGCGTTCATCCAGGATGCACGCGTTATCGTTGACGTTCTTCGCGAGCAAGCTCGCTCCTACAAGGGGCGTATTAAGCGCCACCTCAAGGCCTTGGGCGTACCCGCACACCAAAGCCGCCACGAATTCTTCTGCCCCGCCGCCGCCCTCGTCTAACCCCCCCCCCC
>NZ_VJWO01000179.1:0-666 GCF_014889455.1 Pseudomonas sp. K8
GCCATGTGGGCCCCGCCTTCGTGGAAGATCCGCTGCGGGTGCTGCGTGCGGCGCGCTTCATGGCGCGTTTTGCACCGCTGGGCTTCAGCGTGGCACCGGAGACGATGCAGCTGATGCGGCAGATCGCCGACAGTGGCGAGCTGGATGCACTGGTACCCGAACGGGTCTGGCAGGAACTGCGCCGCGTGCTCGGTTCGGCGCAACCGTCGGCCTTCCTGCGCACGCTGCACGATGCCGGTGCGCTGGGTGCGGTGTTGCCCGAACTGGAAGCGCTGTATGGCGTGCCGCAGCGCGCCGAGTACCACCCCGAAGTGGATACCGGCGTACACCAGGAAATGGTCAGCGATGTCGCCGCGCAGCTGGCGCCGGGCGATGACCTGGTGGGGTTCGCCGCGCTTACCCACGACCTGGGCAAGGCGCTGACTCCGCACGCGGAATGGCCGCGCCATGTGATGCATGAGGAGCGCGGGCTGGAACCGCTGCGTGCGCTGTGTGATCGCCTGAAGGTTCCGCTGGATCACCGCCAGCTGGCCGAGGCGGTGTGCCGCGCCCATCTCAACGTGCACCGCATTGATGAACTGCGCGATGGCACGGTTCTGGATCTGCTGGGCCGCTGCGATGGGTTCCGGCGGCCCGAACGGATCGCAAGGATCGCGCTGTGCTGCG
>NZ_VJWO01000017.1:0-112073 GCF_014889455.1 Pseudomonas sp. K8
GATATAAGTAGGATCTGTTTGTCTTTCTGGCGTTAATGGTTCTTCATTGCGGTTGTGGTGACTCCGGCTTTTATGAGGCCCCTGCGCTGGAAAGTTTGTGATTGATCACGTTCTCGCGCCTGAAGCCCGGTTAAAAAGAGGAGATAGTTGGCGAGCGCAGCAATCAACAGCAGCACCTCTATTCGCTTTGGGCTCATGCTTCGATGCAGATTAAAACCCAGCCCCAAGTGCTCACTTTTCACATCTCGGAAGCCTTCTTCGATCTGCATACGCCGCTTATAAATTGCCACGATTTTGCTGAATTCCACTCGCTTTGCTTCAGATTGCTTGTCGGCAACCACGGCTCTCGCTCACGACTGGCGGACTGCCGGTTGAGCTTGCTTTTGGCGATTGATCCAGTGACTCGTTGATGTTTACCCCGTGGCTTAGCGAATCGCCAGCGCGCCTTGATACACCGTCGGCCCGGTCGGCTGCTTGCTCACCGATCCACCCTTGGTTTCCGAGCTCACCATCAAGCCCACCGGTTTGCTGATGGATTCCTGCTGGCGTGGGTTCAAGCCGATGATGCCTTTGCCATCTTCCGGCAACAGGCCGAGGGATACCGGCGTGCCGTCCTCGGGGATGGCCCACAGTTCCAGGCTCTGATCAGGGGCAGGGGCCGTGGAGGCAATCGGCTGCACTTCCAGGTAGTCCTTGTGGGCCATGATCTGCGCTGCCGGCTGCTGGGTGGTGGTCACCAGGGTGGCGGAGGATTTGACGCTGTCCTGGGTGTAGAGCGCGCCGCCGATACCGGCGGCCACTACAGCGCAGGCGCCGATGAACAGGCGCGGGCGGCTCCAGAATGAAGGCTTGTGATCAATCACTTGGGGGTGGATCGTCGTCATAAGTCTCTTCCTGACAAATTTTGTAGTCAGTTCATGGACCGGCTTATCGCAGTTGGGTTCCGGAGCGGGTTTGGAACAAGTGACGAAAAGGCCAGTCAAACGCCTGCTTTCACCCCTACATCCAGAGGTTGTTTCGATGAAGATTTCACGCGGTTTCGCCCTTTCCTGCCTGATGACCCTGGCAGCCGGCCCGGTATTCGCCGCCGGGTTCAGCCTTGGCGATGCGGCCAATGCGATTTCCGGTATGCAGGGCGGCAACAACAAAGCCGCTGCCGTTGCGCCGTCGTCCGAAACGGCCGGTTTGCTGAGTGCCCTGACCTCACAATTGAATGTCACCCCCGAGCAAGCCGTCGGCGGCACCGGCGCCATGCTGGGCCTGGCCAGGAACCAACTGAGCAGCAGCGACTATTCGCAACTGGGGAAAAGCGTGCCGGGTCTCGATCAACTGTCGGGCAGCAATGCGTTGGGTAGCCTCGGTGCCTTGAGCGGGATGCTCGGCCAGAGCGGCGGCAGCAAGACCAGCGGCCTCGACGGCCTGCTGGGTAACGTAAAGAACACCAACGACCTGAACACCGCGTTCAGCGCGCTGGGCATGGACAGCGGCATGATCGGCCAATTCGCCCCGGTGATCCTGCAATACCTGGGCGGCCAGGGTGCCAACAGTTCGCTGCTGGGCAAACTGGGCCAGGCTTGGGGCACCGGCAGCTAAGGCCGTGGTCCTTCAAAGCGGGTTCGCCCCCGCTTTGAAGTGGCCGGCAGGTTGCGGGGAACAGCGTTACGGTTGGTACTCAAAAGTACATTGGGAGGCGTCGATCGGCACCGCGCCGCCTTGATTCCCGCAGCTGGTTCCTTTCCATGCTGTACCGGTCGCGGCCTTCGGGTTGTTAAACGGCAGGCCCAATTGAACATAGGGTTTGGAAACGTTGTTCACCGGCTCTGCGTTTTCTCTTTGCGTTGTACCGCCATAACTGCAGAGTATTTTCCCGTGGATCATTTCGGCACTGACTAACATCAGGTTGTATTTAGGTTCGAGGTAGGTCTCGCTTGTGGCCGTGGACTGGCCCTCCCACATCTGGCCACCGGGCCCGGGGGCTTCGTATTTGAAGCCTTGGTTGAAGTCCGGAGGAAGGTCCGGGTCGGTATACGGCGTAGCTTTTATTGAACTGACTGCGGGGCACGTGGCCATTTCTGCATGGGCAATGTTCGCTGCTGTCAGTAACGCTATGCCGGCGAAGAGGACTTTGATGGTCATGATCAGGGCACTCGACTGAGATGGAGTCCTTAGCCTAATCAGCCGCCTAAGGCGGGCGGAACTGTTAACTCTGACAGTTTTTTATGCGTTTTCAGACGATGCCCTATCGCGGGTTCGCTGCTGGGCAAGCGAGTCCAGGCGTGGGGCGCGGGTAGCCAAGGATTGAGTCAGCCCCTCGTTTGGCAATGCTGCGCAACAACTCTCGAGGAACTGTGTGGGATGTTTCACCACCTACGGGGACTGCTCCAGGAAAACCAACCCTCCTGGGGTGGATTCTTCAATCCGGTCAGGTAGGAGTCTTCCATGAACATCGTCAACACCTACAACGCTCTCGCTAGCGCTTCGTATCACGCCGCGACCCACAAGCCCGCTGCCGCAGAGCAAGGAAAAGCGCCCCACGACGCCAGCCAGGAGCAGGCTGATACCGTGAGCAGTCACGACACCATCGAGATAGCGCACGGGTGGCGTACCGGTGACGATTCGGCCACGTGGCCTAAGCGTCCGTAACGGTTACTTTGCCCATAAGGCCCCAGCGGTTTCGCCTCGCAGTTCCTGAATCCGCTGATCTTTCTCCATCCAGAGCCGGTTCACCCAGTTCTGTACGACCTGGCGAAACGCCGGGTCGTTTTCGTAGTCGCCCTGCCACAGCGCCGGGTCCAGCTCACGGGTGCGGATATCGATGATCACCTTCGGTACCGCCCCGCTGATCAGATCCCAGAACCCCGGCGTCTTCGCTTGCGGATAGACCACGGTCACGTCGAGCACGGCATCCAGTTGTTCGCCCAGTGCCGCCAACACAAACGCCACGCCGCCGGCCTTGGGCTTGAGCAGGCGGGCAAACGGTGAGCCTTGCTGGGCACGCTTGGCCTCGCTGAACCGGGTGCCTTCCAGGTAGTTGACCACCGTCACCGGCTGGCGCTTGAACAGCTCGCAGGCCTGGCGGGTGATCTTCAAGTCCAGGCCCGCCAGTTCCGGGTGCTTGGCCAGGAACGCCTTGGTGTAGCGCTTCATGAACGGATAATCCAGCGCCCACCAGGCCAGGCCCAGGAAGGGCACCCAGACCAGTTCTTTCTTCAGGAAGAACTTGAAGAACGGCGTGCGGCGGTTGAGGGCCTGGATCAGCGCGGGGATATCGACCCAGGATTGGTGGTTACTGATCACCAGGTACGAGGTGTCGCCGCGCAGGTCGTCTGCGCCGCGGATGTCCCATTGGGTCGGGATGCACCGCGCGAAGATCAGTTTGTCGATTTCGGCCCAGGTCTCGGCGATCCACATCACGGCCCATGACGCGTAATCGCGATAGCGACCGGGGGCCACCAGCTTGAGCAGGGCAAACACCGTCAGCGGCCCGATCAGGACCAGGGTGTTGAGCAGGAGCAGCAGCGAGACGAAACAGCCGGTGAGCAGGCGGCGCATAAGTAACTCTTGGAATCCTGTGGGCGGGACATAATAAGAGAGCGGCGTCTAGAGGCCAAATCGCAAATCGCCCGACGAATGTTTCACAATATGCCGGGTATGGTTGCTGAACTAACTAAGTGCTGCCTTTGCGGTCTAGAATTCGCCTACTTCTTTCCGAGGAAATCACTTCGTGAAACTGCTCCTTGCCTCGCTCGCCCTGGCGGTCTTGCCCGTCATGGCCGCCGAACCGACCGTTTACGGTCGCTACGAATACATCCAACTGCCGGAGATCGGCGAAACCTTCAAGGCCAAGATGGACACCGGCGCGCTGACCGCCTCGCTGTCGGCCCGTGACATCGAGACCTTCACCCGTGACGGCGACGATTGGGTGCGCTTCCGCGTTGGCGGCAAGGACGCCGGCAACAAAGTCTACGAACACAAGGTGGCGCGCATCAGCAAGATCAAGAGCCGCGCCGACGAAGACGAGGACAAGGAAGAAGCCACCGTGGCCACGCGCCCGGTGATCGACCTGGAAATGTGCCTGGGCAACGTCAAGCGCACCGTCGAGGTCAACCTCACCGACCGCAGCAGCTTCAACTACCCGCTGCTGATCGGCGCCAAGGCCCTGCGTGAGTTCGGCGCCGCGGTGAACCCGGCGCGTCGCTACACCGCCGACAAGCCGGACTGCTGACGGACCGCCATGCCGCACATCCTGATTGTCGAAGACGAAGCGGCGATAGCCGACACACTGGTTTTCGCCCTGCAAGGCGAGGGCTTTACCACCACCTGGCTGAGCCTCGGCCAGGAAGCGCTGGCCCACCAGCGCCAGACCCCGGCCGACCTGATCATCCTCGACATCGGCCTGCCCGACATCAGCGGCTTTGAAACCTGCAAGCAACTGCGGCGCTTCAGCGAAGTGCCGGTGATGTTTCTCAGTGCCCGCGATAGCGAGATCGACCGCGTGGTCGGGCTGGAGATCGGCGCCGACGATTATGTGGTCAAGCCGTTCAGCCCACGGGAAGTGGCGGCGCGGGTCAGGGCGATCCTCAAGCGCGTCGGCCCTGGCGTCGCTCCGGCGTTGTTCCAGGTCGACCTGGAGCGCATGCAGATCACCTACCGTGGCCTGGCACTGAGCCTGACCCGCCATGAGTTCCGCTTGCTGCAAAGCCTGCTGGAACAACCCGAGCGTGTGTTCAGCCGCGAACAACTGCTGGACGCGGTCGGCGTGCCGGCCGATGCCGGCTATGAGCGCAATATCGACAGCCATATCAAAAGCCTGCGCAGCAAATTACGCAGCGTGGCGGCGCAGGCCGAACCGATCCAGACCCATCGCGGCCTCGGCTACAGCTACAGCCCGAGCCACAGCTGATGCGCCTGGGGCTGCGGTTTTTCCTGGTCTACGCGCTGTTTATCGGCTTCACCGGTTACTTCGTGCTGAACACCGTGATGAAGGAAATCCGCCCCGGCGTGCGCCAGTCCACCGAAGAAACCCTGGTGGACACCGCCAACCTGCTGGCCGAAATCCTGCGCAACGACGTCAAGAACGGCACCCTCGCCCAAAGCCACTGGCCGGAGCTGCTCAAGGCCTACGGCACCCGTCAGCCGGGCGCGACCATCTGGGGCCTGCCGAAAAACCAGGTCAACCACCGCATCTACGTGACCGACGCCAACGGCATGGTGTTGCTCGACTCCAGCGGCGAAGCCGTGGGCCAGGACTACTCCAAATGGAACGACGTGTACCTGACCCTGCGCGGCGAGTACGGCGCGCGTTCCACCCGCAGCGCGCCGGATGATCCGGCCTCGTCGGTGATGCACGTGGGCGCGCCGATTCGCGACAACGGGCAGATCATCGGCGTGGTCACGGTGGCCAAGCCGAACAGTTCGCTGCAGCCTTATGTCGATCGCACCGAGCACCGGTTGCTGTGGTACGGCGCCGGCTTGGTGATCCTCGGCCTGCTGCTCGGCGCGCTGTTGTCGTGGTGGTTGAGCGTGGCACTGCGCCGGCTTACCGCGTATGCCGAGGCGGTCAGCGAGGGGCGGCGCGCCGAATTGCCGCATTACCGTGGCGGCGAGCTGAAGCAGTTGTCCACCGCTGTGGAGCACATGCGGACACAGCTGGAGGGCAAGGCTTATGTGGAGCATTACGTCCACACCCTGACCCACGAATTGAAGAGCCCGCTGGCGGCGATTCGCGGCGCGGCCGAGCTGTTGCAGGGCGATATGAGCCGCGAGCAGCAACAGCGCTTTGTCGGCAATATCGACAGCGAAAGTACCCGCCTGCAGCAGTTGATCGAGCGCTTGCTGAACCTGGCCCAGGTCGAGCAACGCCAGGGCCTGGAGGCGCAAGCCAGCCTGCCGCTGGCCGCGCTGGTGGACGATGTGCTCAAGGCCCAATGCGCGCGCATCGAAGGTGCCGGCTTGCGCATCGAACAAACGATCGGCGCTGAGGTGAAGGTCTTCGGCGAACCGTTCCTGCTGCGCCAGGCTCTGGGCAACCTGCTCGACAACGCCCTGGACTTCACGCCGGCGGGCGGGGTGTTGCGGTTCAGCGCACAGACCCGGCACAACGCTGTGCAGGTCAGCCTGTTCAACCAGGCCGCGCCGATTCCCGACTACGCCTTGCCGCGCCTGAGCGAGCGTTTCTACTCGCTGCCGCGTCCGGCCAGCGGGCGCAAAAGCACCGGCCTGGGCCTCAACTTTGTCGAGGAAGTGATGAAGCTGCATGGCGGCACGTTGCAGATCGGCAACGTACACGGTGGCGTGCAAGTGGTGCTGCATCTCCACACAGTCTCCACACTGCCCACATAAATTTCCCACATGCGCGGCTCACGCTTTCCCCATCAAAACAGGGAGAGCCCCATGAACCGCAGCCTGCTTTTCAAACTTGGCGCGATTGCGCTATTGATCCTGCTATTGCTGATTCCATTGCTGATGATCAACGGCCTCATCGCCGACCGCCAATACACTCGCGACAGTGTCCTGATGGATATCGCCCGTAGCTCCAGCTACAGCCAGCGCCTCACCGGCCCGGTGATGGTGGTGCCGTACCGCAAGACTGTCCGCGAGTGGAAGCTCAATGAAAAACTCAACAGGCGCTACGAGGAAACCCGTGAAGTGCGCGGTCGTCTGTATTTCCTGCCGGAGCGTTTTGAGCTCGACGGGCGGGTGCAGACCGAACTGCGCGCGCGTGGCATCTACCAGGCCCGGCTGTTCCACGCCGACAACCGCATCAGCGGACGCTTCGTCTTGCCGGAGCAATGGGGCATCAAGGAAAATTTCGCCGATTACCGCTTTGAGCCGGCGTTTCTGGCGGTGGGTATCAGCGATATTCGCGGTATCGAAAACGCACTGAAGCTGGAGCTGGGCAGCCAGCGCCTGGAGTTTGCGCCAGGCACCCACGTCGAGTGGCTGGGCGAGGGGGTGCATGTGGCGCTGCCGGAGCTGGACAGCAAAAACCCGGCCGCGCTGGACTTCGCCTTCGACCTGCGCCTGCAAGGCACCGAGCAACTGCAAGTGGTGCCGGTGGGCAAGACCAGCCAGGTCACACTGGCCTCCAACTGGCCGCACCCGAGCTTCATCGGCAACTTCCTGCCGGCGCAACGGGAAGTCACCGACAAGGGCTTCAGCGCCAACTGGCAGACCTCATTCTTCTCCACCAACCTCGAAGAAGCCCTGCGCGGCTGCCTGGACGAACGCGGCTGTGACGACTTCAACAACCGCAGCTTCGGGGTGAACTTCATCGACCCGGTGGACCAGTACCTCAAGAGCGACCGCGCGATCAAATATGCGCTGCTGTTCATCGCCCTGACCTTTGCCGGTTTCTTCCTGTTCGAAGTGCCCAAGGGCTTGGCGGTGCATCCGATCCAGTACGCCCTGGTGGGGTTCGCCCTGGCGTTTTTCTACCTGTTGTTGCTGTCGTTGTCCGAGCACCTGGGCTTTGCCTTGGCGTACCTGATCTCGGCCAGTGCCTGTGTGTTGTTGATTGGTTTCTACGTGTGCCATGTGCTGCGCAGCGTCGCCCACGGCCTGGGGTTTTCGGCCGGGCTGGCGGCGTTGTATGGCTTGTTGTACGGGCTATTGAGTGCCGAGGACTACGCGCTGCTGATGGGCTCGCTGTTGCTGTTCGGCCTGCTGGGGACGGTGATGGTGCTGACACGCAAACTCGATTGGTACGGCGTGGGCAAACGCAAGGTGGCCGAGCCCTTGGCATTCGATCTGGAGGCCGTGCAATGATCGGGTTGCGTGAGGACCAGCGGGAGCGAGCGCAGTTGGTGGCGAGGATTGTGGCGTTGTTTCCTGCGCCACCTATGCGCAGGGTCAAACCGGCGGCTGTGTCTCAAGCATCGAAGGGCGCTGGCTGACTTCGGCGTACCAGGCGGCAAGCTGGGGGTTGGCGTCGCGCCAGTGCAGGTCCGGGTGGCGGAAATCCAGGTAACCCAAGGCGCAGGCCACGCTGATCGCGGCGATATCGAAGTGGCTGGCCAGTTCGGCAATCGCATCCGCTTCCAGCTCCGCCAGGGTGCGCCGGATCTTGTTGCGCTGTTCGTCGAGCCACGGCGCCCAGTGTTTTTCCGGCGGGCGCAGGGCGCTCTCGTAACGCACCAGCACGGCGGCATCCATGATGGCGTCGGCCATCGAGGCCAGGGTCAGGCGGCGCCAGCGGGCCGAGCCGTCACGCGGGATCAGCGGGTTGCCGACGTGCTGGTGGTCGAGGTAATCGAGGATCACCCGGCTGTCGTGCAACACCGTGCCATCGGCCAGGCGCAGGGCCGGGATCTTGCCCACCGGGTTTTCGTTGACCAGTTGCACGTCCGGGTTGACCGGTGTCGGCATGCAGAGCTGCAGGGCCACACGGTTCTGCTGGCCGGTTTCGGCCAGTAGCACGCGGACTTTGCGCACGAACGGCGAAGCGGGGTTGTGGAACAAGGTCATGCTGGGAGCGGACATAGGCATTCCTCTGGATGGGATGGGCAGTCGCTAGCCTAGAGGGTTGCGCAGTGGCTGGCGAGGGGGGGCTGTGGTTCTTGAGGGCCTCATCGGGGGCAAGCCCCCTCCCACAGGGGAATGCATTCCAAATGTGTGAGGGGGCTTGCCCCCGATGGCGTCCTCAGCCACGCCGCCTGAACAACGCCCAAGTCCCAACGACCGCAGGAATACCCAACCCGACCCAACTCAGCGCATCCCACAGCCCATCCCCCTGGATGGGATGGGCAGTCGCTAGCCTAGTGGGTTGCGCGGTGGCTGGCGAGGGGGATTCCTGTGGTTCTTGAGGGCCTCATCGGGGTAAGCCCCCTCCCACAGGGGAATGCATTCCAAATGTGGGAGGGGGCTTGCCCCCGATAGCGTCCTCAGCCACGCCGCCTGAACAACCCCCAACTCCCAATGACCGCAGGAATACCCAACCCGACCCAACTCAGCGCATCCCACAGCCCATCCCTCTGGATGGGATGGGCAGTCGCTAGCCTAGTGGGTTGCGCGGTGGCTGGCGAGGGGGATTCCTGTGGTTCTTGAGGGCCTCATCGGGGGCAAGCCCCCTCCCACAGGGGAATGCATTCCAAATGTGGGAGGGGGCTTGCCCCCGATGGCGTCCTCAACCACGCCGCCTGAACAACCCCCAACTCCCAATGACCGCAGGAATACCCAACCCGACCCAACTCAGCGCATCCCACAGCCCATCCCTCTGGATGGGATGGGCAGTCGCTAGCCTAGTGGGTTGCGCCGTGGCTGGCGAGGGGGGGCTGTGGTTCTTGAGGGCCTCATCGGGGGCAAGCCCCCTCCCACAGGGGAATGCATTCCAATGTGGGAGGGGGCTTGCCCCCGATAGCGTCCTCAGCCACGCCGCCTGAACAAGGCCCAAGTCCCAATGACTGCAAGAACACCCAACCCGACCCAACTCAGCGCATCCCACAGCCCATTCCTCTGGATGGGATGGGCAGTCGCTAGCCTAGTGGGTTGCGCGGTGGCTGGCGAGGGGGGGCTGTGGTTCTTGAGGGCCTCATCGGGGGCAAGCCCCCTCCCACAGGGGAATGCATTCCAAATGTGCGAGGGGGCTTGCCCCCGATAGCGTCCTCAGCCACGCCGCCTGAACAACGCCCAAGTCCCAATGACCGCAGGAATACCCAACCCGACCCAACTCAGCGCATCCCACAGCCCATCCCTCTGGATGGGATGGGCAGTCGCTAGCCTAGTGGGTTGCGCGGTGGCTGGCGAGGGGGGGCTGTGGTTCTTGAGGGCCTCATCGGGCAAGCCCCCTCCCACAGGGGAATGCATTCCAAATGTGGGAGGGGGCTTGCCCCCGATGGCGTCCTCAGCCACGCCGCCTGAACAACGCCCAAGTCCCAATGACCGCAGGAATACCCAACCCGACCCAACTCAGCGCATCCCACAGCCCATCCCCCAGCAACGCGGCAAACAAGCCGACCGCGCTGAGCAGGCCGATCCCCAGCGGAATGCCGAACACCTTCCAGAAACTCGATTGACGCGGCCTCATGCCTTGCCCGCCTTGCGCCGCACCCACCACAGGTACACACCGCTGCCGAGCACGACGATGGTCAGCCCATCCAGCAGCGCCCAGAGGATTTTCATCGGCATGCCGCCGTAGTCGCCGAAGTGCAGCGGCTGCGACATGCCCATGGCGTCCATGTACCACGGCCGCTCGGCGATCGCGGTGACGGCCAGACTGCTGGCGTCGATCAGCACCGGCGTGAGCAGATGCGAGGTCAGGTGGGTGCTGCCCTTCATGAACACCGCGTAATGGTGCTCACTGGAAAAGCGCGTGCCGGGGAAGGCGATGAAGTCCGGCTGCATGCCGGGTGCGGCTGCGGCGGCGATCTTGAGCAGATCGTTGGCCGGTGCGCGCAGGGTCAGCGGCGGGGCGTGCTGGTACGGTTCGATCATTGCGCTGAGGCTGTCGTTGCGCCAGGCGGCGATGATCAGATCGGCACAGGCGCTGATCACGCCGGTCACGCCGACCACCAGCGCCCAGGTCAGGGTGACCACGCCGATCAGGTTGTGCAGGTCGAGCCAACGCAGGCGGGTGGATTTGTCCTGGCGCACGGGGGCGAACGTCAAGCGGCGCATGAACGGCAGGTAAAGCAGCGTGCCCGAGACAATCGCCAGCACAAACAGCAGGCCCATGAACGCCAGCAGCCACTTGCCCGGCAGGCCGGCGAACATATCCACATGCAGGCGCAGTAGGAACAGCGTCAAGCCGCCGTTGGCCGACGGCATCTCCACGGTTGCGCCGGTGCGCGCGTCGAGCATGAACGTGTGCGACGCATTGGGTTCGGTGCCAGCGGTGGCGGCCATGATCGCGATCACGCCGTGCGGGTCGTCTTCGTCCCACGCCAGGTATTGCATGACTTCGCCAGGGCGATGCGCCTGGGCTTTGGCCACCAGTTGCTCGAGGTTCAGCTGTGGTGTGTCGGCGGGCATCTGCTGCAACTCGGGTTCGTTGCCCAGCAGGTGATCGAGCTCGTGGTGGAAAATCAACGGCAGGCCGGTAAGGGCGAGCAACAGCAGGAACAAGGTGCAGATCAGGCTGGTCCAGGTGTGGATAAAGGACCAGCGGCGGATGGTTCGGCTTTTCATTTGTTGGCCTTCAGACACACCCAAGCCGCCCCTGGAGGCGGCCGGGAGGTCAACTCAGTCGTTTACCACTGGTAGGTGGCGCTGGCGACCACACTGCGCTGGTCGCCGAAGTAGCAGTAGGAACCGTCACAGGTGGAGAGGTAGTCCTTGTCGAACAGGTTGGTCGCGTTCAGTTTCAGCGAGGCGCCTTTGAGGCTGTTGTCCAGGCGGCCGAGGTCGTAATGCACGGCGGCGTCGAACACCGTGTAGGCGTTGGCCTTGCCCGTCCAGGTATTGCCCTGGTCGCCATAGGTATTGCCGGTGTAGCGGGCCCCGGCGCCAATGCCGAAACCGTCGAGCACGCCGCTGTGCCAGGTGTAGTCCGTCCACAGGGAGGCTTGCTGGTTCGGCATCAGCTGCAGGCGGTTGCCCTTGTATTGGCCTTTTTGCACTTCAGACTTGGCCAGGGTGTAGGCGGCTATCAGCTTGAGGTTTTCACTCACGTCAGACACGGCTTCGAGTTCCAGGCCCTTGACCTTCACTTCGCCGGTCTGGTCGGTCACCGATTCGCCCCCGGCGCCGAAGCTGGTGACCAGCACGTTTTTCTGGGTCAGGTCGTAAACCGCTGCGCTGAGCAATGTGTTGGAGCCGGGAGGCTGATACTTGACCCCCAGTTCCCATTGCTTGCCCTGCGTGGGCTTGTACGATTTGACTGGGTCGACGCTGGCATTGCTCGCCGGCTGGAAGGACTCGGCGTAGGACAGGTACGGCACGAAGCCCGAATCGAAGACATAGCTCAGCGCCGCGTTGCCACTGAAGTTCCGACTGCGGTCGGTGTTGGTCGCGTCGTCCTTGTTGAAGTACGTGGTGCCCTGATGCACCCAGTCTTCACGCCCGCCGAGGGTCAGGCGCCATTTGTCGAAGGCCATCTGGTCTTGCACGTAGAGGCCGGTCTGTATGGTTTTCTGGTTGTAGTCGTAGTACGCGTCGGAGCGCGGCGGGCGGACGATCGTCTGGCCGTAGGTCGGGTTGAAGATATTGGTCGTCCCGGCGCTGCCGAAAATCGACAGATACGAAGTGTCGGTGCGTTGATGATCGAGCCCCAGCAACAGCGTGTGCGTGATGTCAGCCGTGTTGAAGTCAGCCTGGAAATGGTTGTCGACCGCGAATTGGCCGATGTTTTCGTCAACGTTGGTCGACGAACGACCGATGTTGCCCGCAGCGTCGGCAGGGCCGTAGATCAGTGAGCCCACGGTCAGTTGCTGGAACGCCAGCTCCGACTTGGTGTAGCGCAGGTTCTGGCGGAACTGCCATGTATCGTTGAAGCGATGCTCGAACGCATAGCCCAGCGCGTAGTAGGTGCGGTCGTAAAATTCATAGTCCGGATCGCCCAGATTCTTGTGGTGGGAGACCTCGCCCAGCGGCGATTTGATCTTGGTGCCCTGGATCGGCAGGAACTGGCTGGTGGTGCCGGTATCGTCGCGGGTGAACTGCGAGAGCAGGGTCAGCTTGGTGTCGGTGTCGATGTTCCAGACCAGGCTGGGGGCGATGTTGTAGCGCTTGTTGTCGATATGGTCGACCTGGGTGCCAGCATCCCGGACCACGCCGCTGACGCCATAGAGGAACTGGCCTTCATCATCGATCTTGCCGGTGCTGGCGAAATTGATCTGGCGATAGTTGTCACTGCCGTATTGCACTTGAATGGCATGGCTCGACTCCGCGCTGGGGCGCCGGCTGACCATGTCCAGCAGGCCGCCCGGCGGGGTCTGGCCATAGACCGAGGAGGCCGGGCCACGCAGCAGGGCGAGGCGATCCAGGTTCCAGGTTTCGGCCTTGGGGTTGGCGTACACGCCGCGTGGCAACGGCAGGCCGTCGAGGAATTGGGTCGGTTCGAAGCCGCGAACGCGCATCCAGTCGTAGCGGGTGTCGCTGCCGTAGCTGGCGGACACAATGCCGGGCATGTATTTGACGGCGTCATCCAGGTTCTGCACGTTGCGGTCCTGCATCTGCTCGCGGGTGGCGACGGAGATCGAGCGCGGTGCTTCGACCAGCGCGGTATCGGTCTTGGTGCCGGCGGCGGTGCGCGTCGCCAGGTAGCCCTGCACCGGGCCCCAGGCGCTTTCAGTGTTGCCCTGGGCAACGATGCTGGTTTGCGGCAACGCCACGACCCCGTCCGCAATCGCCACCAGTGTGTAAGTCCCCGCGCTGCTCTGCTCCACCTGCAAGCCGCTGCCGCGCAGTGCCTCGCGCAGTGCGCCCGGGGCGTCGAACTGGCCCTGGACCGGCGCCGAAGTTTTGCCCGCGGCCAGTGCCGGGCTGAGGGTCAGTGCGAGGCCGGCCTGGCTGGCGATCTGGTTCAGGGTGGCGGCCAATGGCGCGGCGGGCAGGTTGTAGGCGCGCACGCTGGACGCTTGCTCGGCGGCGATCAGCACGCTGCTGGTCAGCGGGGTGCTGAGGGCAATGGCCACGGCTAACAGGCTGGGGCGCAACAAGGTGTCTAGCGTGCGGGACATAGGGTGGCTCCTGAATGGAAGTAATTCGCAATTACCCCTGTGCCGAGCGAGATTCGAAAAGTGATAGGGCTTGGGGAAAATAATTGTTGCCTGGGGCTATTCGGTGTTCTGGAGGGCCTCATCGCGGGCAAGCCCGCTCCCACATTCGACCGCGTTCAGCCTGATACAACGCGGTCGAAGGTGGGAGCGGGATTGCTCGCGCGAGCAATATCCCCGACACCGCCGGACCTAGGGCCTACCCTTCACCGTCACCCACCACGGCGTGCGCTGTTCGATCCGCACCGGCAGCGTCGGTAGCAGCGCGTTGAGCGCCAGGGTGGTGTCGTGCAGCGGGAAGCTGCCGGTGATGCGCAGGTCGGCCACGGTGTTATCCACACCCAGGTAGCCGCGGCGATAACGGCTCAGTTCTTCGACTACATCGCCCAGGCGGGCGTTGTCCACCACCAGCATGCCGCGGGTCCAGGCGTCGGTGGCGGGGGTGACGGCGAGCAGCGGGCCGAGGCTGTCGCTGCGCATCAGCACTTGCTGGCCGGCCTTGAAGATCTGTTCCTGATGCAGCGCCTCGGGTTGCGCGGCCACAGCCGATTGCAGCACGCTCAGGCGCGTGGCGGCGTCCTCGCGTTTGACGATAAACCGCGTGCCCAGCGCGCGCAGGCTGCCGTCGCGGGTCTGCACATAGAACGGGCGCGCATCGTTGTGGCCGGTTTCGACGAGGATTTCTCCTTCCTGCAACACGATCAGCCGGCGTTTTTCATCGAAGCGCACATCGATGGCGCTGTGGGTGTTGAGGTTGATCTGCGTGCCGTCCGCGAGTGTCAGCGTGCGTTGTTCGCCGGTGGCGGTGCGTTGATCGGCCAGCCAATAGTGGAGCGGTACATAACGTTCCCCGGCAAACAAGGCCAGGCCGCAGACCAGTGCGATACTCGCCAGGCCGCTGCCGAGTTTGCGCACGCGCTGGCGAATGCCCTCGCGTGACTGCAACAACGCCGCCCGCGCCGGGCCCGAGGCCACGCTGAAGCGCTGGTCGAGCAGGCCCAGTTGGCGCCAGGCGCGGGCATGTTCAGCATCGCTGGCCAGCCATTTGGCGAACTCCTCCTGTTCCACGGCGCTGCCGTCCCCTGAGTCGAGGGACAGCTGCCAGGCAATCGCCGCATCCAGCACCCGGGCCGACACCGGTTTGCAACTGATCGCACTCACAGCGGCTCGCCATACAATGCGATGTAGCACTGACGGATGCCCTGGGCCAGGTACTGGCGCACGCGCGGCACCGACACGCCGAGGCGCCGGGCGATTTCGGCGTGGCCCAGGCCGTCGATGCGGTTGTAGAGGAACGCGGCGCGGGCCTTGCTCGACAGCGTGCCGAGCAGGCGGTCGATGGCCTTGAGGTCTTCGAGGATCAGTTGCTGGTCTTCCGGCGACGGCTGTTCGCTTTGCGGGATCAGCATCAATTCGCTGAGGTAGGCCTGTTCCAGAGCGGCGCGGCGGAAGTAGTCGAACAGCAAGCCTTTGGCGATCGCCACCAGGAAGGCGCGGGGCTCGCGGGGTTCGCGCAACCCGTCGCGGCCGAGCAGGCGCATGAAGGTGTCCTGGCTCAGGTCTTCGGCGCGGCTCGGGCAGGCCACATTGCGCCGCAGCCAGGCCAGCAGCCAGCCGCGATGGTCGCGATACAACGCACCGACAAGCTCACTGTGTGGGGTCTGGACCGACGACAAGGCATCACCGAATAAACAAGTTTAAACTAACGAGAATTATTCGCGATTGTGTCAGAGGCGTGCAGCGGGCGCAATTGGCGTCTGTCCGGCGGTGCTATTAAAACGATGGCGCCTGCTTGCGCCGTTTCCATTGGCTCAAACGTGCTTGCAGGGCGCGCGGTGTGTCGATGTGCTGCTGGCGCGCGCGGCTGAGCAGGATCAGCATCAGCTCCGCAGTGGCCAGGGCGTCGGCGCTGGCGTGATGGCGTTCGCCCACCTGCAGGTGGAAGTGGTCGATCCAGTCGTCCAGCCCGGCTTCGCGCAGCAGCGCCTCGGGGTACAGCAGCGGGGCGATGTCGGCCACGTCGAGGAAGGTATGGGCCAGGCGATAACCCAGGCTGTCCTTGAGCGCCCGGGCCAGCATGTGTTGATCGAACCGCGCATGGAAGGCCAGCAACGGGCTGTCGCCGACGAACTCCATGAAATCCAGCAACGCGTCCACCGGGTCACTGCCGGCGGCGATCGCGCTGGGGCCGAGACCGTGGATCAGCACGCTGGGGCTGAGTTTTGTTTCGGCGCGTTGCAGGGTGCGCTCGAACATCTGGGAAAAATCCACCGCGCCGTCCTCGATCACCACTGCACCGATGGACAACACCTGATCGCGGTTGAGGTTCAGGCCGCTGGTTTCCAGGTCCAGCACCACCCAGCGCTGGCTGCGCAATGCCGCGTCGCCCAGCGCGACCGGCTGGGGTAACTGCGCCAGGCGCTGCTGTTGTGTTGCGTCGAGATGGGGTTTGGCCGTGCGCAACCAACCAAATAAGTTCACAGCTGATACCGCACGGTCAGGCTGCTTTGCAGGCGCTGGGCCTGGCGCAGGGATTCGCGCAGGATGCGCCGGTCCAGGTGGTTAAGGCTGTCGGGGTCGACGCGGTTGGAATACGGCTGGTTTTCCCGCATCTGCAATTGGTGCTGCTGCATGCGGGTTTGCTGGATAAAGTGATACGCCTCTTCATAGGCGGCGCCATCCAACGGCTCGATCACTTCCTTGACCACCAACTGGCGCAGGCGCTCCAGGGTGTTGATGGCGTGGACGTCGTTGGCCAGGGCCAGCAGGCGCGCGCCGTCGACAAAGGGCGTCAGGCCTTGCACCTTGAGGTCGAGGGTGGCTTTTTCGCCGCATTTGCGCGTCAGCACGAAATCGCGGAAGCGCCCCACCGGCGGGCGCTGGCGCAAGGCGTTCTCCGCCAGCATGCGCTGGAACAGGCGGTTGTCCGCGACCTGGTCGAGAATGCCCTGGCGCAGTTGTTCACAGCCCTGTTCATCGCCCCACACCACCCGCAGGTCGAAATAGATGGTCGACCCCAGCAGGTTCTCCGGCGTGGCTTCGCGGATGAACGCCGCAAACCGTCGCGCCCATTCGGCCCGCGACAGGCACAGCTCGGGGTTGCCGGCCATGATGTTGCCTTTGCACAAGGTGAAGCCGCACTGCGCCAGGCTCTGGTTGATCTGCTGCGCGAGGGGCAGCAGGCGCGCACGGATCTCAGCCGCTTCGGCGGCGTCCTTGGCGTCGAACAGGATGCCGTTGTCCTGGTCGGTGTAGAGCGTCTGCTCGCGCCGGCCTTCGCTGCCGAAACACAGCCAGGTGAACGGCACGCCGGGGTCGCCTTTGTCGGCGAGGGTCAGCTCGATGACCCGGCACACGGTGTGATCGTTGAGCAGGGTAATAATGTGGGTGATCTGGGTCGACGACGCGCCATGGGCCAGCATGCGCTCCACCAACTGGCCGATCTCGCCGCGTATCGCCACCAGGTTTTCCACCTTGGGTGCGTTGCGGATGGTACGGGCCAGGTGGACCAGGTCCACGCGTTGCAGGGAGAACAGGTCGCGCTCGGACACCACGCCGCACAGACGCTGGTCTTTGACCAGGCACACGTGGGCGATATGCCGCTCGGTCATTGCGATGGCGGCGTCGAAGGCGCTGTGGTCCGGGGTGAGGAAGAACGGCGCATGGGTCATGTGCGCGTCGATCGGCAGGGTGAAATCGCTGGTGCCGTCAGCCACTACCTGGCGCAGATCGCGCAGGGTGAAGATCCCCAGGGGCGCCTTGTGCTCATCCACGATCACAATGCTGCCGACCTGTTGCTCGTGCATCAGCGTCACCGCTTCGCGCAACGGTGTAGCCGGGCTGCACGTCACCGGGTGGCGCATGGCCAACTCACCGAGGCGGGTGTTCAAGGAATATTGGGTGCCGAGGGTTTCCACGGCTTTTTGCTGCACTTGCTGGTTGACCTGATCGAGCAGGCTGCTGACGCCGCGCAAGGCGAAATCGCGGAACTCGCTGGACAGCGCGAACAGCTTGATAAACGCCGGCTTGTTCAGTTGCAGGCAGAAGGTGTCTTCGGCGGCCTTGTGCTCGGTGCGCGTCGCACGTTCGCCCAGCAGTGCCGCAAGGGGGAAGCACTCGCCGGTGGCAATCTCAAAGGTGGGTTCGGCCGAATCCGGCCGTTCGCCGATGACCCGGCCCTGCTTGACGATGTAAAAGTGCTCCACCGGCCCGGCCGACGGCTTGAGGATGCTTTCGCCGGGGCCATAAAAGCGCAATTGGCACTGCTCTACCAGGAACGCGAGGTGCGCGTTTTCCATTTGGTTGAACGGCGGGAAGCGTTGCAGGAACTGCAAGGTGCCGTGGATGTTCTGCAACACCGCAGTTTTTCCCGCCTGGGCGAATGCATCAGCTTTACTCATAACAATGACCGCGATGTTTTTGTCGTTATCGTCCTGCATGGTCGACTCCTGCACGGCGGGTGCCCATTGGACGTAAGTCTAGGTCGATGAAAACGGCGCATAACTAGGGAAAAACCTTACATGACGATCGTCCAAACCCCGTAGAACGCCCACTAGGCAAACTTTCCGACGAAGTGCACATTGTTCGCCCTTCCGCAGATGTCTGACGAGTGTGCTGGGAGATTGATGAGAGCTAGCTGAGAACCGTATGTCCGACCACGATATTTTGAGTGATGCCGAGCGCGAAGCGCTGAGCGCTGTGATGCTGAAGCCTGATTTACCGCCACAACGCGTGTTGATCGTCGACGACGACAAGGATGCGCGCGAACTGCTGGCGGAAATCCTGGGCCTGGACGGGATTCGCTGCATGACCGCCGAGAGTAGTGAGGCAGCCTTGAAACTCTTGAAGTCGAGCCGCTCCATTGGGTTGCTGATCACCGACCTGCGCATGGCGCCGAGCAACGGCCTCCAGTTGATTCGCGAAGTGCGCGAATCCGAGCGCGCGGCGTTGCCGATCATCGTTGTGTCCGGGAACGCCGGAGCGCTGGATGTGATCGATGCGATGCATTTGAGCGTGGTGGACTTTCTGCTCAAGCCGATTGATAGCGTGAAGTTGGCGAAGATGGTCAAGCGCGAGTTGGGGATGAGGTCCTGATTTTTGCGGTGTATGTAATGGCCTCATCGGGGGCAAGCCCCTCCCACAGTTGACCGCGTACATCCTGTGGGAGGGGGCTTGCCCCCGATGAGGCCATTCCGGACACCACAAGCCTCAAAGAAAAAGCCCTGATCGTAAGATCAGGGCTTTTTCATTTACAGGCCGTTTTTAGCCTTGAACTCCCGACGCCTGCGATGCAACACCGGCTCGGTATAACCATTAGGCTGTTTGGTGCCTTCAATCACCAACTCCACCGCCGCCTGGAACGCGATATTGCTATCGAAGTCCGGCGCCAGCGGGCGGTACAACGCATCCCCGGCATTCTGACGGTCTACCACCGGCGCCATGCGCTTGAGGCTTTCCATCACCTGATCCTGAGTGACCACGCCGTGGCGCAGCCAGTTGGCGATGTGCTGGCTGGAAATGCGCAGGGTGGCGCGGTCTTCCATCAGGCCGATGTCGTTGATGTCCGGCACTTTCGAGCAGCCGACGCCCTGGTCGATCCAGCGCACCACATAACCGAGGATGCCCTGGGCGTTGTTGTCCAGCTCGTTGCGGATTTCTTCGTCCGACCAGTTAGGGTTGTTCGCCAGCGGGATGGTCAGGATATCGTCCAGCGACGCGCGCTCGCGCTTGGCCAGTTCGGCCTGGCGCGCGAACACATCGACCTTGTGGTAGTGCAATGCGTGCAACGCAGCCGCCGTCGGCGACGGCACCCAGGCGGTGTTGGCGCCGGCCAGCGGGTGGGCGATTTTCTGTTCGAGCATCGCCGCCATCAGGTCGGGCATGGCCCACATGCCTTTACCGATCTGCGCACGGCCTTGCAGGCCGGTAGCGAGGCCGATATCGACGTTCCAGTTTTCGTAGGCGCCGATCCATTTTTCCGTCTTCATCGCGGCCTTGCGCACCATCGCGCCGGCTTCCATGGAGGTGTGGATTTCATCGCCGGTGCGGTCGAGGAAGCCAGTGTTGATAAACACCACGCGCTCGCTGGCGGCCTTGATGCAGGCCTTGAGGTTGACCGTGGTACGGCGCTCCTCGTCCATGATCCCGACCTTGAGGGTGTTGCGCGGCAGGTTCAGCACGTCTTCGATGCGGCCGAACAGCTCGTTGGTGAACGCCGCTTCTTCCGGGCCGTGCATCTTTGGTTTCACGATGTACACGGAACCGGTGCGGCTGTTCTTGCGGCTGCTGTTGCCGTTGAGGCTGTGGATCGCCGCCAGGCTGGTGAGCAGGCCGTCGAGAATGCCTTCCGGTACTTCGTTGCCGTTTTTGTCGAGGATCGCGTCGATGGTCATCAAGTGGCCAACGTTGCGCACGAACAGCAGCGAGCGACCGTGCAGCGTCACGTCCTGGCCATTCACGCCGGTGTAGACGCGGTCGGCGTTCATGGTGCGGGTGAAGGTCTTGCCGCCTTTGGCCACTTCTTCGGCCAGGTCGCCTTTCATCAGGCCGAGCCAGTTGCGGTAGATCACCACTTTGTCGTCGGCATCGACGGCGGCGACGGAGTCTTCGCAGTCCATGATGGTGGTCAGCGCGGCTTCCATCAGCACGTCTTTGACGCCGGCCGCGTCGGTCTGGCCGACCGGGGTGCTGGTATCGATCTGGATTTCGAAATGCAGGCCGTTGTGTTTGAGCAGGATCGCAATCGGCTGGGCGCTGTCGCCCTGGAAACCGATCAACTGGGCATCGTCGCGCAGGCCGCTGTTGCTGCCGCCTTTGAGGCTGACCACGAGTTTGCCGTCAACGATCTTGTAGCCAGTGGAATCGACGTGGCTGCCGGCGCTGAGCGGTGCGGCTTCGTCGAGGAAGGCGCGGGCGAAGGCGATGACCTTGTCGCCGCGCACCTTGTTGTAGCCCTGGCCCTTTTCGGCGCCGTCGGCTTCGCTGATGGCGTCGGTGCCATACAGCGCGTCATACAGCGAGCCCCAGCGCGCATTGGAGGCGTTGAGGGCGAAACGGGCGTTCATCACCGGCACAACCAGCTGGGGGCCGGCCATGCGGGCGATTTCGTCATCGACGTTTTGGGTCGAGGCCTGGAAGTCTGCGGCTTCTGGCAGCAGGTATCCGATATCTTGCAGGAAGGCTTTGTAGGCCACCGGGTCATGCGCCTGGCCGGCGTGAGTCTGGTGCCAGGTGTCGATCCGCGCTTGGAAATCGTCGCGTTTGGCGAGTAGGGCTTTGTTCTTCGGTGCCAGGTCGTGGATGACCTTGTCGGCACCGGCCCAGAACTGGTCGGCAGTGATGCCGGTACCGGGAATGGCTTCGTTGTTCACGAAGTCGAACAGGACTTTGGCGACCTGCAGGCCACCGACTTGAACGTGTTCAGTCATTGCTTGCCTCACTCTGCGGAGCTTATGCGCTTTTCAGCTTTTCAATTTACCAATGAAGCCTCTGGCCATTTAAACCGCGGGCACGCTGCGCCGGTACATGCCTGTGAAGGCGGCTGGGCAGGCTGTGTCGCGGAGCATGGTTGCCGTGGCAGACATCGACCCAACGTTATGTAGTGCGCGATTGCGCATACTACATGATGACTTGCGCTTGTGAAAATTAGACTAAATACGTCGTTTAGCGACCCACTTTGGTCGTATGGTCACAGTGGGGTCTTGGATGTTCTCAAGAAACAGATGGATTGTTCCAGATAAATATAAAAATGGTACACGATTTGTTTTCGGGGGCATCTGCGTCCACCTTGTAGATTGAATTCCAGAGGGCTTCGCCATGGACCATCTTGTACTCACTATCATTGCCGCCGACAAACCCGGCCTGGTTGAACGCATTGCGCAGAACATCGCGGCCCACGGCGGCAACTGGTTGGAGAGCCGCATGGCGCACATGGCCGGGCAGTTTGCCGGGATTCTGAGGGTCAGCGTCCCCGCCGAGAACCGTCAGGCCCTGGTGAATGCGCTGGAGGACTTATCCACACACGGCATTCGCGTGCTGGTGGGCGAGAGCGGCGCCGGGCAGGCGGCGGCGTCCAAACCGATCACCATGACGCTGGTAGGTAACGACCGGCCGGGGATCGTGCGTGAGATCACCGCGCTGTTGAGCAAGCAGGGGGTGAACCTCGAACGCTTGAGTACCGACGTGCGCCCGGCGCCGATGAGCGGCGATCCGCTGTTCCACGCCGATGCATCACTGGCGGTGCCGTCTGGCTTGGCGCTGGACACCCTGCAAGCGGCCCTGGAAACCCTGGCCGACGACTTGATGGTGGAGTTGGAACTGCGCCGCGAGGAATAACCACCCACAAGGTTATGCATGGAAATCTTGCATGGGCCTGTGGATAACCTGTAGAGACCCGGCGCCAGGCCACGCCGGCCGTGCTTCTCCGTCAGCTGAGCAAAAAACGAGCAGTTTCAAGGGCTTGTACACAAATGGCGGGGATCAGGTTGTGGATAACCTTGGGGTGGATCTCTGCAAGCCATGCGGGCCGTGGCTTGCAGAAGTTTGTACGTTATTTGATCAGCGTTTGCGCACTGTCAGCCAGGCGTCCAGGCTGTAGACCACCAGGCCGGCCCAGATAAACGCGAAGGCGATCAGCGTGCTGGTTGCCAGTTGTTCGCCAAACAGCAGCACCGCTTCGAGCAGCACCAGGGTCGGCGCCACGTACTGCAAAAAGCCCAGGGCGGTGTAGGGCAAATGCCGTGCGGCGGCGTTGAAGCACACCAGTGGGATCAGCGTCACCGGGCCGGCGGCCACCAGCCACCAGGCTTCGGACGTACTCCAGAATGCCAACTGCGCGCTGTGCGCCGACGGGTTGAACAGCAACCAGGCGACGGCGATCGGCACCAACATCCAGGTTTCCACCACCAGCCCCGGCAGTGCCTTGACCGGCGCCTGCTTGCGGATCAGGCCATAGAAACCGAAGGTCAGCGCCAGCGCCAGCGACACCCACGGCAAACTGCCCACCTGCCACACCTGTTGCGCCACCCCCGCGGCGGCGAGACCGACGGCGAGCCATTGCAGGCGGCGCAGGCGTTCGCCGAGGAGCAGCATGCCGAGCAACACGTTCACCAGCGGGTTGATGTAGTAACCCAGGCTGGCTTCGAGCATGCGTCCGCTGTTCACCGACCACACATAGGTCAGCCAGTTAGCCGCAATCAACGCCCCGCTGAGCGCCAGGATCGCCAGGCGCCGCGGGTTATCGCGCAGTTCGCGGAACCAGCCGGGGTGTTTCCAGACCATCAGCAACAGCGTGCCGAACAGCGCCGACCAGAGCACACGGTGTACGATGATTTCGGCGGCGGGGACACTGGCGATGGCTTTGAAATAGAGCGGGAACAGACCCCAGATGACATAGGCGCTCAGGCCCAGGATGTAGCCCTTGCGGGGGTTGGCGGCGTGCATTGCAGAATCCTTGCTTAGGCAGCTAACAAAGCGCGATTGTAAGGATATTTGTCCGCTCGTGGGGCCTGCAGTGCTTTATGTGGGAGGGGGCTTGCTCCCTCCCACAGGAAGCAACGCCGTCAGAACAGTTTCAGCGGTTCTTCGTTGAGCGCCGACAACTGTTCGCGCAACGCCAACACCTGATCACCCCAATACCGTTCGCTGCCGAACCACGGAAAGCTGTGGGGGAACGCCGGGTCATCCCAGCGCCGCGCCAGCCAGGCGCTGTAGTGCATCAGGCGCAAGGCCCGCAGCGGTTCGATCAGTGCCAGTTCGCGTGGGTCGAAATCGTGGAACTCCTGGTAGCCGTCCATCAACTCCGACAGCTGGCCCAGACATTCCTGACGGTCGCCGGCGAGCATCATCCACAGGTCCTGTACGGCCGGGCCCATGCGGCAGTCATCGAGGTCGACGATGTGGAACATCTCGTCGCGGCACATCATGTTGCCGGGGTGGCAATCGCCGTGCATGCGGATGTTCTTGTGCGGCGTGGCCTTGTACACCTCTTCCACACGCTTGAGCAGGTCGCGGGCCACGGACTCGTAGGCCGGCAGCAGGCTTTTGGGAATGAAGTTGCCTTCGAGCAGGGTGGTGAGGGAGTCGTGGCCGAAGTTCTTCACGCCCAGGGCTTCGCGGTGTTCGAACGGGCGGGTCGCGCCGACCGCGTGCAAGCGCCCGAGCAACTGGCCAAGGCGATAGAGCTGGTCCAGATTGCCCGGCTCCGGCGCCCGGCCGCCACGGCGCGGGAACAGGGCGAAGCGGAACCCGGCGTGTTCGAACAGGCTTGAGCCGTTATGGATCATCGGCGCGACCACCGGCACATCGCACTCGGCCAGTTCGAAGGTGAAGCTGTGTTCTTCGAGGATCGCTTCGTTGCTCCAGCGCTGCGGCCGGTAGAACTTGGCGATCAGCGGCTCGGCGTCTTCGATGCCCACTTGATACACACGGTTTTCGTAGCTGTTGAGCGCCAATACGCGCGCATCGCTGAGGAAGCCGATACTTTCGACAGCATCGAGCACCAGGTCGGGGGTGAGTGTTTCAAACGGATGGGCCATGCGAACTCCTGCGCGCAGCAGGGCGCCGCGTCCGGCCGGGTATGGTAACGCACCGGGCTTGAGATAGGGGGCGGCTGTGCCATTGCTATCGGGGGCAAGCCCCCTCCCACAGTTGAAGGTATTCACAACTCAACATGTGGCAGGGGCAAGCCCCCTCTCACAGTTGAAGGTATTCACAAATCAACATGTGGCAGGGGTAAGCCCCCTCTCACAGTTGAAGGTATTCACAAATCAACATGTGGCAGGGGCAAGCCCCTCTCACAGTTGAAGGTATTCACAAATCAACATGTGGCAGGGGCAAGCCCCCTCTCACAGTTGAAGGTATTCACAACTCAACATGTGGCAGGGGCAAGCCCCCTCTCACAGTTGAAGGTATTCACAAATCAACATGTGGCAGGGGTAAGCCCCCTCTCACAGTTGAAGGTATTCACAACTCAACATGTGGCAGGGGCAAGCCCCCTCCCACAGTTGAAGGTATTCACAACTCAACATGTCGCAGGGGCAAGCCCCCTCCCACAGTTGAAGGTATTCACAAATCAACATGTGGCAGGGGCAAGCCCCCTCTCACAGTTGAAGGTATTCACAACTCAACATGTGGCAGGGGCAAGCCCCCTCTCACAGTTGAAGGTATTCACAACTCAACATGTGGCAGGGGCAAGCCCCCTCTCACAGTTGAAGGTATTCACAAATCAACATGTGGCAGGGGCAAGCCCCCTCCCACAGTTGAAGGTATTCACAAATCAACATGTGGGAGGGGGCTTGCCCCCGATAGCGGTCTGTCAGGCGCCCACGATCCCACCATCATCCCGCCGAATCGCCATCACCGACGAACGCGGCTTGCCATTGGGCAGATGCTCCGGCCAGGTCGAACCGCCGGTTTCGCCGGGATGCTGAATCCCCACGAACAAGGTCTTCTGATCCGGCGAGAAGCTGATCCCCGTCACCTCGCACGCCACCGGCCCGACCATGAAACGGCGGATTTCGCCGGTGTTGGGGTCGGCGCAGAGCATCTGGTTATTGCCCATGCCGGCGAAGTCGCCGCCGTTGCTGTAGTCACCGTCGGTCAGAATCCACAGGCGCCCGGCTTTGTCGAAACCCAGGCCATCGGGGCTGTTGAACATGTTCTGCGGGTTGATGTTCGACGAGCCGCCCTTCGGCGTACCGGCATGCACGCCGGGGTTGCCCGCGACCACAAACAGATCCCAGGTGAAATCGGCGGCGCCGTGGTTATCGGCGTTGGGCTTCCAGCGCAGGATCTGGCCGTAGACGTTTTTCTCGCGTGGGTTGGGCCCACCGACCGGCTGGCCGTCTTCGCCGCGCTTGGCGTTGTTGGTCAGGGTGCAATAGACCTGGCCGTCGGTGGGGCTGACCACGATCCATTCCGGGCGGTCCATGCGCGTGGCTTTCACCACACTGGCAGCCAGGCGTGCATGGATCAGCACTTCGGCCTGGCTGGCGAAACCGGTGCTGGCGTCGATGCCGTTCTTGCCATGGGTCAACTCGACCCACTGGCCGTTGCCCTTGGGGTGGTCGGCGTTGCCGTCGCCAGCGTCGAAGATCGCCACAAACAACGTGCCATGGTCGAGCAGGTCTTTGTTGGCCTTGGGGTTCTGGTGGTCGATCGGGTCGCGGCTGACGAACTTGTAGATGAATTCGCCGCGCTCGTCGTCGCCCATGTACACCACGGCGCGGCCGTCGCGGGTTTCCGCGAGGGCTGCGTTTTCATGCTTGAAGCGGCCGAGGGCGGTGCGTTTGACGGGAGTGGAGTGCGGGTTGAACGGGTCGATTTCCACCACCCAGCCATGGCGATTGAGTTCGTTGGGATTCTTGGCCATATCGAAACGCGGGTCGTGCAGGTGCCAGTTGATCTCTTTGCTCGCCGCCACCACGCCGTAGCGCTTTTGCCCGGCGTCGAAGGTTTGTTGTGGGTTGCTGCTGCCGAAGCAGTCGGTGAAGTTCTCTTCGCACGTCAGATAAGTGCCCCACGGCGTCTTGCCGTTGGCGCAGTTCTGGAAGGTGCCGAGGGCTTTTTTGCCGGATTTGTCGGCGCTGGTTTTCAGCCAGTCATGGCCGGCCGCCGGGCCGCTCAGGCGGATCGGCGAGTTGCCGTGGATGCGCCGGTTGTAGCGCGAGTCCTGGACGAACTGCCAGGTGTCGCCCTGGCGGCGCACTTCGATCACCGACACACCTTCGCTGGCCTGGGCCTTGCGCACGTCTTCGGCCGATTGCGGCGCGCCGCCGTGGGCGAAGAGGTAGCGGTAGTTGGTGTATTCGTTATTGATCGCCATCAGCGCGCGGTTGTCGTCGCCGGGGAAGGCGAACAGGCTCATGCCATCGTTGTTGTCACCGAACTGCTGCTCCTGGGCCTTGGCCGTGCCGTTGCCGGACGGGTCGAACGCCGGGGCATTCTTGTGCAGCGGCTGGCCCCAACTGATCAGCACCGAGGCGCTGTAGCCGGGCGGCAGGGTGATGCTGTCGCTGGTGGCGGCGGCGATGCTGGCGAACCCCAGCAGCGGGCTGGCGTTGGCGGCATTCACGGCCAGCGCGCTGCGGGTCAGCAGGTTGCCGCCGAGGAACATCGCGGCTCCGCACAGGGCACCGGCGCCGATGAAGCGGCGGCGGGTGAGGCCGACCATCTGTTCGAGGTCGGTGGCTTGGTTTTCTTCTAATAGGCTCATGTCAGGCTCCCTGCGGTTTTTGCAGACACCATAAGGAGCGGGCATGACGAAATTGTTGCAGTTTGACGGCGGGCGCAGCAGGCCCGGCGCTTAGACGGGCGTGCCGAGCAATACATTGCTCGGCGCGAATTGCACCTGGATCGGCTGGCCTTCGGCGGCATCCAGGGCCTTGAGCGCGTGGGGCTGGGCCAGGGCGCAAAGTACCTGGCCGTTGGGCAGGGCGATTCGCACTTCGCTGGGGCCGTCCTCGGCGTCGAGAATGGCGTCGACTCTGCCGATCAGGCAATTGTGTCCAGGTGTTTCTGGGTGCTGGCTGGCGCACACCTCCAGCCAGCCGGCCTTGATCAGGGCGACCACTTCGACACCGGCTTCCAGCTCCAGCCGTTGCGTGCTGTCGTGGGTGATCTGCGCGCTCAGGCTCAGGCCGCCGGCCAGTTGCAGGCGGATCAGATCATTGCGGCCGTGACGCTCGATAGCGACGACCTGGCCATGCAGTTGGTTGCGCGCACTGGTGCGCAGCATCAGGCGGCCCAGCAGGTTGAAGTCGCTGGCGGCTTCGTCCGAGCCGAGCACTTCGGCCTGTAACACTTGCAGGCGCTGATAGAGGCGCAGCACGCGCTCGCCTTCGGCCGTCAGCCTGGCGCCGCCGCCGCCCTTGCCGCCGACGCTGCGTTCCACCAACGGTTTTTGCGCGAGGTTGTTCAGTTCGTCGATGGCGTCCCAGGCCGCTTTGTAGCTCAAGCCGGCGCTTTTCGCCGCGCGGGTGATCGAGCCCTGCTCGGCGATATGCGCGAGCAAAGCGATGCGCTGCGGGCGACGGATGATGTGTTGGCTGAGGGAGGTCGGCAGAGACATGGGGTTACGCTTCGATGAGATGAGCGGAACGTTGCGGGCAAGGCCGGCCGGAGTCAAGTCAGGCACCCGGTTTGGGCGTGCGCGCCAGGCAGTACACGTCGACCTGCCGCGCTCCGGCCTCCATCAACAGACGTGCCAGGCTATGGGCGGTCGTACCGGTGGTGAGCACGTCGTCGACCAGCGCAAAGTGGCGGTCCTGTACCGGTATGTCGCGCGCCAGGGCGAAGGCGCCGCGCAGGTTGCGTTGGCGGCTCTTGGCGTCGAGCGCCTGTTGCGCGACGGTTTCATGGGGGCGTAACAACAGGTGTTCATTGTAGGCAATGTGCAGTTCGGCGCTGAGCCAGCGTGCCAGCATCAACGCCTGGTTATAACCGCGCTCGCGCAGGCGTTTGCGCGCCATGGGCACCGGCAGCAGGCAGTCGGGGCGCGGCAGTTCGGCGTTGTCGAAGCGGTGTTGCAGATGGCGTCCCAGCAAGCGCCCCAGCAGATGCCCGAGGGGCCAGCGCGCCTGATGCTTGAAGCGGCTGATCAGGCTATCGACGGGGAAGCTGTAGCGCCAGGCGGCAATGACCTGTTTAAAGGCCGGCGGGTGTTTCTGGCATTGGCCGCAGATCAGACCGTCCAGCGGCAGGGGCAGGGCGCAGACCTCGCACTGCTCCATCAGCCAGGGCAGCTCGGTTTCGCAGGCGTTGCACACACAATCGGCCGACTCAGTGGCTTCATCGCAGATTAAACAGTGCTGTACGTTTTTTGACCATATGTAAACTTGGTGTTTGTATCCAGGTTGACAGTGCATGAATCTTCCTTAAATATGCCGAGCATCCGTGTCGTGCCTGTGGGTATTGCCCTTCCCGCAGCGTTTGCCAAAGCATAATCAAGGAATCGCCCATGAGCGCCAGCACCACTGCCACCCTGCGTCACGATTGGTCCTTGGCCGAAGTCAAAGCACTGTTCGTGCAACCGTTCAATGACCTGTTGTTCCAGGCGCAGACCGTACACCGCGCGCATTTCGATGCCAACCGTGTGCAGGTGTCGACCCTGCTGTCGATCAAGACCGGCGCCTGCCCGGAAGATTGCAAATATTGTCCGCAGTCGGGCCACTACAACACCGGCCTGGAAAAAGAAAAGCTGATGGAAGTGCAGAAGGTCCTCGAAGAGGCGGCCCGCGCCAAGGCCATCGGTTCGACCCGCTTCTGCATGGGCGCGGCGTGGAAACATCCGTCGGCCAAAGACATGCCCTATGTGCTGCAGATGGTCAAAGGCGTGAAGGCCATGGGCCTGGAAACCTGCATGACCCTCGGCCGTCTCGACCAGGACCAGACCGAAGCCCTGGCCCAGGCCGGCCTCGACTACTACAACCACAACCTCGACACGTCGCCGGAGTTCTACGGCTCGATCATCACCACCCGCACCTACGCCGAGCGCCTGCAAACCCTGGCCTATGTGCGCGATTCGGGGATGAAGATCTGTTCCGGCGGCATTCTCGGCATGGGCGAGTCCCTCGACGACCGCGCCAACCTGCTGATCCAGCTGGCCAACCTGCCGGAGCATCCGGAATCGGTGCCGATCAATATGCTGGTGAAGGTGGCCGGCACGCCGCTGGAAAACGCCGAGGAGATCGACCCGTTCGACTTTATCCGCATGCTGGCGGTGGCGCGCATCCTGATGCCGCAGTCCCATGTGCGCCTGTCGGCCGGCCGTGAGGCGATGAACGAGCAGATGCAGGCCCTGGCGTTCTTTGCCGGCGCCAACTCGATCTTCTACGGCGACAAACTGCTGACCACCGCCAACCCGCAGGCCGACAAGGACATGCAACTGTTCTCGCGCCTGGGCATCTTGCCGGAAGCGCGGGAAGAGCACGCCGACGAAGTCCACCAGGCGGCGATCGAGCAAGCGTTGGTTGAGCAGAAAAGCAGCGAGCAGTTCTACAACGCCGCGGTTTAAAGCACCACGGCGATCCAAATGTGGGAGTTGGCTTGCCTGCGATAGCGGTCTTTCTGACACTTCGGTGGTGACAGTCCTGCCGCTATCGCAGGTAAGCCAGCTCCCACAGGGGATCGCGCCCTGTCTTACATTTCTCTGATCTGCCGAGGCCTGCATGTCTTTCGATCTCGCCGCGCGTCTCGCTGCCCGTCGTGCCGAACACCTTTACCGCCAACGCCCTCTGCTGGACAGCCCGCAAGGCCCGGAAGTGGTGGTGGACGGTCAACCGTTACTGGCGTTCTGCAGTAACGATTACCTGGGCCTGGCCAATCACCCGCAGGTGATCGAGGCCTGGCGTGCCGGTGCGTCCCGTTGGGGCGTGGGCGGTGGCGCTTCGCACCTGGTGGTCGGGCATGCCACGCCGCACCATGCGCTGGAAGAAGCCCTGGCCGACTTCACCGGCCGCCCGCGTGCGTTGTTGTTTACCACCGGTTACATGGCCAACCTCGGCGCGGTCACGGCGCTGGTGGGGCAGGGCGATACGGTGCTGGAAGACCGCCTCAACCATGCTTCATTGCTGGATGCCGGCCTGCTGTCCGGGGCGCGCTTCAATCGCTATCTGCACAACGATGCCGCCAGCCTGGCCAAGCGCCTGGAGAAAGCCACCGGCAATACCCTGGTGGTCACCGATGGCGTGTTCAGCATGGACGGCAACCTCGCCGACTTGCCGGCGCTGGCCCGTGAAGCGCGGGCCAAAGGCGCCTGGTTGATGGTGGACGACGCCCATGGTTTCGGCCCGTTGGGCGCGAACGGCGGCGGTATCGTCGAGCATTTCGGCCTGAGCCAGGCGGATGTGCCGGTGCTGGTCGGTACCCTGGGCAAAGCGTTCGGCACTGCGGGCGCCTTTGTCGCGGGCAGTGATGACTTGATCGAAAGCCTGATCCAGTTCGCCCGGCCCTACATCTACACCACCAGCCAACCCCCGGCCCTGGCCTGCGCCACCCTCAAAAGCCTGGAGCTGCTGCGCACCGAGCATTGGCGGCGCGAGCACCTCAACGGCCTGATCCGCCAGTTCCGTCACGGCGCCGAGCAGATCGGCCTGACGCTGATGGACAGCTTCACGCCGATTCAGCCGATCCTGATCGGCGACAGTGCCAAGGCCATGGCGTTGTCGCGGATGTTGCGCGAGCGCGGCCTGATGGTCACTGCGATCCGCCCACCCACCGTGCCCGCCGGCAGCGCCCGTTTGCGCGTGACGCTGACCGCGGCCCACAGCGCGGCGCAGGTGCAGCTATTGTTAAACGCATTGGAAGCGTGTTTCCGCTTGTCCGGTACGACGGAGCCCGACCATGCGTGATCGCTTGATCCTGCTGCCCGGCTGGGGCCTCGGCGTGTCGCCGCTGGAGCCGTTGGCCGCCGCCCTGCACGGCCTGAACGAACACCTGCGCGTACAGGTCGAGCCGTTGCCGGCGTTGGCCTCCAGCGACCTGGATGAATGGCTCGACGAACTCGACGCGAGCCTGCCGGACAACGCCTGGCTCGGTGGCTGGTCGTTGGGCGGCATGCTCGCTTCCGAGCTGGCCGCGCGGCGCGGCGAGCGTTGTTGTGGGTTGCTGACCCTGGCGAGCAACCCGTGTTTCGTCGCCCGTGATGGCTGGCCGAACGCGATGCCCGGCGCAACCTTCGAGGCGTTCCTCGCCGGTTGCCACGCCGACGCCCCGGTCACCCTCAAGCGCTTCGGCCTGTTGTGCGCCAAAGGCGCCGCGGACCCGCGCGGGTTGGCGCGTCTGTTGGCCAGCGCGGCACCACAGACGCCGTCGGACGTGTTGATGAACGGCCTCGAGCTGCTTGCCCAACTGGATACCCGCGACGCCTTGGTGGCCTTCCGCGGCCCGCAGTTGCACCTGTTCGCGGGCCTGGATGAATTGGTGCCCGCCGAAGCCGCCAGCGACCTGCTGAGCCTGCTGCCCGATGTCGAAATCGGCCTGATTGAACAGGCCGGCCACGCTTTTCTCCTGGAGGATCCCCACGGTGTAGCGGGGGCCATCCAGGCTTTTTTGCACGAGTGCGTTGATGACTGATTTAGCCCATGCCTGCCTGCCAGGCGCGTTGCCGGACAAGCGCCAGGTGGCGGCCTCCTTTTCCCGTGCCGCCGCCAGTTACGACAGCGTGGCCGAGTTGCAGCGCGCGGTGGGGCATGAATTGCTGACCCGCCTGCCGCCGGCCTGCAGCGCGCAGCGCTGGTTGGACATGGGCTGCGGCACCGGTTATTTCAGCCGCGTGCTGGGCGAACGGCTGCCGGCCGGCCAAGGCGTGGCGCTGGATATTGCCCAAGGCATGCTCGACCATGCGCGGCCGTTGGGCGGCGCGCAGCATTTCATCGCCGGTGACGCCGAGCGCCTGCCGTTGCAGGCGGCCAGCTGCGGGTTGATCTTCTCCAGCCTGGCAGTGCAATGGTGCGCGGATTTCGCGGCGGTGCTCAGCGAAGCCCATCGCGTGCTGCAGCCGGGCGGCGTGCTGGCGTTCGCCAGCTTGTGCGTGGGCACATTGGACGAGTTGCGCGAAAGCTGGCGGGCGGTGGACGGGCGGGTCCACGTCAACCGCTTCCGCAGCTTCGAAGCCTATCAACAGCTGTGCGCGGCCAGTGGCTTCAAGGTGCGGAGCCTGGAGCGGCGTGCTCATGTGTTGCATTACCCGGATGTGCGCAGCCTGACCCACGAATTGAAAGCGCTTGGCGCGCACAATCTCAACCCGGGGCGGCCGGGAGGGTTGACGGGCCGCGCGCGGATTGTTGCACTGATCGACGCCTACGAGCAGTTCCGCCAGACCCAGGGCCTGCCGGCCACCTACCAAGTGGTGTACGCCGTACTGGAGAAGCCTCTATGAACGCCGCTTATTTCATCACCGGCACCGATACCGATGTCGGCAAGACCACCATCGCCGCCGGCCTGCTGCATGCCGCGCGCCTGGCCGGCAAAAGCACCGCCGCCGGCAAGCCTGTGGCTTCCGGTTGCCAGGTCACCGCCAAAGGCTTGCGCAACGCCGATGCGCTGGCACTGCTGGCCGAGTGTTCGTTGCCGTTGAGCTACGCCGAGGTCAACCCGGTGGCGTTCGAGCCGGCCATCGCGCCGCACCTGGCCGCGCGCGAGGCGGGCGTTGCGCTGACGGTGCAATCGCTGCTCAAACCCATGCAACAGATTCTGGCGCGAAAAGCGGATTTCACCCTGATCGAAGGCGCGGGCGGCTGGCGCGTGCCGTTGGCCGACCAGGACAACCTGTCCGACCTGGCCATGGCGCTGCAATTGCCGGTGATCCTGGTGGTGGGCGTGCGCCTGGGGTGCATCAGCCATGCCCTGCTCACCGCCGAAGCGATCGCACGCGATGGCCTGCCGCTGGCCGGTTGGGTGGCGAATATCATCGAGCCGAAGACCTCTCGTCTGGAAGAAAACCTCGCCACCCTGGCCGAACGCTTGCCCGCGCCGTGCCTGGGCCGGGTGCCCAAACTCAAGCACGCCAGCAGCGCCGCGGTGGCCGAGTACCTGCACTTGGACTTGCTTGACTGATTTTGGCTATCGATAAGGCATTATGCCATTAGCGTTTTTGACGGGCCTTTTGCCCGGATGTCTGTTTCAATTCAACTTCACGATTCTCTCAGCAGGTCCACGCCATGGAAATCTCTGGCAGCAGTGCGTTTTATTCAGGCCTGAGTACCATTCAAACCGGGCAGAGCCGCGTCGACCAGGCCGCCGGCAGGATTGCCAGCGCCGCCACTACCCAGCCGTCGGACGCCCAGAGCGACCTGCTGCAGGCCAATGACCGCGCCCAGCCGACCAACTCGGCGAGCAATATGGTCGAAATGGCCCAAGGCAAGTTTCAGGTGGAGCTGGGCGCGAAAGTCGCCAAGGCTTCCGATGAAATGCTCGGCACGTTGATCGACACCTTCGCCTGACCCCCTGAAGCAACGCGGTGTGCCAGGCACACCGCTCGCGCCTGTACCTTCGCCTTTTTCCCGATAACCCTTGTGGCGCCTCGCCGCAGGCATCGTCGTGCGCGCTCTTGAGCGGTGTCATGACAAACGGCAGCGGGACGACGCTTGACATCCCCAGGTCGTAAACGTATGTTTCAAACCCCTGTTTGACCGCCATAACAAATCCCACGCGGTTGTTCATCCCAGACACATCAGCAGAGGTTTATCGCTATGCCTGACTACAAGGCCCCCTTGCGTGATATTCGCTTCGTTCGTGACGAACTGCTCGGCTATGAAGCGCATTATCAAAGCCTGCCGGCTTGCCAGGACGCTACTCCGGACATGGTTGACGCCATTCTCGAAGAAGGCGCCAAGTTTTGTGAGCAAGTACTGGCACCGTTGAACCGCGTGGGTGACATCGAAGGGTGTACCTGGAGCGAGTCAGGCGTTAAGACCCCTACTGGTTTCAAAGAAGCCTACAAACAGTTCGTTGAAGGCGGCTGGCCGAGCCTGGCCCATGACGTGGAGCACGGTGGCCAAGGCCTGCCGGAATCCCTGGGCCTGGCGGTCAGCGAAATGGTCGGCGAAGCCAACTGGTCGTGGGGCATGTACCCAGGCCTGTCCCATGGCGCGATGAACACCATCTCCGAGCACGGCACCCCCGAGCAACAAGACGCCTACCTGACCAAGCTGGTGTCGGGCGAATGGACCGGCACCATGTGCCTGACCGAGCCTCACTGTGGCACCGACCTGGGCATGCTGCGCACCAAGGCCGAACCTCAGGCCGACGGGACCTACAAAGTCTCCGGCACCAAGATCTTCATCTCGGCCGGCGAACACGACATGGCCGACAACATCGTCCATATCGTCCTGGCCCGCCTGCCGGACGCACCGGCCGGTACCAAAGGCATCTCGCTGTTCATCGTGCCCAAATTCCTGCCGAACGCCGATGGCTCGATCGGTGCGCGCAACGCGGTGACCTGCGGTTCCCTGGAACACAAGATGGGCATCCACGGTAACGCCACCTGCGTGATGAACTTCGACGCAGCCACCGGTTTCCTGATCGGCCCGGCGAACAAAGGCCTGAACTGCATGTTCACCTTTATGAACACCGCTCGCCTGGGCACCGCGCTGCAAGGCCTGGCCCACGCCGAGATCGGTTTCCAAGGCGGCCTGAAATACGCTCGCGATCGCCTGCAAATGCGTTCCCTGACCGGCCCGAAAGCGCCGGACAAAGCGGCCGACCCGATCATCGTCCACCCCGACGTGCGCCGCATGCTACTGACCATGAAAGCCTTCGCCGAAGGTAACCGTGCGATGGTGTACTTCACCGCCAAGCAAGTGGACATCGTCAAGTACGGCACCGACGACGAAGCCAAGAAACAGGCCGATGGCCTGCTGGCCTTCATGACCCCGATCGCCAAGGCGTTCATGACCGAAGTCGGCTTCGAGTCCGCCAACCACGGCGTGCAGATCTACGGCGGTCACGGCTTCATCGCCGAGTGGGGCATGGAGCAGAACGTGCGCGACAGCCGCATTTCGATGCTGTACGAAGGCACCACCGGCATCCAGGCGCTGGACCTGCTCGGCCGTAAAGTGCTGATGACCCAAGGCGAAGCGCTGAAGGGCTTCACCAAGATCGTCCACAAGTTCTGCCAGGCCAACGAAGGCAACGAAGCGGTCAAAGAGTTCGTGACACCGCTGGCCGCGCTGAACAAAGAGTGGGGCGAGTTGACCATGAAGGTCGGCATGGCGGCGATGAAAGACCGTGAAGAAGTCGGTGCCGCGTCGGTGGACTACCTGATGTACTCCGGTTACGCCTGCCTGGCTTACTTCTGGGCCGACATGGCACGCCTGGCGGCCGAAAAACTGGCCGCCGGCACCAGCGAAGCGGCGTTCTACACCGCCAAGCTGCAGACCGCGCGCTTCTACTTCCAGCGCATCCTGCCGCGTACCCGTACTCACGTGGCCACCATGCTGTCGGGCGCCAACAACCTGATGGACATGAAAGAAGAGGACTTCGGCCTGGCTTACTAAGCCTCACCGAGCCCACTTGAAAAACCGTCGCTCCTGTTGGGGCGACGGTTTTTTTTTGCCGATAAAAAACGCAGCGGGGCGCTCAGGGATTGCGATTGGCTGCCGTTACAGTGATGGCAATGTGATACAGGCCGGGCAGGGTATGTTTAACTGTCTGGAGTAAGGCACAGTGCCATCATTCCTGGCGGGTCGGAGTTTTACCCTTGTCACGCGCGTCCGCTTTACGTTTCAGTCATTTCCTCCCTTCATTGCTGCTGTTACTGGCCGGGCTCTCGGCTGCGTATGTCAAGGACCTCAACGTCTTCTTCACCTCGCTGTTCAACGTGTTGCCGACCCTGGTGCTGTTGCTCGGCGGTTCGTATTGCGCGGTCTATCGTCGCCAGCGTGAACTGTTCCTGATGATCACGGTGTACATCGCCTACTTCCTGCTCGACACCCAGACCGACTACTACCGCGACAACGGCCGCGTGCGCGAAGACGCTGCGGTGGTGTTCCACTTGTGCTGCCTGTTGCTGCCGCTGCTGTTCGGCCTCTATGGGTTGTGGCAGGAAAAAACCCACTTGTTCCGTGATTTTGTCGCGCGCTGTGCGGTGCTGCTGGCGGTCGGCAGTGTCGCGTTGGCGCTGGAGCAAAGTTATCCCCAGGCGCTGCTGAACTGGCTGGCGGAAATTCGCTGGCCGGCGCTGCATGGCGCCTGGATGAGCCTGATCCAGCTGTCGTACCCGATGTTCCTGATCGGTTTCCTGACCCTGGTGGCGCAATACTGGTACCAGCCGCGCCCGCTGCACGCGGCGCAGATGGTGGGGCTGGTGGGATTGTTCTGGATGTTGCCGCAGACGTTTATCCTGCCGTTCACCCTGAACATCATGTGCAGCCAGGTAATGCTGATGATTGCGGCCGCGGTGGCCCACGAGGCGTATCAGATGGCGTTTCGTGACGAGTTGACCGGCCTGCCGGGGCGTCGCGCACTCAATGAGCGCATGCAGCGACTGGGGCGCAACTATGTGCTGGCGATGAGCGACGTCGATCACTTCAAGCGCTTCAACGACACCCATGGCCACGATGTCGGCGACCAGGTGCTGCGCCTGGTCGCCAGCAAGCTGTCGAAGGTCAATGGCGGCGGACGCGCCTACCGTTATGGCGGTGAAGAGTTCGCCGTGGTGTTTGCCGGCAAGACCCTGGATGAATGCATGCCGCACCTGGAAGAAATCCGCGAGATCATCGCCAACTACGACATCAAGCTGCGCAACCCGGACCGTCCGCAGGATGACCTGCAAGGTCGCCAGCGGCGCGCGGGCAGCGGTGCGTCGAGTGTCTCGGTGACCATCAGCATCGGCGTGGCCGAGCGCCAGGCCGAGCACCGCACCTCCGAAGAGGTGCTCAAATCCGCCGACCAGGCGCTGTATGCCGCCAAGGGCGCGGGGCGTAACTGCGTGATTGCGGCCGGGCAAAACCGCCGTGGCGCGGTACGCACGCAGAGTGCTGCCGGTTGAGTGATGGTGCTGTATTCAGCGGCGCTACAGTGATTGTCCGGGGCGGTGGCCGGCAGTAGGTTGAAACCATCTGCTGCCGGAGACATTGCCATGCCTGAGTACAAAGCTCCCCTGCGCGACATGCGCTTTCTGATCGACAACGTGTTTGATTTCCACGCTCACTACGCCGCCCTCGGCGCGACGGACGCCAGCCCGGACATGGTCAGCGCGATCCTCGAAGAAGGTGCGAAATTCTGTGAGAACGTGCTCGCGCCGCTCAACCGCAGCGGCGATGAAGAAGGCTGCCATTTCGACAAAGGCGTGGTGACCACGCCCAAGGGCTTCAAGGAAGCCTTTGCTCAGTATGTGCAAGGCGGCTGGCACGGCGTGGCAGCCGACCCGGCCTACGGCGGTCAAGGCCTGCCGCAATCCCTGGGGCTGGTGCTCAGCGAAATGATCGGCTCCAGCAACACCTCCTGGGGCATGTACCCGGGGCTGACCCACGGCGCGATGTCGGCGATCCACGCCCACGGCAGCGCCGAACAGAAAGCCACCTACCTGAGCAAACTCACCGCTGGCGAATGGACCGGCACCATGTGCCTGACCGAAGCCCACTGCGGCACCGACCTGAGCCTGATCAAGACCCGCGCCGTGCCCCAGGCGGATGGCAGCTATGCGGTCAGCGGCAGCAAGATCTTCATCTCTGCCGGTGAGCACGACCTGAGCACCAACATCATCCACCTGGTGCTGGCCAAGCTGCCGGACGCCCCGGCCGGCACCAAAGGCATCTCACTGTTTATCGTGCCCAAGTTCCATGCCGATTCGGGCGAGCGCAACGCGGTGCATTGCGGCTCCATCGAGCACAAGATGGGGATCAAGGCCTCGGCCACCTGCGTGCTGAACTTCGATGGGGCCAAGGGCTTTTTGATCGGCGAGGCGAACAAAGGCCTCAACTGCATGTTCACCATGATGAACCACGCGCGCCTCGGCACCGGGATGCAAGGGCTGTGCAACGGCGAAGCGAGCTTCCAGGGCGCGATCAGGTACGCCAACGACCGCCTGCAAATGCGCGCGCTGACCGGCGCCAAGGCCCCGGAAAAAGCCGCCGACCCGATCATCGTCCATCCCGACGTGCGGCGCATGCTGCTGACCATGAAGGCGTTCAACGAAGGCAACCGGGCGCTCACCTATTTCACCGCGCAACTGCTCGACACCGCGCACTTGAGCGCCGACGCCGGCCAGCGCCAGGAGGCCGAAGACCTGTTGGCATTCCTCACGCCGATCTGCAAAGCCTTCATGACCGACACCGGGCTGGAAGTGACCAACCACGGCATGCAGGTGTTCGGCGGCCATGGTTTTATTCGCGAGTGGGGCATGGAGCAGTTGGTGCGCGATTGCCGCATTGCGTCGATCTACGAAGGCACCAACGGCATCCAGGCGCTCGACTTGCTGGGGCGCAAGGTGTTGGGCAGCCAGGGCAAGCTGCTGCGCGGTTTTACCCGGATTGTGCATAAGTTCTGTGAGGCGAATGCCGAGCATGCGCAGCTCAAGGCGTATGTGGCGCAGCTCGCTCAACTGAACCGGCAATGGGGCGAGCTGACGACCGAGGTCGGCATGGCCGCGATGAAAAACCCTGATGAAGTGGGCGCCGCCGCAGTGGACTACTTGATGTACAGCGGCTACATCGTCCTCGCCTATTTGTGGCTGCGCATGGCGATCGCGGCGCAGACCCACGATGATGCCGACTTCGCCAAGGCCAAGCTGGCCACCTGCGACTTTTACTTCAAGCGCCTGCTGCCGCGCACCGCCACCCATCGGGCTGCCGTGCAAGCGGGCAGCGAGTGCCTGATGAGTCTGCCTGCGGAGGCATTCGGCGGCTGATGACTTAAAAATACCAATCAGTCAAAAGTGGACCCTATGTGTCTGAAAAGTTGTTCGGGTACACTCGGCGCCTGTAAAACCGACCCTATCGAATTACTTTTCACGTTCTCACGAGGTTTGCCATGGCTGATTACAAAGCGCCGCTGCGTGATATGCGCTTCGTCCTCAACGAAGTTTTTGAGGTCGCCACACTTTGGGCCCAATTGCCGGCATTGGCAGACACTGTCGACGCCGAAACCGTTGAGGCAATCCTCGAAGAAGCCGGTAAAGTCACCGCCAAATCCATCGCCCCGCTCAGCCGCAGCGGCGATGAACAGGGCTGCCGCTGGGCCGACACGGTTGTCAGCACCCCGGACGGCTTTCCACAGGCCTACACCACCTACGCCGAAGGCGGCTGGGTGGGCGTAGGCGGCGATCCGGCGTTTGGCGGCATGGGCATGCCCAAGGCGGTGTCGGCGCAAGTCGAAGAGATGATCAACTCGTCGAGCCTGGCGTTTGGCCTGTACCCGATGCTGACTTCCGGCGCCTGCGTGTCGATCAACACCCATGCCAGTGAAGCACTCAAGGCCACCTACCTGCCGAATATGTACTCCGGCAAGTGGGCCGGTTCCATGTGCCTGACCGAGGCGCATGCCGGCACCGATCTGGGCATTATCCGCACCAAGGCCGAGCCTCAGGCGGACGGTTCCTACACCATCAGCGGCACCAAGATCTTCATCACCGGCGGCGAACACGACCTCACCGAGAACATCATCCACCTGGTCCTGGCCAAACTGCCGGATGCGCCTGCGGGGCCGAAGGGCATTTCGCTGTTCCTGGTGCCGAAATTCATGGTCAATGCCGACGGCAGCCTGGGCGCGCGTAACCCGGTGAGCTGCGGTTCCATCGAACACAAGATGGGGATTCAAGCATCGGCGACCTGTGTGATGAACTTCGACCAAGCCGTGGGTTACCTGGTGGGCGAGCCTAACCGGGGCCTGGCGGCGATGTTTACCATGATGAACTACGAGCGTCTGGGCGTAGGCATCCAGGGCCTGGCGTCCGGTGAGCGGTCTTACCAGAACGCGATTGAATATGCGCGCGACCGCCTGCAGAGCCGTGCGCCGACCGGCGCCCAGGCCAAGGACAAAGTCGCCGACCCGATCATCGTCCACCCCGACGTGCGTCGCATGCTGTTGACCATGAAGGCGTCGAACGAAGGCGGTCGTGCATTCTCCACATATGTGGCGATGCAACTGGATATCGCCAAGTTCAGCGAAGACGCCGCCGCCCGCGAGCGCGCGGATAACCTGGTGGCCTTGCTGACCCCGGTGGCCAAGGCATTCCTCAGCGATCTGGGCCTGGAAACCACGGTACTCGGCCAACAAATCTTTGGCGGCCACGGTTACATCCGCGAGTGGGGCCAGGAGCAATTGGTGCGTGATGTACGCATTACCCAGATCTACGAAGGCACCAACGGCATTCAGGCCCTGGACCTGATGGGACGCAAGATTGTCGGCAGCGGCGGCGCGTTCTATACCCTGTTCGCCGACGAGATCCGCCAGTTCACCGCCACCGCGGGCGCGGAGCTGGCTGAGTTCACCGCGCCGCTCAATGCCGCGGTGGATAGCCTGGATGAGTTGACGGCCTGGGTGCTGGACCGTGCCAAGAGCAACCCGAATGAAATCGGTGCGGCCTCGGTGGAGTATTTGCATGCATTCGGTTACATGGCCTACGCCTACATGTGGGCAAGGATGGCCAAGGCGGCGCTGGGCAAAGAAGCCGAGGAAGGTTTCTACGCCAGCAAGCTGGGCACCGCACGTTTCTACTTTGCCCGTCTGCTGCCGCGTATTCAGTCGTTGAGCACGTCGGTAAAAGCCGGTAGCGAATCGCTGTTCTTGCTGGATGAGGCCCTGTTCTAAGGGTGTAGAGGCTTTGTAAGCATTCTCTTACATGACGTGCTGCTAATCGTCCTCTATCGCCAAATTGGATCCACGGATAATCTACTTCACATGGACGTCGCGCAGGAAGCGCAAAGCAACAACACGGACACGTAGGATTCTGCCAGGATGGCGGAGTGAAATGGATGTCAGGGAAACAGTCTGCAAAGCCCCGCTTCGGCGGGGTTTTCTTTTGCCCGCGAAAAACTCAGCCCGGCACCTGCGGGGCGTTCATCACGTCCTCCAGCAAGGTGCGCAGCAGCGCCAACGTCGCTTGCTGGCGCTGCACATCGCGGCACACCAACCCGACTTTCAGCGGCACCCTCGGTTCACTCAAGGGTTTCCACAGCAGCGACTGGCTGTTGTGTTGGTCCTGGGAACGTCCCGGCAGCACCGTGGCCAGTTTGGTATGCGGCAGGCTGTCGAGAATCCCCACCATGGTATTCAACTCCGCCTGCACCTGCGGGCGCCGCCCGAGGTTGGATAGCTGGCCCTGCCAGATCTGCCGGATCTGAAACTCCTCCCCGAGCAGCAACATCGGCAACTCGGCCGCTTGTGTCAGGGAAACTTTCTTGAATTCACGCAGGGGGTGATCCTCCGGGATGACCACCTTCAGCTCATCTTCATACAGCAGCACGCCGTGCAGCCCCGGCTGGCGGGGTGGCAGGTAACTGATGCCGATGTCCAGCGAGCCATTGAGCAGGCGCCGTTCAATCTCCAGCCCGGTCAGTTCGTAGATTTGCACCACCAGGTGCGGCTGGGCCTTGCGCACACGCTCCAGCATCTGCGGCACCAGGCTGGTGTGTACGGTTTGCAACACACCGATGGCCAAGGTGCGCAATGCCTGGCCCTTGAAGTTGCGCAACGCCTCCACGGCTTGTTGCATGCCATCGATCAACGGCAAGGCGTGGTTGTATAACGTATGGGCCGCGAGGGTCGGCAGCAGGCGCTTGCTGCTGCGTTCGAACAGGCTCACATCGAGGTTTTGTTCGAGCTGGCGGATCTGCTGTGACAGGGCCGGTTGGGAGATCGACAGGCGCTCAGCGGCACGGCCTACGTGGCCTTCCTCATACACCGCGACGAAATAACGCAGTTGCTTAAAATCCATAAGTAATTCTTATCGGAAAAGCTGGAAAATCGAAATGGCCGTTGGCCCCCAAGACGCCTAGTCTAGCGCCTATCCACAAGGCTTACAGGGCCAGATCGGGCGATGATTAGCGTTTATGTTGATGGTGTTTGCATAGGCAAGTCAAAAAACCTCCAGGCAGGTTTTGCGGGGTACACCGACCACGGCATGGTTGCCATGGGAGGAAAAGTGTGAACCTGTTCAATTTGCGCCGCTCGGCGGCCAGTCTGGATGACCTGATCCTGGATGCGTGTGGCGAAGATTTTCCCAGTGGATGCCTGATGCCTACCGTAGCGCGCCCCCCGCAGGTCTTTGTGCGCGGCCAGGGTTCCTGGTTGTGGGACAGCGATGATCGCGCCTATCTGGACTTCAGCCAGGGCTGCGCGGCCAACAGCCTCGGCCACAGCCCGCAGGTATTGATCCGGGCCCTGGCCGATCAGGCCCAGGCGCTGATCAATCCCGGTAACGGCTTGCATAACCGTCCCCAACTCAACCTCGTCGACCGCCTGTGCCACCGCACCGGCAGCGACCAGGCGTATTTGCTCAACAGCGGCGCGGAAGCCTGCGAAGCGGCGATCAAACTGGCGCGCAAGTGGGGCCAGCTGTATCGCGGCGGTGCTTATCGCATCATCAGCGCCAGCAATGGTTGCCATGGGCGCAGCTTCGCGGCGATGTCGGCCTCGGCGAGCAGCCGTGAAAACCGCTTTGAACCGCAATTGCCGGGCTTCAGTCACGTCCCGCTCAACGACCTGGCGGCGCTGCACGCGGCCGTTGACGCGCAAACCGTTGCCATCATGCTCGAGCCGATCCAGAGCGAAGCCGGCGTCATCCCGGCGACCGAGCATTACCTCAAGGGTGTCGAGCGGCTGTGCCGCGAGCTGGGCATTCTGCTGATCCTCGACGAAGTGCAAACCGGTATTGGCCGTTGCGGCACCTTGCTCGCCGAAGAGCAGTACGGTGTACGCGCCGACATCATTGCACTCGGCAAAGGCCTGGGCGGTGGTGTACCGCTGGCGGCACTGCTGGCGCGTGGCAAGGCTTGTTGCTTTGAAGTCGGTGAGCTGGAAGGCACCCATCATGGCAATGCGCTGATGGCCTGCGCCGGGGGGGCGGTGCTCGATGCTGTGCTGGGGCATGGCTTCTTCGAGCATGTGCGTGAGTCTGGTTGTTACCTCGGCGAAGGTCTGGCTCGCCTGGCTTATCGCTATGGCCATGGTCAACTGCGCGGCCACGGCCTGATGTGGGGACTGACGTTATCGGATGATTCTGCGGATGCCGTAGTAAAAGCGGCTCTGGACGAAGGACTGATCCTCAACGCCCCGCAACCCAACTGCCTGCGCTTCACCCCGGCCCTGACGGTGAGCAAAAGCAACATCGACGAAATGCTCCTGCGCCTGGGGCACGCCTTTTCCCGGGTACGCACCGCACAAATGCAATGCCGCAAGGGCATCGCCGTCTGACCCCTTATTCCTGAACCGTCTCGCGGTATACGCGGCGCCCCCAGCTTGTTTTTTTTTGGCTGGGGGCGTTTTTTTTTGTGCAGCGAACGACGGTCGCGGTGCCAGATCCTACTGAACCCTCACGAACGTCCAAGGTCGATTAGCTACACGGCTCACACGAGCCGATTTTCAGGAGCTGAACCCATGGACATCATTCGTATCATCATCGCCATTCTGTTGCCGCCACTGGGTGTATTCCTGCAAGTGGGTTTCGCCGGCGCGTTCTGGCTGAATATTCTGCTGACCTTGTGCGGTTACTTCCCAGGCATCATTCACGCGGTGTACATCATCGCCAAACGCTGAGGCTCTCAGCTTTTTGCGATGAGTCGTGAGTTGCGCTCGTTGCGAAAGGCCAGTTGCTCGATGGTCTGGGTGGCGTGTTCGGCCTCTTCCCGTGCTTGAAGGATGATGCCGTGGTGCTCGGACTTGCTGCACACCGGGTCGGCATTGCTCGCATCCCCGGTCAGCATGAACGCCTGGCAGCGGCAGCCGCCGAAGTCCTTTTCCTTTTCATCGCATGAACGGCACGGCTCGGGCATCCAGTCGTAGCCGCGAAAGCGGTTGAAGCCGAAAGAGTCGTACCAGATGTGCTGCATGCTGTGGTCGCGCACGTTGGGAAACTGCACCGGCATCTGTCGGGCGCCGTGGCAGGGCAGGGCGGTACCATCCGGGGTTACAGTCAGAAAGATGCTGCCCCAGCCGTTCATGCAGGCTTTCGGGCGTTCTTCGTAGTAATCCGGGGTGACGAAAATCAGCTTGCACGGGTGCCCTTCGGCTTCGAGCTTGGCGCGGTATTCGTTGGTGATGCGTTCGGCGCGCACCAACTGTTCCTGGGTCGGCAACAACCCCACGCGATTGAGCTGCGCCCAGCCATAGAACTGGCAGGTGGCGAGTTCGACAAAATCCGCTTCCAGCGCAATGCACAGCTCGATGATGCGGTCGATCTTGTCGATATTGTGCCGATGGGTGACGAAGTTCAGCACCATCGGGTAGCCATGAGCCTTCACTGCGCGGGCCATTTCCAGCTTTTGCGCGAAGGCCTTTTTCGAGCCGGCCAGCAGGTTGTTCACCTGTTCGTCGCTGGCCTGGAAGCTGATCTGGATGTGGTCCAGGCCAGCCTTCTTGAAGTCGCTGATCTTCTGCTCGGTCAGGCCGATGCCGGAGGTGATCAGGTTGGTGTAGAAGCCCAGCTTGCGCGCTTCGGCGATCAGTTCGGCGAGATCCTGGCGCACCAGCGGTTCGCCGCCGGAAAAGCCCAACTGCGCGGCGCCCATCTCACGGGCTTCGCGAAACACCTTGAACCACTGCTCGGTGCTCAGTTCCTTGCCCTGCTCGGCGAAATCCAGCGGGTTGGAGCAATACGGGCACTGCAGCGGGCAGCGATAGGTCAGCTCAGCGAGCAGCCACAAGGGCAGGCCGATGGCTGGTTTTTCAGGCAAGGGTGATCCAGTGCTCGGCACGGGCGACCTCCATGAATTGCTCTACATCATTGCCCAGCTCAGGCACACCGGGAAATTGTTTATCCAGCTCATCGATGATCGTGGCGACGTCGCGCTCGCCGTCGATCAGTCCACCGATCAAGGCGGCACTTTCATTGAGCTTGATCATGCCCTCGGGGTAGAGCAGTACATGGCCTTTTTGCGCGGGCTCGTACTGGTAGCGATAACCCTGGCGCCAGGTCGGTTTCTTGCTGCGATCAAAGCTCATAGGGCGATCCCTTTATGCCAGACCCGCTGCGTGGTCACGCTGTGATAGGGCGGGCGTTTCAATTCGTAGGCCATGCTCATGGCATCGAGCATGCTCCACAGGATGTCCAGTTTGAACTGCAGAATTTCCAGCATACGCTCCTGGCCTTCGCGGGTGGTGTAGTGCTGCAGGGTGATCGCCAGGCCGTGTTCCACGTCGCGGCGGGCCTGGCCCAGGCGGGTGCGGAAATACTCATAGCCGGTGGGGTCGATCCATGGGTAATGCTGCGGCCAGCTGTCGAGGCGCGATTGGTGGATCTGCGGCGCGAACAGTTCGGTCAGCGAGCTGCTGGCGGCTTCCTGCCAGCAGGCGCGGCGGGCGAAGTTGACGTAGGCGTCCACCGCAAAGCGCACGCCGGGCAACACCAGCTCCTGGGAGCGCAGTTGGTCCGGGTCGAGGCCGACGGCCTGGCCCAGGCGCAGCCAGGCTTCGATGCCGCCGTCTTCGCCGGGGGCGCCGTCGTGGTCGAGCAGGCGCTGAATCCACTCGCGGCGGATTTCACGGTCCGGGCAGTTGGCCAGGATCGCGGCGTCCTTCAGCGGGATGTTCACTTGATAGTAGAAGCGGTTGGCGACCCAGCCCTGGATCTGCTCGCGGGTGGCGCGGCCTTCATACATCGCCACGTGGTACGGGTGATGGATATGGTAGAAGGCGCCCTTGGCCCGCAGGGCTTTTTCAAATGCATCGGTGCTCATCGGTATATCAGTCATATGGGTCTCCTGTGGGAGCGAGCTTGCTCGCGAAGGTCGTTAACGGTGACGCGTGCACCCTGAGTATCTGCGGTGTTCTTGCGTTTTTCGCGAGCAAGCTCGCTCCTACAGTTCAATGCTCATGCCGTCGTGAGCCACTTCGACATTGCGCCGCACCAGCTCGGCCCGCTCGGGAGAATCTTCATCGAGGATCGGGTTGGTGTTGTTGATGTGGATAAGTACCTTGCGCTGCTTCGGCAGGTGTTCCAGCACTTCGAGCATGCCGCCGGGGCCGTTCTGCGCCAGGTGGCCCATCTCGCGGCCGGTGCGGGTGCCGACGCCACGGCGCTGCATTTCATCATCGTCCCACATCGTGCCGTCCACCAGCAGGCAGTCGCTGCCGGCCATGATTTCCAGCAATGGCGCGTCCACCTTGCCCAGCCCTGGGGCGTAGAACAGTTTGCCGCCGGTGCGCAGGTCTTCGACGATCAGGCCGATATTGTCGCCGGGGTGCGGGTCGAAGCGGTGCGGCGAATACGGTGGCGCGGCACTGCGCAGCGGCAGCGGGGTGAAACGCAGGTTGGGGCAGGCCGGGATGGTGAAGCTGGCGTCCAGCTCGATACGGTTCCAGGCCAGGCCGCCATTCCAGTGGGTGAGCATGGTGAACAGCGGGAAACCGCTGCTGAGGTCTTCATGGACCATGTCGGTACACCACACCTGGTGCGGGCAGCCTTCGCGCAGGCTCAGCAGGCCAGTGGTGTGGTCGATCTGGCTGTCCATCAGGATGATCGCGCTGATGCCGGTGTCGCGCAGGGCACGGCCGGGTTGCATCGGCGCGAAGCCCTGCAGTTGTGCGCGGATATCCGGCGAGGCATTGCACAGTACCCAGTTCACGCCATCGTCGGAAATCGCGATGGATGACTGGGTACGCGCCTGCGCTCGCAGGCTGCCATCACGAAAGCCTGCGCAGTTCGCGCAGTTGCAGTTCCACTGCGGGAAGCCGCCGCCGGCGGCGGAACCTAGAATCTGGACAAACATGGCCGCTCCATCAAACAAAGCTGAAAACAAAAACGCCCCGGACGAGCCGAGGCGTTGTCTTACCCAGCCAATCAGCGGCTGGCGAAGTACATAGTCACTTCGAAACCGATGCGCAGATCAGTGTAAGCAGGTTTGGACCAAGTCATATTCTTACTCCTACGAAGGGATGGGACGTTTACTACCAAGTAATACATATAGTCCACCTCCAGTCGGAGATGTTCAGATGTGTGCCTATGAATATTACGCATTTTTTTCCAAGTTAGCGCTGTCTTGGTGGAAAAAGCCTATTGCGGCAGCGGCAACGATCAGTCTGCCGATTGCCAGTCACCGCCGCTGCGCGGGCCGTTGGCGATGCAGCGCCAGCCGCCCGCGGCGTCCTGCACCTGTTGGGCGGCGCGCTGCAGATCCGCGTGCGTCAGGGCTTGGATCTGGTGTTGAAGCAGCGCCAGATACTCTGCTGGATGGCCGGCCAGGCGCGCCTGCCACAACAGTTCGGCGGCCTGGGCGAGGGGCAGCGCCTGCGCCGTGAATTGTTGCGCCAGCGCTGGGTGGCCGAGGTCGTCGCTGGCGTCGATCAATGCCGGTAATTGCGCGAGGAAGGTGTGCAGGTGCTGCATGATGCCCTCAAGGGAAACGCTGGGCGACTGCACGCCAAACAGCAGGCCGGTTTGCCCATTGATCTGTCGGATACCGCTGAACACCGCGTAGCCGATTTGCAGCTCTACCCGCAGGCGTTGGTAGAACGGCCCTTGGAGCAGGTGCGCCAGCAGGCGCCATGCGGCTTCATCTGCCAGGGCGCGCGTCGGCGTCGGGCAGAACAGCAGCAAGGCCGCATCAAGGGCATCGGTGTGGACCTCATGCCATAGACGCTGGCCGTTGAGGCTGGGGCATTCGGGTTCAAGAAGGGCCGGTTGCCCGGGCAAGCGGGTGGCGGCGGATCTGAGCGCCGCTTCGCAGTGGGCGGGCAGCCCAATGCCCAGGCCTTCCCAGCGTGCGTGGGCCCACGACAGCGAGGGCGCAGGCGGGTTTGGTCGAACGCCGGCACAGCACGCCGGCAGCGCCTTGAGCAATTGCCGGATGGCAATCGGCGGTGTGCCGGCAGTGGCGTGTTGCCGATCCTCCTCAAGCAGGTTCAGGCTGCGCGCGAGTTCATCGAGTATCGCCGGCATGGGTTGGTGAAGACCGACCATCTTCACCAGCCAGTCATTGCCGATCGCGTCGAAGGATAAGTCGACGCCGGCCTGGCGGGCATTTTCGCGCAACGGTGCCAGGGTGTTTTCCAGCGTCGATGGGAGCGCGCAATCCAGCCGCCAGCGCAGGTAGAGCGCGCCTTCCTCATGGGCATCGGCCAACGCCGGGCTGAACGACAACGCCGACAGCTCTCGCCGCCCTCGGTAACGGTCCTGGGCAAAGGTGCGCAAGCCCCGGTGGGCGCTGGTCTGGCCGCGAATCAGGCCGGCGCGTTCGTCCTTCACGGGTGGGCGCAGGAACGGGTTGTTGGGCGGCAGTTGCCACGCATGTCGGCAGGCTTGCAGCGGCAGGGCGTCGAGCAGGGTCTTGAGGGCGGCAACGTGCTGCTCCGACACCGGTGCTTCGAGTTCTTCACTGTCATGCCGCGCCAACGCGAGGGCGCCTTGGACCTGCTGTTGGCGTGCGTTGAGCAGGGCGAATTCCTCGCGCAGAGATGTCCAGTCGCTGTGTGCGAAAAAGCTCAGCCAGTCGTACAACAACGCTTCGATCTGTGTCGCCGCGTCGCTTTGAGTTCCGAGGGTAAAATCGAGATCCAGCAGCGCTTGCCCGGCGAAATGGTAGAGCACGGAGGCCTGCACAGTGCTCGCCAATTGCCGCGCTTGCAGTTCCGCGCGCAACCCGCCGGGCGCCGAGGCGTTGAGCCAGAAACAGAGGAAGTCCAGGGCTTCCTTGGGGGCGTCGACGCTGATGACGTGATGCAGATGGCCGTCGGCGCTGTGTTGGAAATGCTGCGTATGAGCGGGCATCAGTGCTGGCGGGGCCGCCTGCGGGTGTCGCGGGCCGGCGCGCAGTTGCTCACTGAAGCGCCGCGCCAGGCGTTCCAGTTCTGCCAGCGGTTGTGGGCCGGCCAGACTCAAGGTCATTTGCCCCGACTGATAGAAGTGCTGGTGGAAATCCCGCAATGCTTGCTGAAACGCCTGACGTTCCACCGGCAGGCTGTCGCGATTACCCGCATGGAAGCCGCGCAGCGGATGATTGGCCGCCAGGCCCTCCAGCAGCGCGACCTGTTGTTGCGCGTTGGCGTCCTGGGACCAGGCGATGAATTCCGCGTGCAGCACTTCGCGCTCGCGCAGTTGATCGTCCAGCGCCAGGCGCGGATGGGTCAGCAGATCGGCCAGGCGTTCGAGCCCATCGGCAAAGGTCGACAACGGCAGTTCAACGAAGAAATCCGTGGTGCGTTCGCGGGTGCTGGCATTGACCTGGCCACCGTGGCGCTGCACGTAGGTCATCAGCCCTTCATCGCTCGGAAAACGCTCAGTGCCAAGAAACAACAGATGTTCCAGAAAGTGCGCCAGGCCGGGCCACGCCAACGGCACGTCATGGCTGCCGGCCGCCACCCGCAAAACAGCGGCGCAACGCTTTAAACGCGGGGCATGGCGCAGGGAAACCCGCAGGCCGTTGGCCAGGGTCAGGTGAAGGTGATGGGGCTGGGCCGGCGCAGGCATGGGCACTTCCGATACGAGGGAAGTGCCTATGCTAGCAAACCCTCCAGATCAGGGCTTGTGCAGCGTGCCGTACAGTTCGGGGCGGCGGTCTTGCAGGTAGTCATTGGCGGCGCGGGCATCGAGAATCGATTGGTGTTCCAGCGTGCCGACGATCAAGGCTTCATCCAGGCCGGCCTGGGCGATTCGCTGCCCATCCGGCGCGGCGATGCTGCTTTGCCCGCAATACTGAATCTCGCCTTCGTGCCCGCAGTAATTGGCGTAGGCCACGTAGCACCGGTTCTCGAAAGCCCGCGCCCGCACGGTGACGTCGGCGACAAAGTCGAACGGCACCATATTCGCGGTGGGCACCACGATCAGATCGGCGCCGGCCAGGGCCAGGCGCCGCGTGTTTTCCGGGAACTCCAGGTCGTAACAGATCAGCACGCCCAGTTTCCAGCCGTTGAGTTCCACCAGCGGAAAATCATCGCCGCCGGCACTGAACATCGAATGATCAAGGTCGCCGAACAGGTGCGTCTTGCGGTAGTTGCACAGGCGCTGGCCGTGAGCATCGATCAACTGCACGGCGTTATAGATCTGCCCGTTCGCGGCGCGCTCCGGGTAGCCGTACAGGATTGCCAGCCCGGCACTTCGCGCCAGTTCGGCAATCGTTCGCGCCGACTCGCCATCCTGCGCCTCGGCCAATGCGCCGACAGCTTCGGCACCGATGTTGTAGCCGGTGAGGAACATCTCCGGCAGCACCAGCAGGTCGGCGCCGGACGCCTCATGCGCGAGTCGATGCAGGCGCTTGAGGTTGCCGGCCACGTCCAGCGGCAGCGGCGGGCATTGGTACAGGGCGACACGCATGGCTTGGCTCCTTAATCGGCCAGGGCAATTGGCCCGATTTCATCGAACACATCACCCGGCCCCGGGTTCTCTGGGTGAGTGTGGCCGCCGAAGTGGGTCATGATGCCCCACACCGCGTTCAATGAGGTTTGCACCGCGCCTTCGACCCAGGCCGGTGTCCAGGATACGTCATCGCCGGCGATAAAAATCCCACGTTGCTCGGCGGGCATGTCCTTCTGCATGAAGTGCGCGTACATCCGCTGGTTGTAGCGATAGTGACCGGGCAACGCACCTTTGAAGGCCCCGAGGAAATGCGGGTCGGCTTCCCAGGACACGGTGATCGGGTCGCCGATGATGCGCGCCTTGATGTCGACTTTCGGGTAGATCTTGTTCAGTGCGTCGAGGGCCAGCTTCACGCGTTTATCGATGGGCTGCGGGAGCATTTTCAGCGCATCGCTCATCCACGAGTACGACAGGCAGATCACGCCCGGCTTGTCGTCGCCGTTGTCGAACAGGTAAGTGCCACGGGTCAGGCGATCGGTGAGGGTCATGCTCATCAGGTCGCGGCCGGTTTGCGGGTCTTTGTCTTTCCAGAACGGGCGGTCGACCATCACGAAGGTCTTCGACGATTGCATGTAGCGGGTGCGGTCCAGGGCCATCCACATCTTTTGCGAGAACAGGGTTTCGTCGCATTCGATCTGGGTGGTCAGCAGCCAGCTTTGGCAGGTGGTCAGCACGGCGGCGTATTCGCGGGTATCGCCGTAGTTGTCGGTCACGGCGAAACGGCCGCCGGGCGCGTGGGCAATGCGCTTGACCCCGGCCCGTGGCGCGCCGCTGTGCAGCGAACTCAGGCTGGTGCCCGCCGGCCAGTGGGCGCAGCGCTCCGGCACATGGCGCCAGATACCCATGGGCACCTGCGCCACGCCGCCGACCACCAAGTGTTGATGGTCGTCGCAGTTGGTCATCACCACGCGGAAGATTTCCAGCATGGAGTTGGGGAAATCCGAATCCCAGCCACCGGTGCCGAAGCCGACCTGGCCGAACACTTCGCGGTGATGGAAGGACAGCTTGGCAAAGGCCTTGGAGGTGGCGACGAAGTCGTAGAAGGTGCGGTCGTCCCACAGCGGCACGAGTTTGTTCCACAGCGCCTTGAGGCGCGGCACATCGCGGTCGCGAATGGCTTGCTGGATATCGCCGAACTGCGAGCCGGCTTCCAGGGCGTCGGCCCACGCGTCAGCCACTTCCTGGAACAGCGCAGGCAAGTCGGACAGTTTTTGTGCGTAGTGGGTCTGGCCTTCCAGGTCGATGACCGTGCTGCCGGAAGCCGGCGTCAGCGGGTTGGGGAAGGGTTTGGTGTCCAGGCCGAGCTTGTCGACATAGTGGTAGAACGCGGTGGACGACACCGGGAAACGCATGCCGCCCAACTCGGCGATGATCCCTTCGGCGCCTTCAAACGCCTGGGAGCGCAAACGGCCGCCCATCTTCGAGGCCTCGTACACCACGGGCTTGAGGCCCAGCTTCATCCGTTCGTAGGCGGCCACCAGGCCGGCGATCCCGGCGCCGACGATCGCCACTTCGGCGCCGTGGTTGGCGGCCGGAATACTGCCCAGGCCGGCGGGGTGTTCGATCCAGTCATCAAACGCAAAGGGGAAATCCGGGCCGAAGATGGTGATCGGTTTTTTACCGTCGGCGGGGTGGCGATTGGTCTTGCTGATGCTGCTGGACGGAATGCTCATGGCTGACCTTACTAGCGGCTCGCGGGACGTGCCCGCTGAGTATAGGAAAAGATGGCAGCCAGTTTAGGGAGCGTAGCGTTCGTTAATAAGACGCAAAGTGTCGTCGAATTGAATTGTTTTCAGTCAAAGTGACGAGGTTGGCGGTCAGATTGGTTGTCTTCGATCGAGTTTGTTGCTGAGGATGATCGACGTGGTGGTTTTTTCCACGCCGTCGACGCTGCCGATCTGGTCCAGCAATTGATCGAGCTGTTCCGGCGAATCGGTGCGCAGCCATGCCACGTAATCGAACTCGCCGCTCACCGCGCACAGTTGCTGAACCTGGGCCATGGCGCTGAGCTTGCGCAGCACGTCCTTGCCCGAGCGCGCCTGCACGGTGATGCCGACATACGCCTGCAGCCCGCCATCCACCACACGCTGGCCGAGGCGCACGCCATAACCGGTAATCACCTGGGTTTTCTCCAGACGAGCCAGGCGCGACGTCACCGTAGTTCGCGCAATACCGAGTTGCCGTGCCAGCATGGCGACGCTTTCACGGGCATTGATCTGCAATGCGGCGATCAGTTGGCGGTCGATTTCATCGAGGACAGGCAAGGGCAGCTCCGGTGCGGACGGATAGGGGGCATATGTTACAGGCTTGCGTCAGCCAACAGACAGCGGGCAAACAGTTGCGGCACGGGCAGGTTGCGGTGGTTGTAGCGACTGAGCAGGATGATCTCCCGGTAAAAGGTCAGATGGCCTAGCGGGATAATTCGTACCTGGGGCGAGCGTTCGAGCCACAGCCCCGCCTGAGGAATCAGCGACACCCCCAGGCCACACTCGACCATCTTGACGATGGCTTCCAGCTCATCCAACTCTAGCGCCACCTGCACCTCGAGCTTCTGCTCGCGCAGAAACCGGCTGACCAATCGACCGCCAAACGACGCCCGGTCGTAGCGCACATGGGGCTGGCTGCCGAGCAACTGCAAGGGGTCATCGCCTGCCAGTGCATGCGGCACGATCAGCGCAAAAGGCTCCTTGCGCAGCACCTGTACGTGCAGCTCCTTAGGCAAGTCAAAAGGCGGTCGAATGATAATCGCCGAGTCCAGCTCGCCGGCGTCCACCTGGCTCAGCAATTCCAGGGACACGCCGGGCACCAACTTGCATTCCACGGTCGGCGCGGCCTGACGTAACCGGACCAGGGCCTGGGGCAGCAACCCGGTCTGCGCAGTGCCGATCGCCCCGACTTTCAGCTCGCCCCGGTATTCATTGGCATCCACCGGCACTGCCATGCGGTTGAACGTCTCCAGAATCTCCTTGGCCAGCGGCAAGGCGCGAACGCCTGCGGCATTCAGCGTAGCCTGGCGCCCGGTGCGGTCGAACAACGGCACCCCGAGCGCCTGCTCCAGTTGACGAATCTGCGCACTGACCGCCGATTGCGTCAGCCCGATATGCATGCCCGTCGCGGCGAACGTACCGTGGCGCGTTACCGCGATAAAGGTCTTCAATTCACGCAGCATGGGCGCCTCAACTCATCGAAATTATTTGAGCTCGGCGCAAAAACTATCGTCTTTTCATCGCCAGCAGCAAGGCTAAACTCGAGCCTCTCCACGACCCGCAGAGGTTTGACCTGATGACACTGGCACCTTTTCACTTGGCCATTCCGGTATTCGACCTGGCCGCTGCCCGGCATTTCTACGCTGACGTGTTCGGCCTGCAAGAGGGGCGCTCCAGCGAGCACTGGGTCGACTTCAACTTCTTCGGCCATCAACTGGTGATTCATGAACACCCCAAAACAGCCTCCCAGGCTGCGGCGCACACCAACGCAGTCGACGGCCACGACGTCCCCGTGCCGCATTTCGGCGTGGTATTGAGCTGGGACGACTGGCATGCCCTGGCGGCGCGCTTGCAGGCACGGCAGACCGCGTTCGTGCTGGAACCGCACATTCGCTTCAAAGGCCAAGTGGGGGAGCAGGCGACACTGTTTTTGTTTGACCCCTGCGGTAACGCGTTGGAGTTCAAAGCGTTCCGGGATATTGGGCAGTTGTTTGCGACGTGAGCCTGAGGGCGAGGGCGCTGGCTAAAACGGCAGCGACAGACACACAAAAGCCGCGCAATGCGCGGCTTTGGAGTTGGTGGGCCCACACGGACTTGAACCGTGGATCAAAGGATTATGAGCCCGAGTAAAAGTCCTGTCTCCATTGGGAAGCCCCATAAAACATAGAGTTTTTTGGCATTTTTTTCATATGTGCCGAATAGATTTACAGTTGGTGTGGACGCTTTGTGGACGGCCCTCGGTGCCATCCATTGCACTCCCTTGCAAAACCTCTCACATCGTGCAATTGCCATTACCCCGGGAAGAACCACGGCCGGCCTCGCCTGGAGCCCCGATTGCATCACCTTGATGGCTTGCACAAAAAACCTAGGCAAAGCCCGTCGGCGGGAGGGGGATAAGTGCTTTTCCGTCGCATTTTTTCTTGTGCAGCAATCTTATACCTCTCGCAAAGGTCTTTAGTGTGTATGGTGTGTATTCTTTCTTGATCGCCACGCCAGTCGTGTGTACCATACACAACATGAGGGTGTGGGTATGGGCTGATGCGAAGTCGAGATGTGATTGAATTGATAGAGGCGGATGGGTGGTTTGAAGTGGCGGTAAAGGGAAGTCACCACCAGTTCAAACACCCAACAAAAAAAGGCCGGGTGACGGTTCCCCACCCCAAGTCTGAGATAGCTAAAGGAACGCTACACAACATACTGAAAACCGCCGGCCTAAAGTGAGGCCGGTTTGACCATCGAAGGCGCCTGCATGGGTCTCGGTGAGGCGGTACTGGACGAGTGATGGTCTTCACGGAGACCGTCAAACCTGCAGATACTGAATCTCAAGTGTTCGGCGAGACGAGCGCTTTAATTCTCAAGGGAGAATTACATAAATGAAATTTCCAGTCGTAATACATAAAGACGCTGATTCTGATTTTAGTGTGACCGTACCCGACGTGGCTGGATGCTTCTCCGCTGGTAGCACCTTCTCGGAAGCGCTTGAAAATGTACACGAGGCACTGGCGCTGCACCTGGAAGGGCTCGTCGCAGATGACGAAGCCTTGCCTCAAGCGCAAGAAGTAGACGCTCACTTGGATAATCCTGATTACGCTGGTGGCGTGTGGGCAGTGGTCGACTTCGATTTGACCCCGTATCTGGGCAAATCGGTGAGATTTAATGCCTCGCTGCCTGAGCATCTGTTGAATCGGATTGATGAAAAAGTACAGAAGGATCATCGCTACGCATCACGATCAGGCTTTCTGGCCACTGCCGCGTTGCGGGAGCTGTGCGCTTAATTAATTGAAACGACTGAAAGGGCGCCAATCGGCGCCCTTTGTCTTTCTATGGCTGATGAGAACGCAAGGGCTGGTTGGCCTTCGCTGATAACAGTTAGATTTGTTGGACGATTCGAAGCAAACGAACGACCCAGTAAGCCGTTTGCATGGGTATGGCTCGAAAGTTGTGCGTTCATCTGTTGCTCCAAGTCGAGCAGATCACACACCACCTGAAAGATGTTCACGCTCTCAGATCCGACATGATTTTTTGGTGCATGCATCTGCAGACTGACCCCCGCTACGCTCTTACGCAGCCCCTCAATCCTGTCCTCCATATCCCCACCCACCGTGGCGTTGCGTTTTTGCCCCACCACCAAGTTCAAGTCCGGCCAGTCGCTTGGTGCAGATCATCCACCGCCGCTAGGCTTGCAGCTCCAGGTATTGGAATGGAAAGGTTGAGCACTATATGGAGATACACGCTTTCCTATTGAGGGCGTTGAACCCCACCTATCAGGATCTCCAGATAGGGTGATGTGGACGTTTTGTGGACGGTAGTGCCTTTATGAAATTTCCTGGCTGAAGATTTTGCATCTTAAAAAACGACAAAAGCCGCGCAATGCGCGGCTTTCGAATTGGTGGGCCCACACGGACTTGAACCGTGGACCAAAGGATTATGAGTCCTCTGCTCTGACCAACTGAGCTATAGGCCCTTAACAGGTCGCGGATTATAGCGATGGTTTCTCCGCTGTGCTATCCGAAAAATCCTGAACCCTCATACGAAGAAACGTCGCGGCAAAAAGCTCCGGGGGCAGGGGCAGGCTGACGATGTAGCCTTGCATCTGTTCGCAGCCCTCGGCGGCGAGGAAGGTTTGTTGTGCGGGGGTCTCTACGCCTTCGGCGATGATGGTGAATTGCATGCTGTGGCCCAGGGCAATGATGGCGCGCACGATCGCCACGTCGTGGGGGTCGTCGGGCAGGCCGCGGATGAAGGATTGGTCGATTTTCAGGAAGTCCAGGGGCAGGCGCTTGAGGTAGCTGAGGGATGAATAGCCGGTGCCGAAATCATCGATCGCCAGTTGTACGCCCAGGCGTTTGAGTTGGTGCAGCACGTCCAGCGCTTCTTCGGCCTGGCTCATGATGAAGTTTTCGGTGATCTCCAGTTGCAGGCAGCCGGGTTCGAGGCGGTAATCGCGCAGTAGCTGTTCGATGCGTGACAGCAGGTTGGGCTGGCGCAGTTGTGCGCCGGCGAGGTTGACGGACAGCGGGCCGAAGTGATCGAACACGGTTTGCCAGGCGTGCATTTGTTGGCAGGCCTGCTCCAGGACCCAATCGCCGATCTGCAGGATCATGCCGTTCTCTTCGGCCAGGGCGATGAAGTGTTCGGGCGGCACGTCGCCGAAGGTCGGGTGGTGCCAGCGGATCAGCGCTTCGGCGCCGATCAGTTCCTGGGTCTCCAGGCTCCGTTTGGGTTGGTAATACAGGCTCAGCTCATTGCGTTCGATGGCCCGGCGCAGTTCATGTTCCAGCGCCACGCGTTCTTTGGCCTGGGCGGTCAGGTCGCGGGTGTAGCCTTCGACGCGGTTGCGGCCCTTGGCCTTGGAGCGGTACATCGCGGCGTCGGCGTTTTTGACCAGGGTGGCGACGTCCATGCCGTCCTGGGGGTACAGGCTGGTGCCGATGCTGGCGCTGATAAAAAACTCGTGCTCACCCGCCTGGAACGGCGGGGTGAAGCAGGCCAGCAGTTTATTGGCCAGGTGCTGGGCGTCGCTGGCTTGCTGCAGGCCGGGCAGGAGGATGATGAATTCGTCGCCGCCCAGACGGGCGACGGTGTCGATGTCGCGCAGTTGCTCCTTGAGGCGCACGGCGATGTTCTGGAGCAGCAGGTCGCCGATCGGGTGGCCGAGGCTGTCGTTGATGTGTTTGAAGCGATCCAGGTCGAGGAACAGCACGGCGCCCTGGTGGCCGCTTTCCTGTTGATTGTTGAGCGCGGCCTGTAGCCGGTTTTCAAACAGGGTGCGGTTGGGCAGGCCGGTCAGCGGGTCGTGATGGGCTTGGTAGTCGAGGCGGGCCTGGGCGTGTTTGAGGCTGGAGATGTCGGCAAACACCGCGACGAAGTGCGTGATCGCCTGGTCGCGGTTGCGCACGGCGCTGATGGTCAGCCAACTGGGGTAGACCTCGCCGCTCTTGCGACGGTTGGAGATCTCGCCCTGCCAATGCCCGTGAGTGGTCAACTGGTGCCACATCGCGGCATAGAATGCGCTGTCATGCAGGCCGGAGGCGAGCAGGCGCGGGGTGTGGCCGAGGGCTTCGGCTTCGCTGTAGCCGGTGATCTCGCTGAAGGCGCGGTTCACGGCGCTGATGTTTTGCCGGGTGTCGGTGATCAACACGCCTTCGGCGGTGCTTTCGAAGACGGTGGCGGCCTGTTGCAGTTTTTCCTGCATCTGTTGGCGCTCGGTAATGTCCCGGGCGATGGTCAGCATGCAGTCGTCATCGCCGATGGGCAGCGGACGGCTGGACAACTCGCACAGCCGGATCTGCCCGTCGCTGCGGCGGATATGGCAGATGAAATCGCGGACAAACCCGTCGCGTTGCAGCAGCTCCAGCATGTGTTTGCGTTCGTTGAGGTCGACCCAGATGCCCAGGTCCAGGGTTGACTGGTCGAGGGTACTCACGCTGGCGATGCCGGTAATGCGGCTGAACCCTTCGTTGACCTCGATCAGTTGGCCATCGCTCTGACGGCTCAAAAGCAAACCGTCGGGCGAGGCATGGAAGGCCTTGGCGAATTTCTCTTCGGAGGTTTGCAACTGTTGCTGGGTTTCCTTGAGCTGGGTGATGTCTCGCACCACAATTACCAGGGCTTCGGTCGTGTCGAGTTGGAACGGTTCGGCGGAAATCAGCCCGGTAAAGGCTTGGCCGTTGCTGCGCAGAAAGCGCATTTCCAGGTTGCGGATGCTGGTGGTCTGCAGCCGTTGCAGCAGGTCCGGGCCGATGCCCGGGATACCCCAGATATTCAGCGAAGTAGCGGTTTTACCGATCACGTCTTCGGCCTTCAGGCCCACCTGGTCCTCAAACGCTTTGTTGACCTCCAGCAGGCAGCCGTCGGACATTCGTGCGATCACCAGAATGTCTGGGCACTGTTGGAACACCGAGGCAAATTTTTGCTCGGACAATTGCAGCGCCTCTTCCGTGCGCTTGGCGTCACTGATGTCGATCATCAAGCCACGGAGCACCGGTTCATGGCCGTGTTCGATCAGGCTGACAATATCGCGTACCCACAGGCAACGGCCGTCGGCGGTGATCACCCGGTAATCGACGCTGTGATCACGGTTGGCGCGGGTTTCGCGGTAGCAATAGGCTTCGGTGCGCGTCAGGTCGGCGGGGTGAATGATGCTGCGCCAGAAGCCTGGAATCAGCCAATGGGCGCGGGGGTAACCGAGCAGTTCTTCGGCATGCGGCGACACGTAACTGTAGGTGAAATCGCTAATGCTGGCTTCCCAGGCAATGGCGGACAAGCTCTCCACCAGGCCTCGATAGTGATATTCGCTGCTGCGCAGTTCCTGCTCAAGGGCGACGCGGCGGGAAATTTCCGAACTGAGCCGACGATTGATCCGAATCACGACGACCAATACGCTGCTCAGCAGCAGTATCGTGGGCAGGCCATACGTCAGCAGATCCGTCCAGAACGTGCGGTGATCGGTGAGGCTGCCGACCCAGTGTCGCTGGATCGCTTGCGTTTCGTCCGGGCTGAGGTCAGCGAGGACCTTGTCCAGAATCCCTACCAGCATTTTGTTTTCACGAGGCACGCCCATCGCCAGTTGGTAGCGGTAGGGCGTTTCACCGCTGACGTACAAGCCGTCGAGCTTGAGTTGGCGCAGGCTCCATACGCTCGAAGCCAGGTCGCCGACTACTGCGTCCACTTCATCGGTGGCCAGCGCCTGCAGGGTCGAGCTGACATTCGGCAAGGCCACCAGGTTGAGGTCGGGGTGGTGGGTGCGCAGCAATTCATGGGGCGCGTAGTTTTCCACCACGGCAATCTTCAACCCATAGAGGTCCTTCAGGTTGTGCGGTTGCGCACCGCCTTCATGGGCGAGGATGACGATGGGGAAGTCCAAGTAAGGCCGCGTGAACGCCATGTAGGCCTGGCGCTCGGGGGTGGACATGATGCCCGGCAGCAGGTCGAGCTGGTTGTTGCGGGCCTGTTCGAGGACGGCGCTCCAGTTCACCGGCTCGATCAGCTTGATCCTGACGCCCAGGCGGTCTTGGATCAGGCGCACGTAATCCGCCGCCAAGCCTTGGTAGCGTCCGTTCTCGTCGCGGTATTCGAAGGGCGGCCAGGAGGCATCCACCCCCAGGCGCAGCTCCTGATGGTCCGCCAACCAGCCACGCTCATCCTCCGTGAGAGTCAAGGCGCCAGCCGTTGCGGTCCAGGTCAGCAGCGACAGCAAAAGCACGGTCGGCAATCTGGGCATAACGGTCTCGTTATGGCACGGGGAATGTTTCGAGTGTAGACGGGCATTGCGGGGGAGGGAGGGCGCAGCGGTGAATCTATAAAAAGTAATCGGTAGAAAGCAAAACCCCCGGCCTGGGCCGGGGGTTCTGGGATCACTCGTCGAGGAAGGAGCGCAGATGCTCGCTTCGCGTCGGGTGACGCAACTTGCGCAGCGCCTTGGCTTCGATCTGACGGATCCGCTCGCGGGTCACGTCAAACTGTTTACCGACTTCCTCAAGGGTGTGGTCGGTATTCATGTCGATGCCGAAACGCATGCGCAGTACCTTGGCTTCACGGGCAGTGAGGCCGGACAGTACGTCGCGGGTCGCTTCTTTAAGGCTCTCAACGGTGGCTACATCGATTGGCGACTGCATGGTCGAGTCTTCGATGAAGTCGCCCAGATGGGAGTCTTCGTCATCACCGATCGGGGTTTCCATGGAGATCGGCTCTTTAGCGATCTTCAATACCTTGCGGATTTTATCCTCAGGCATTTCCATGCGTTCGCCCAGCTCTTCCGGGGTCGGTTCGCGACCCATTTCCTGCAACATCTGCCGAGAAATACGGTTGAGCTTGTTGATCGTCTCGATCATGTGCACCGGAATACGGATGGTGCGGGCCTGGTCGGCGATCGAGCGAGTGATCGCCTGACGGATCCACCAGGTGGCATAAGTCGAGAACTTGTAGCCGCGACGGTATTCGAACTTGTCCACCGCCTTCATCAAGCCGATGTTGCCTTCCTGGATCAGATCGAGGAATTGCAGGCCACGGTTGGTGTACTTCTTGGCAATGGAGATCACCAGACGCAAGTTCGCTTCAACCATCTCTTTCTTCGCGCGGCGGGCCTTGGCCTCACCGATCGACATGCGACGGTTGATGTCCTTGATCTCGGCAATCGTCAGACCGGTTTCGGTCTGAAGTGCGGTCAGCTTCTGCTGGCAACGAATGATATCGGGCTGCAGGCGACCAATGGCTTCGGCGTATTTCGCCTTGCCCTTGGCCAGAGCGTCGGTCCAGCTTTCGTCAACTTCGTTGCCCGGGAACTGGCGCAGGAAGTCGGTACGCGGCATGCGCGCATCACGCACACAGAGCTGCATGATCGCCCGCTCTTGTGCGCGCAGACGCTCAAGGGCGCTGCGAACACGCTCGACCAGGCCTTCGAATTGCTTCGGCACCAGCTTGATCGGCATGAACAGCTCAGCCAGCGCCACCAGCTCGGCAATTGCCAGCTTGTTGGAGCGACCGTGCTTTTTCAGGGCCTTGCGGGTGATTTCCATTTGATCGGAAACCGCACCGAAACGCTGGGCAGCGATGATCGGGTCTGGACCGCTTTCGACTTCATCTTCGTCGTCGGTGCTGGCTTCGGCATCGTCGTCTTCGGCATCGTCGTCCGCTTTCACGGCTTTCGGGTCGACAGGCGGCGGCACTTCGGCAGCAGGTGGCGCAATGCCGTCGTCCGGGTCGATATAACCGCTCAGGACGTCGGACAGGCGGCCACCTTCGGTGGTGACGCGAGTGTACTCGGAGAGAATGTGGTCAACCGTGCCAGGGAAGTGCGCAATTGCGCCCATCACTTCACGGATACCCTCTTCAATACGCTTGGCGATTTCGATTTCGCCTTCGCGTGTCAGCAACTCGACGGTACCCATTTCACGCATATACATGCGTACAGGGTCAGTCGTGCGACCGATGTCGGTCTCCACCGCGGCCAACGCGGCAGCGGCTTCTTCAGCGGCTGCCTCGTCGGTATCGGCGTCGGCCAACATAAGGGCGTCCGCATCCGGAGCACTCTCGTGTACGGGGATCCCCATGTCGTTGATCATGCGGATGATGTCTTCCACCTGCTCTGGATCTGAAATATCCTCAGGCAGGTGATCGTTGACCTCTGCGTAAGTCAGATACTTCTGCTCACGACCCAGGGTGATCAACTCTTTGATACGAGACTGCTGTTGCGCTTTTCCGGACATAACACCCTATCCACTGAAGGTCTTGGCGGGCAAAAAACAAGCCGAGGATTATACCCGAGCTATGACCTCACGCGCCAGCTGAGGTCGGGTTTGATGCGGAAACATTCTGTTTTAAGAGGTCACGCATCTGTTTTGCTATCTGAATTTGCTCTTCAGCCGATAATCCCGGCTGCCTCGCTCTCTTGATGAGTTCATCGAGGGTCTGCGTGTGCTGACCCGCGGATAACCTAGTAATGGTGTCTAAAAACTGTTGTTCAAGGTTATCGCCGTCAATTAGCCACTCCTTTTCCGCGAGTGCTTTCAACAACCGCCCTTGTTCGGTGCCATGCCAGCGAGCCATCAGCTGAATGGAGTTTAGCTTAGGATTTTTCTGTACCGCCTCGATCAGCGCGATCAGTACCTGGGCATAGGTATTGCTCTCGTTGGCAAAGTGCTCGGCACTCTCGACCTTGCCCGCCAATTGCGGATGGTGGATGAGTGTGCGCAGGGCAATCAGCGTCGGCGCCTCTACGGCCACCGGGGTGCGCGGGGCGTAGGCCTCGTCGCGGTCACCGCGCTTGCCGTTTTTGTTCCAGGGCTTCTTGTCCCATTTCTTGCCGCCGGCGCCGGGCTTTTTCGGTGTCCACTCCTGCTGGGGCGTGTAGGCCTCCTGCGGTTGGTGGAAGTCGGAATAGTCCGGCATGGCGTCGTAATCCATGCCTGGGTCGTAGGCCGGCGGCGCATCTTGCGGTGCGCTGTGGACCAGCTGGCTGACCGCTTCGCCGCTCAGTCCGGTGATTTCCAGCAGGCGTTGACGCATCAGGGTGCGCAGGTTCGCGCCCGGCACTTTGTCGATTAGCGGCGCCGCGAGGGTGGCCATGTGCGCCTTGCCTTCGAGGGAGCGCGGGTCGGCTTCTTCGGTCAGTTGCTGGAAGAAATAGTCCGCCAGCGGCTGCGCATGCTGGTTGATGCGCGCGCGGAAGGCGTCGGTGCCTTCGGAGCGGACCAGGGTGTCCGGGTCTTCGCCTTCGGGCAGGAACAAGAAGCGTGCGCGGCGCCCGTCCTGCAGGCACGGCAGCGTGGCTTCGAGGGCGCGCCAGGCAGCGTTGCGGCCGGCCTGGTCGCCGTCGAAGCAGAACAGCACGCTGGGCACTACGCGGAACAGGCGCTTCAAGTGTTCTTCGCTGGTGGCGGTGCCCAGGGTCGCCACGGCATTGCGCAGGCCTTGCTGGGCGAGGGCGATCACGTCCATATAGCCTTCAACCACGATGATTTCGTCGAGGTTGCGGTTGTTCTTGCGCGCTTCGAACAGGCCGTAGAGTTCCTGGCCCTTGTGAAACACTGCGGTTTCCGGCGAGTTGAGGTACTTGGGCTTGTCGTCCCCGAGCACCCGGCCGCCGAAGGCGATGATCCGGCCACGGCTGTCGCGGATCGGGAACATCACGCGGTCGCGGAAGCGGTCGTAGCGCTTGCCGGTCTCGGCGTTTTCCACCAGCAGGCCGGCGTCGATCATGGCTTTTTGCTGGAGGGTGTCGCTGCTCAGGTGTTTGTACAGGTTGTCCCAGCCCGGCGGGGCGAAGCCCAGGCCGAAGTCGCGGGCGATTTCGCCGGTGAGGCCGCGCCCCTTGAGGTAGTCGACGGCGGCTTTGCGCTGCGGATGGCTCTTGAGCGCCTGGCGATAAAAGTCGGCGGCGGCGGTCAGCAGCGGGTACAGCGGCGAATCGGTGGGTTGCCGCGGTTTGTGCGGGCGGCCGCTTTCTTCGCGGGGGATCTCCATGCCGGCGGCTTTGGCCAGTTCCTCGACGGCCTGGGGGAAGTCCAGGTTGTCGTGGTCCATGATAAAGCCGAGGGCGTTGCCGCCCGCGCCGCAGCCGAAGCAGTAGTAGAACTGCTTGTCGGGGCTGACGCTGAACGACGGGGTCTTTTCCTTGTGGAACGGGCAGCAGGCGGTGTAGTTCTTGCCCGCCTTCTTCATTTGCAGGCGCGAGCTGACCACATCGACGATGTCGGTGCGGTTCAGAAGGTCGTCAATAAAGCTCTGGGGAATCAGCCCGGCCATGGCGTTCTCGTCATCACTGCGTGGAAATGAGGGCCCGTGAAGTGCTCAAGCGCACGTATCGTATGGCTCGACCATCAATCGTCTGCTTGGGCTGTCAGGAAGTGTATCTGCCGAACATCCACTGACGTTAATTTCTACTCAGTCTGTTCGGCGAAGAAATGTTGCCCCGGCGTCCGGTCTTGGCCAATGGCGGGCCTCGGAAGCGCATCGATGGGCACAGCCGACACAGTCGATCGTCTGCTTGAAGAAATAAGTGTGCTCGTCAGTAGCCTTGTTAGACTCGTCAGAAGAGACGCGCACCGCTGGCAGAAGAGCCAGTCCTGACGTGTGAAGCAGTGTCTCGGTCGCATGCGCGGCGTCGACGGTGAAGCATCAAGCGATATCCGCAAATGCCAACAGCCCGGCTTAGGGCCGGGCTTGGCAGAAGCTTGCTACGAACGTCTGTGTATTAGTACAGACGAACGGCGCGGCGCTGCTCGCGCTGAACTTTCTTGGCGTGACGCTTAACAGCGGCTGCTGCTTTACGCTTACGCTCAGAAGTTGGCTTCTCGTAAAATTCGCGGCTACGAACTTCAGCCAGAACACCGGCTTTTTCGCAGGAGCGCTTGAAACGACGCAGAGCTACGTCGAAGGGTTCGTTCTCTTTTACTTTGACGGCTGGCATCCAGAGCTACCTTCTTTCATTACCGGGAATCAACGTTCTCGTCGCAAAAAATTCGCGGCTGAGGTCGTCGGTTTTTAAGGGTTGCGGATGTTAACCCCTCATTGCCAGGAATGCAAAGCCTCTGATCGAAAACCGCTAGTCGGGAGGGGGAGTGGCGACTATTATGCGCGCCTTCGAATTCAGCCTCTACAAGGCGCAAACCCATGCTAGTACTGGGACTTGAAACCTCCTGCGACGAAACCGGTGTCGCACTTTACGACAGTGAACGCGGGCTTTTGGCCGATGCGCTGTTCAGTCAGATCGACTTGCATCGCGCCTATGGCGGCGTGGTGCCGGAGCTTGCCAGCCGTGATCACGTCAAACGCATGCTGCCGTTGATTCGGCAGGTGCTGGACGAGGCCGGCTGCGTGCCGACCGAGATCGATGCGATCGCCTACACCGCCGGCCCCGGATTGGTCGGAGCCCTGCTGGTTGGGGCTTCTTGCGCCCAGGCGCTGGCATTTGCCTGGGACATTCCGGCCCTCGGCGTACACCATATGGAAGGCCATTTGCTGGCGCCGATGCTGGAAAAAACACCGCCGCAGTTCCCGTTCGTCGCTTTGTTGGTTTCGGGTGGCCATACGCAGCTGGTTCAGGTCGATGGGATCGGTCAATACACGCTATTGGGCGAGTCGCTGGACGATGCCGCCGGTGAGGCGTTCGACAAGACCGCGAAGATGATGGGCCTCAATTATCCCGGCGGTCCGGAAATCGCGCGCCTGGCCGAAAAAGGCGTCGCCGGTCGCTATACCTTCCCGCGTCCGATGTGTGATCGCCCGGGGCTGATGTTCAGCTTCAGCGGTTTGAAGACCTCTGCCTTGAATACCTGGCAGCACAGCGTCAGCGCCGGGGACGACAGTGAGCAAGCCCGTTGCGACATCGCGCTGGCGTTCCAGCAGGCTGTGGTGGAGACTTTGACCATCAAGTGCAAGCGCGCCCTGAAACAGGCGGGCATGCAGCGCCTGGTGATCGCAGGCGGCGTCAGTGCCAACAAGGCCTTGCGCGCATCCCTGGAAAAAATGCTCGGCGACATGAAGGGCGATGTGTTCTATGCGCGCCCTGAATTCTGCACCGACAACGGCGCGATGATCGCTTATGCCGGTTGCCAGCGCCTGCAGGCCGGGCAGCACGAAAGCCTGGCGATCAGCGTGCAGGCACGCTGGCCGATGGAGCAGTTGTCACCGTTGTAGGCGCTCAAGGTGAGCGGAATTCATCGGCCGGGTTTAAAAATGCCGTTCGCGCCCGGCAAACAGGTCGCGTAAATTGCCGCGATGGCGCCAGACGATCAGCAGGGTCAGCACACTCATCGGCAACAGCGCCGCCGGTTCCTGCCAGGCCAGCAACGGCAGGGTGAGCGGCGTGGCGATCAGCGCGGCCAGCGAGCTGGTGCGGGTCAGGTAGAAGGTCAGCAGCCAGGCGAGCATGGCCAGCAGCGCCGCCGGAGGGTAGATCCCCAGCAGCATGCCGGCCGCCGTGGCGACACCCTTGCCGCCGCGAAAACGGAAGTACAACGGAAACAGATGGCCGAGGACGGCGCACACGCCAACCCAGGCTTGCTGTTGCAGGTTAAGGCCGGCGAGGCTGGCGATCAGCACGGGCAACAGGCCCTTGCACACGTCGCCCAGCAGCGTCAGCACGGCGAGCTTCTTGCCGGCCAGGCGCAGCATGTTGGTGGCGCCGGCATTGCCTGAGCCACTCATTCGCGGGTCGGGATTTCCCGTCAGGCGGCTGAGCAAGATGGCGAAGGACAGCGAGCCGAGCAGGTAGGCGAAAATCGCCAGTGACCAAAACATGCTAACTATTCCGGGCGAGGACGCCCTGATTCTAACGGGGCATCGCGCCCTTGTCGTGCTGCGGAGAAGAGCTTGGACAGAGTGTTTATCGAAGGCCTGGAAGTCGACACCGTGATCGGGGCCTACGACTGGGAGCGCGGCATCAAGCAATGCTTGCGCCTGGACCTGAGTTTCGCCTGGGACAACCGCCCGGCCGCTGCGGGTGACGACCTCACCCTGGCACTGGATTACGCCAGTGTGTCCGCGCGTATCCAGGCCTTTGCCGAGCAGTCGCAGTACCAGTTGGTGGAAACCTTTGCCGAGCGTCTGGCCGAAGTGCTGATGAGCGAGTTCCAGATTCCCTGGCTGCACCTCAAGTTGACCAAGCCGGGGGCCGTGCCGGCCGCCAAGGGCGTGGGCGTGGAGATCGAGCGCGGATGTCGCTAACTCAGGTTTACCTTGGTCTTGGCAGCAATATCGAGCGCGAGCCCCATCTGTGCGCGGGCCTGGATGCACTCGCGGGCTTCTTGATCGACATGCGCTGCTCGGCGGTGTTCGAGAGCCAGCCGGTGGGCATCAAGAGCGGGCTGTTCTTCAATCTGGTGGTGTCGGCCTATACCGACCTGTCGTTGATGGAGCTGGATCGCCGGCTGAAGTCCATCGAGGCCGACAATGGCCGTTACGCGCCGGATCGCAAGGGCCTGCCGCTGGATATCGACGTGCTGCTGTACGGCGATTTGGTGGGCAACTTCGATGGCCTGATCCTGCCGCGTGCAGAAATCCTGAAAAACGCCTTCGTGCTGTGGCCGTTGTCGATGATGGCGCCGAATCGTGTACACCCTGAAGTGGGCAAGACGCTGGCTGAGCTGTGGCGGGATGCACACATCGATCAGGTGCTGGCGCCCGTCGGATTCGAATGGCGGGGCCAGCAACTGACGCCGAGCGCGCTGCTATAGGGCGTGCTGTTCCTTGTAGGCTTTCAAGGTCTTGAGCCGTTCGCGCTTCAGGGCCTCGCCCAGTTCGGGGCCCTTGAAACCCTTCTCCAGCAACGGCGCCACCGCGACCTCGCGCGCGGCCTTTGCGGCGCCGCGTAAATAATCCGCCTGTGGATAACTGCGTTGTTCCAAGCCCTTGCGGCCGCGGGCGTCCATTTCACAGGCGACCACAAACTCTTCAAAGCGCTGCGGCCGCCGGTAAACGTCAAAACTCTGCAGCAACTCCAGCAATGTCGAGGCTTTCAACTCCAGCGCGCGATGCCCATGGGTGTGGTATTGGCCCACCAGCAGCGCCAGCTCCTGGCAGTCCCTCGGCGCCTTGAAGCGTTCATTGACCGCCTTGATCAGCTTCAGGCCGCGCTGCTCATGGGCAATATGCTGTGGCAACTTATCCACAGGCGTCAGGCCTTTGCCGACGTCATGCAGCAGGCAGGCCCAGCGCACTGTCAGCGGTTGGTGATGCAAGGCGGCCTGTTCGAGCACGCTCAAGGTATGAACGCCGCTGTCGATCTCGGGGTGATGGGCTGCGGGCTGCGGCACGCCGAACAGGGCGTCGACTTCCGGCATCAAGGTGTTCAATGCGGCGCAATCGCGCAGCACCTGGATGAATACCTGGGGCTGGTCTTCCATCAGGGCACGGGAAATTTCCTTCCAACTGCGCTCCGGTGTCAGGGCTTCGAGTTCACCGGATTCGCTGAGTTGACGCATCAGGTCCAGGGTTTGCGGCGCCACTGTAAAACCCAGGTGGGCGTAGCGCGCAGCAAAGCGCGCAACCCGCAATACGCGCAGGGGATCTTCGGCGAACGCCGGGGAAACGTGGCGTAAAACGCGGGCTTCAAGGTCGCGCTGGCCGTGATAGGGGTCGGTCAGCCTGCCATCGTCGTCCTCTGCCATGGCGTTGATGGTCAGGTCGCGGCGGATCAGGTCTTCTTCCAGCGTGACGTCGGGGCTGGCGTGAAATACAAAGCCGCCATAGCCCCGGCCACTCTTGCGCTCGGTACGGGCGAGGGCGTACTCGTCGCCGTTTTTCGGGTCGAGGAATACCGGGAAGTCCGCGCCCACCGGTTTATAGCCCTTGGCGAGCATTTCCTCGGCCGTTGCGCCGACGACGACACGGTCGATATCGGTGACCTTGATGCCCAGAAGGCGGTCACGCACCGCGCCGCCGACTTTGTAGATTTTCATGAAAAAGCCTCCATTAGCCGCACAGGATAACGCCTGTGCCCGGCCAATGGCGGCTTTGCCGTTTCAGAGATGAACGACGGCCAGGTCCAGGCGGCCGTAGTCGTTATCGTTGTGATCGCTGCGTGGGGGGACGTGGTGGGTTTTCATCACCTGATCGCCCTGCAGGGTTTCCAGGTGGATGTCGAACCCCCACAGCCGATGCAGGTGCTTGAGTACTTCCTCGGTGGAGTCGCCCAGGGGTTTGCGGTCGTGCTGCTGGTGACGCAGGGTCAGCGAGCGGTCGCCGCGCACGTCGATGCTGTAGATCTGCACGTTGGGCTCGCGGTTGCCCAGGTTGTACTGCGCCGCCAGGGTTTCGCGAATGGTGCGGTAGCCGGGCTCATCGTGGATGGCCGGTACCACCAGGTCGTCCTTGAGGTCGTCATCGAGGATGCTGAACAGCTTGAGGTCGCGAATCACCTTGGGCGACAGGTACTGCAGGATGAAGCTCTCGTCCTTAAAGCTGCTCATGGCGAACTTGATGGTGGAAAGCCAGTCGGTGCCGGCAATTTCCGGGAACCAGTGGCGGTCTTCCTCAGTGGGGTTTTCGCACATGCGCCGGATGTCGCGGTACATCGCAAAGCCCAGCGCATATGGGTTGATGCCGCTGTAGTACGGGCTGTCGAAGCCGGGTTGGAACACCACGCTGGTGTGGGAAGTGAGGAACTCCATCATGAAGCCGTCAGTGACCAGGCCTTCGTCGTACAGGTCGTTTATCAGGGTGTAGTGCCAGAACGTCGCCCAGCCTTCGTTCATCACCTGGGTCTGGCGCTGTGGGTAAAAGTACTGGGCGATCTTGCGCACGATACGCACGATTTCCCGTTGCCACGGCTCCAGCAGGGGCGCGTGCTTTTCCAGGAAATACAGGATGTTTTCCTGAGGTTCGGCGGGGAAGCGCGCATTGTCCTTGTCGCTGTTTTTGTCGGCGCGTTTGGGAATGGTGCGCCACAGGTCGTTGATCTGCTTCTGCAGGTGTTCCTCGCGCTCCTTCTGGCGCAGGCGTTCTTCTTCGGCGGAAATCGGATACGGGCGTTTGTAGCGATCGACGCCGTAGTTCATCAGGGCATGGCAGGAGTCGAGCAAGTCTTCCACCGCATCGATGCCGTGGCGCTCCTCGCACTGCATGATGTACTGCTTGGCGAACACCAGATAATCGATGATCGAGCTGGCGTCGGTCCAGGTGCGAAACAGGTAGTTGCCCTTGAAGAAACTGTTATGCCCGTAGCAGGCATGAGCCACCACCAGCGCCTGCATGCAGATGGTGTTTTCTTCCATCAGGTAGGCGATGCACGGGTCGGAGTTGATCACGATTTCGTAGGCCAGACCCATCTGGCCGCGGCTGTAGGACTTTTCGGTGCTGAGGAAGTGTTTGCCGTAGGACCAATGGTGGTAACCCAGGGGCATGCCTACCGAGGCGTAGGCATCCATCATCTGTTCGGCGGTGATCACTTCGATCTGGTTGGGGTAGGTGTCCAGGGCATAACCGGCCGCGATGCGGCTGATTTCCCGGTCGTAGGCCTGGATCAGTTCAAAGGTCCACTCAGACCCCGTGGAAATGGGTTGGCGTTTATGCTCTTTGGCGGTCATGTCACTAACCTGCGCTGGAAGAGTTCACGGAAGACCGGATAGATATCGCCGGCCGAGACCAATTGCTGCTGGGCGAACGTGTCGGCGAAGGCTTCGCCGATGCGCTCGTATTCGAACCACAGCGCCTGGTGCTCACGGGGGGTGATTTCGACATAAGTGTAGTACTGCACGAATGGCATGATCTGGTTGATCAAGATGTCGCGGCAGATCGGCGAGTCGTCATTCCAGTTGTCGCCGTCGGAGGCCTGCGCCGCGTAGATGTTCCAGTCGTTGGCCGGGTAGCGCTCGGCCATGATTTCCTGCATCAGTTTCAACGCGCTGGAGACGATGGTGCCGCCGGTTTCCCGTGAATAGAAGAATTCCTCCTCATCGACTTCCCGGGCGCTGGTGTGGTGGCGGATGAATACCACATCGATCTTGTCGTAATTGCGCTTGAGGAACAGGTACAGCAGGATGAAAAAGCGCTTGGCGATGTCTTTGGTGGCCTGGGTCATGGAGCCGGACACGTCCATCAGGCAGAACATCACCGCCTTGGAGCTTGGGTTGGGTTGTTTGACCAACAGGTTGTATTTCAAGTCGAAGGTGTCGAGGAACGGCACGCGGTGAATGCGCGCGCTGAGTTTCTCGATTTCTGTCTCGATTTCCTGGATATCGCCGAAGTTGTCCGGTTCTTCGCGTTTCAAGCGCGCCAACTCTTCCTTGGCCTCCTTCAATTTGGCGCGGCTGCTGCCGGACAGGGCGATGCGCCGGGCGTGTGCCGAACGCAGGGTGCGGATGATGTTGATCCGTGAAGGGTTGCCTTCGTTGCTGATCCCGGCGCGCACGGTCTTGAACGTGTCGGTGCCGGTCAGGTTGCGCTTGACCAGGTTGGGCAGTTCGAGGTCTTCGAACATGAATTCGAGGAATTCTTCCTGGGTGATCTGGAACACGAACTCATCCATGCCTTCGCCGGAGTTACCCGCCTTGCCGGGGCCTTTGCCGCCGCCACCGCCTTGGGGGCGCTGGATGTGTTCGCCGGTGGTGAACTCCTTGTTGCCCGGATGCACGACAGTCTGCTTGCCACCCCGGCCGTGGTGCAGCACCGGTTCGTCGATGTCCCGTCCGGGAATGCTGATCTGTTCGCCATGCTCCATGTCGGTGATGGAACGGCGGCTGACGGCCTCTTCAACGGCCTTTTTGATGTGGTCACGGTAACGCCGCAGGAAACGTTGACGGTTTACCGTGCTCTTGTTCTTGCCATTGAGGCGTCGGTCGATCACATAGCTCATGGGGAGCCCTCCGGGCAGCTTCACGTTACAAGCTTCAAGCCGCGAGCTGGAAGCTTAGAGACAAGCGGTCGACTGCCAGGCCGTGGGCCCGGCAGTACACGCCCGTCGCTGCCTTACTGCGATTTGCGCACCCGCAGATACCACTCGGAGAGCAGCCGTACCTGTTTGTCGGTGTAGCCACGCTCGACCATCCGTGTAACGAAGTCGTTGTGTTTTTGCTGATCCTCCTTGCTGGCCTTGGCGTTGAAGCTGATGACCGGCAGCAGATCCTCGGTGTTGGAGAACATTTTCTTCTCGATGACCACCCGCAGCTTCTCGTAGCTGAGCCAAGTGGGGTTCTTGCCGTTGTTGTTGGCGCGGGCACGCAGCACGAAGTTGACGATTTCGTTGCGGAAATCCTTCGGATTGCTGATGCCGGCGGGTTTTTCGATCTTTTCCAGTTCCTCGTTGAGGGCTACGCGGTTGAGGATTTCGCCGGTTTCCGGGTCGCGGTATTCCTGGTCCTGAATCCAGAAGTCGGCATACAGCACGTAGCGGTCGAAGATGTTCTGGCCGTATTCGCTGTAGGATTCCAGGTAGGCAGTCTGGATTTCCTTGCCGATGAACTCGATATAGCGCGGCGCCAGGTATTCCTTGAGGAAGCGCAGGTAGCGTTCGCGGGTTTCGGCCTGGAATTGTTCCTGTTCGATCTGCTGCTCCAGCACATAGAGCAAGTGGACCGGGTTGGCGGCGATCTCGTGAGGGTCGAAGTTAAACACCTTGGACAGGATCTTGAACGCGAAGCGCGTCGACAGGCCATTCATGCCCTCATCCACGCCGGCGGTGTCGCGGTATTCCTGGATCGACTTGGCCTTCGGATCGGTGTCCTTGAGGTTTTCGCCGTCGTACACGCGCATTTTCGAATAGATATTCGAGTTCTCCGGCTCCTTGAGGCGCGACAGCACGGTGAATTGCGCGAGCATCTTCAAGGTGTCGGGCGCGCAATGGGCCTTGGCCAGGGAGCTGTTGAACAGCAGCTTGTCGTAGATCTTGATTTCATCGCTGACCCGCAGGCAGTACGGCACCTTGACGATGTAGATCCGGTCGATGAAGGCTTCGTTGTTCTTGTTGTTGCGGAAGGTGTGCCATTCCGATTCGTTGGAGTGGGCCAGCAGAATCCCGGTGAACGGAATCGCGCCGAGGCCTTCGGTACTGTTGTAGTTGCCTTCCTGGGTGGCGGTGAGCAGTGGGTGCAGGACCTTGATCGGAGCCTTGAACATCTCCACGAATTCCATCAGGCCCTGGTTGGCCCGGCACAGTGCGCCCGAGTAGCTGTAGGCGTCGGCGTCGTTTTGTGGGAATTCTTCCAGTTTGCGGATATCGACTTTGCCCACCAGCGCCGAGATGTCCTGGTTGTTCTCATCGCCCGGCTCGGTCTTGGCCACGCCGATCTGGTTGAGGATCGACGGGTAGAGTTTCACCACGCGGAACTGGCTGATGTCACCGCCGAACTCGGCCAGGCGCTTGGTCGCCCAAGGCGACATGATGGTGTTGAGGTAGCGCCGTGGGATGCCGAAGTCTTCTTCGAGGATCGCGCCATCTTCCGTGGCGTTGAACAGGCCCAGGGGCGACTCGAAGACCGGCGAACCCTTGATGGCGTAGAAGGGCACTTTCTCGATCAGTTGTTTGAGCTTTTCGGCCAGGGACGATTTACCGCCGCCAACCGGGCCGAGCAGGTAGAGGATTTGTTTCTTCTCTTCCAGGCCTTGGGCGGCGTGCCGGAAGTAGGAGACGATCTGGTCGATGCATTCTTCCATGCCGTGGAAGTCTTCAAAGGCCGGATAGCGGCGAATCACCTTGTTCGAGAAGATTCGCGACAGACGCGAGTTGTTGGAGGTGTCCACCAACTGCGGCTCGCCAATCGCCAGTAACAAACGCTCGGCGGCAGACGCGTAGGTGCTGCGGTCACGCTTGCACAGGTCGAGATACTCTTGCAGTGTGAGTTCTTCCTGCTGCGTGGACTCGAAACGTTGTTGGAAGTGGCTAAAAATACTCATGACGTCGTCACCTCGCTCGATACGTGGAGCCGACGCCGGATCAATCAGTCGATGCTGGCAGTCATTGACGAACGCCAATGGCCGTTTTCCCCCCAGAACACCCTGAAACGCTACCGATGACCCGCACGCCGGTGTACCGGCTCTCCCCTGATTCGGATGGCCTGCGCTTAAGGATAGTTCGGAATCCGCGAGGTAAAGGAGGGATACGCAATTAGTTTGGGTGCGCCGTTCGTCAGAAACGGCGCAAGCCCAAGCGTCACGCGGGGTGGCGGGGTGTGAAAAAAATTATTGCGAATCGCCGGAGGCAATTTCTGCAGGATAGGTCGTATGCCACAGCTCAAAGCCGCCGTCCAGACTGTAGACGTCGGAGAAGCCCTGGCTGATCAGATAGGCGGCCGCGCTCTGGCTGGAATTGCCGTGATAGCAGGCCACGATCACCGGCGCGTCGAGGTCGGCGGCGCGGATGAAATCGGCGATGTTGTGGTTGTCCAGGTGCCGGGCGCCTTTGATGTGCTTCAGGGCGTAGGCCTGCGGATCACGAATATCCACCACCACCGCGCCTTGTTCGCGCAGGGCCTGGGCTTGTTCGGGTGGGATACGTTTGAATTCGCTCATGGCGGGCTCCTTGGGTTTGGCTGCAAGCGGCGTCTAGCGCTTCGCGGCAACCGACGGGGTCACGGGAAGAGGGGAAGGGCACTGGCAGCTCAGGCGCTCGCCGGTGTCGATGTTCATCAGGGTCATGGCGCCGCCCCACACGCAGCCGGTGTCGAGGGCGAACACGCCGGGTTCATCGCATTTGCCTTCGAGGGCCGCCCAGTGACCGAAGATGATCTTCGTGTCGCGGGTCTTGCGTTCCTTGTGGGCGAACCACGGTTTGTAGCCGGGCAGTGCGGTGTCGGCGCCTTCCTTGCTCTTGAGGTCCAGTTTGCCGTCGGCGGTGCAGAAGCGCATGCGTGTGAAATAGTTGGTGATCACGCGCAGGCGGGCGACGCCCGTCAGGTCGTTGTCCCATTTCACCGGTTCATTGCCGTACATGCCGTCGAGATAGGCGATGTACAGGTTGTCATCGGCCAGGGCGCTTTCGACTTCGGCGGCGCACTTGAGGGCTTTTTTCAGCGTCCACTGCGGTGGAATGCCGGCATGGACCAGCACCATGTCGCGCTGCTCGTCGTAGTGCAGGATCTTTTGCCGGCGCAGCCAGTCCAGCAAGTCGGCGCGATCCGGGGCCTCGAGGATTTCCCGCAGGGTATCGGCTTTTTTCAGGCGCTCGATGTTACTGCCGGCCGCGAGCAGGTGCAGGTCGTGGTTGCCCAGTACGCACACCAGGGAATCGCGCAGGCCATATAAGTAGCGCAGGGTCTCCAGGGACTCGGGGCCACGATTGACCAGGTCGCCTACCAGCCACAGGCGATCGTTCGCCGGGTCGAAGGCCACGCGCTCGAGCAGGCACTTGAGGGGCTGCAGGCAGCCTTGCAGGTCGCCGACCGCATAGGTTGCCATCAGTGCAAGGCTCCGGGCACGGCCAGGCGAAATGGCTTGATGATCGCGTCGAACAGTTTGCCGTCAGTGGCTTTCATCTGATACGAGCCTTGCATGGTGCCGACCTTGGACGTCATCACCGTGCCGCTGCTGTAGGTATGGCTGGCGCCGATATCGATCAGCGGTTGCTGGCCGACCACGCCGGCACCCCGCACCTCTTCCACTTGACCGTCACCGTCGGTGATCACCCAGTGGCGTGACAGCAGCTTGGCCGGCACCAGCCCGTTGTTTTTCACCGTGATGGTGTAGGCAAAGGCGAAACGGTTGTGTTCAGGTTGCGATTGGTCCGCCAGGAAGCGGGTAACGACGCTGACGTCGATCTGGTAGCGAGGATCGGACATGCAAGAGGCCTTAAAAGCAAAAGCGGAGGACAGCAGATGCGGATCAGTCTAGGCCAAGAGGCGGGCACTAGGCCAGACATGCTGTCGGGCCTGGTGCAGGGCGGGCTTCAGTCCGCGACGGGCGGCGGCTGGATCGCAAGCTGGTCGGCCAGGCGCACGAATGCGGCCAGGTCCAGTTGTTCCGGGCGCAGGCTGCCGTCGACGCCAGCGGCTTCGATCTCGGCGTTGCTCAACAGCGCTTTGAGCGTATTGCGCAAGGTCTTGCGGCGCTGGTTGAAGGCTTCGCGCACGACGCGCTCCAACAGTTTGTGATCCTTGGCCGGGTGCGGCAGCACGGCGTGAGGCACCAGGCGCACAATGGCCGAATCGACCTTCGGCGGCGGGTTGAACGCGCCCGGGCCAACATTGAACAGGTGTTCGACGCGGCAGTGGTACTGAACCATGATCGACAGGCGGCCCCAATCGCCGCCGCCAGGGCCGGCGGCCAAGCGCTCAACCACTTCTTTCTGCAGCATGAAGTGCATGTCGCGGATGATCCCTGCGTTGTTCAGCAGGTGGAAGATCAGCGGCGTGGAGATGTTGTACGGCAGGTTACCCACCACCCGCAGGCTGTTGGGCGCGGCATTGAGGCTGGTGAAGTCGAACTTCAGCGCATCGCCCTGGTGCAGGATGAAGTTGGACTTGCCGCCAAACTGCTGATTGAGGATCGGGATCAGGTCTTTATCGAGCTCAACCACATCCAGTTGCGCGCCGCTGGCCAGCAGGCCTTGGGTCAGTGCGCCCTGGCCCGGGCCGATTTCCAGCAGACGGTCTTCGGGCTTGGCATGGATGGAGCGCAGGATGCGGTCGATCACGCCAGCGTCGTGCAGGAAGTTTTGCCCGAAGCGCTTGCGCGCCCGGTGTTGGTAATGCTCGGTCATATACGGGTCTCGGCCATCTGATAGGCGGTTTCCAGGGCCACGCGCAGGCTGCCGGTATCGATCTTGCCGCTGCCCGCCAGGTCCAGGGCGGTGCCATGGTCGACGGAAGTGCGGATGATCGGCAGGCCCAGCGTCACGTTGACTGCGGCGCCGAAGCCTTTGTATTTCAGCACGGGCAGCCCCTGGTCATGGTACATCGCCAGCACTGCGTCGCAGTGCTCCAGATATTTGGGGGTAAACAGAGTGTCCGCGGGCAATGGGCCGCGCAGGTCCATGCCGTCTTGGCGCAGACGCTCCAGGGTGGGTTCGATGATGTCGATTTCTTCATGGCCCAGGTGGCCGCCCTCACCGGCGTGGGGGTTGAGCCCGCAGACCAGGATGCGCGGTTGGGCGATGCCGAATTTCTGTTGCAGGTCGGCATGCAGGATGCGCGTGACGCGCTCCAGGCGTTCGACGGTGATGGCATCGGCCACATCGCGCAACGGCAAATGCGTGGTCACCAGGGCGACGCGCAGGCCATGTGTGGCCAGCATCATCACGACTTGGGGGGTGTGGGTCAGTTCGGCGAGGAATTCGGTATGGCCGGAAAAGGCGATGCCGGATTCGTTGATCACACCCTTGTGTACGGGGGCGGTGATCATGCCGGCGAAGTCGCCGTCGATACACCCTTGCCCGGCACGGGTCAGGGTTTGCAGCACAAAGGCCGCATTGGCCTTGTCCAGTTGCCCGGCGACCACCTTGGCCTGCAGCGGGGTATCCCACACATACAGGCTGCCCGCGGGAGCCGGCAGGTCGGGCCAGTTACCCGGCGCAACGTCCAGCAGCTTGACGGCCACGCCCAGTTGCGCGGCCCGCTCAAGGAGCAGGTCGCGGCTGGTAATGGCGATCAGGGGGTGTGGCTGGGGCTGCGAGGCGAGCAGCAGGCACAGGTCTGGACCAATGCCGGCCGGCTCGCCGGGTGTCACCGCGAAACGCTGGGGTTTCACTGGTTTGCCTGGTTGGTGCCTGTTTGCTCGGCGCCTGGCAGTTTGTTTTCTACGTAGGCTTCGTCACGGATCTGACGCAGCCAGGTTTGCAGCTCTTCATCGTACTTGCGGTTGCGCAGGACGGTCAGGGCTTGCTGTTCGCGGGCCTGGCTGGTGTTGTCGGTGGCGCGGCGGCCAAGGACTTCCAGTACATGCCAGCCATATTGCGTCTTGAACGGTTTGGACAGTACGCCTTGCGGGGTCTTGGCCATCACTTCCTGGAACTCCGGCACCAATGCTTTCGGGTCGATCCAGTTGAGGTCGCCACCGTTGAGGGCGGAACCTGGGTCTTCCGAGAAGCTTTTGGCCAGGGTGGCAAAGTCTTCGCCGCTTTCGATGCGGTCATAGATCTTCTGGGCCAGTTCCTTGGTTTGCGCTTCGGTGCGGATTTCGCTTGGTTTAACCAGGATGTGACGAACGTGGACTTCGTCTTTCAGCGAGGTCTCGCCGCCACGACGTTCCAGCAACTTGAGGATGATGAAGCCGCCTGGGGTGCGGGCTGGCTGGGTAATGCCTCCCAGTTCCATGGCACTCAGCTCACGGTCGAACGGCGGTGGCAATTGAGCGGCTTTACGCCAGCCCATATCGCCGCCTTCCAGGGCGTTGTCGCTGCCGGATTGGGCGATTGCCATCTGGGCGAAGTCGGCACCGGCCTTCAGGCGATCATAGATAGCCTGGGTCTTGGCGGCGGCTGCATTGAGCTGCTCAGAGTTGGCGCTGTCCGGGGTCGGGATCAGGATGTTGGCCAGGTGCAGTTCTTCGGAGAGCTGCATCTTGCCCAGGTCCGATGCGAGGAAGTTCTTCACTTCCTGCTCGGACACCTGAACCCGCTCGGCCACACGACGCTGACGCACACGGCTGATGATCATTTCGCGGCGGATCTGGTCACGCGCGTCCTCATAGGACAGGCCGTCGTGGGCCAGGGCGGCGCGGAACTGATCGATGCTCATGTTGTTGCGTTGCGCGATCGTGCCGACAGCCTGGTTCAGTTCTTCGTCCGAAATACGGATGCCGGAACGATCGCCGATCTGCAATTGCAGGTTTTCGACGATCAGGCGCTCCAGCACCTGTTGGTCCAGGACGCTGGTAGGCGGCACACCACCGCCACGCTTGGCGATGGTTTGCTGAACTTCCTTGACCCGTTGGTCCAGTTGGCTCTGCATGATCACGTCGTTATCGACGATGGCCACGACCTTATCCAGCTGTTGAACCGCGGCATGCGCCGATGCGGTACCCAGGAACAGCGCGCCCAGCACGAGCGGGCGCAGACAATCAGAAAGCTTGATCTTCACGTTCACGATAACCTTGAATGCCTTTGTCGAGGAAGCTCTCTACCTTGGCGCCGGTCAGGCCGCCGAGTCCTTTGAGGACGATCTGGAAGAAGAGCCCGTGGTCACCCTTTTCGTTAAGCGGGGCGATCTGGCTGTATTCGTCGTTGGAAACCCAGTAACGGTTGATGACGCGCAGTTTCCAGCAGCAGTTGTCGTACTCGAAACCACCGAAGGCTTCCAAGGTACGGTTGCGGGCGTAGTCGTACTGCCAGCGGGTAATCATGTTCCACTGGGGAATGATCGGCCACATCATCGAGAAGTCGTGTTGTTGGATTTTGTAGTAATCCTTCACGTAGTTATCTTGACCGACAGTGCCGTAGTCGCCGCCAAACTGCCATTTACCGGTCAGCTGGTTGTAGACCACTTGGTCGTTGCGATAGCGATAACCGAGGTTGACGACCTTGTTCGGGTTGTCTTCCGGCTGGTAGTGGAACATCGCGCTGCCGGAACGTGGGGCGTGGCTTTCCGTGTCCCAGTTGTAATCGGCAGTGGCGCGCCAGTCGCGGTTGAAGCGGAACTCGTAGTCCAGCGCGATCGGCGAAACGTCGCTCTGGGCGTCGGCGCGGTCGGCTGCCAGGATGCCGGGCAGTTGAACCTCGCGGTCCTTGAAGTACAGGGCCTGGCCGACGCTGACGCGTTGGCGTTCGAAGCCGTTTTCTTCGATCCAACGGCTGGTGACACCCAGGGACAGCTTGTTCTCATCGCCGATCCGGTCGGTGCCGCTGAAGCGGTTGTCACGGAACAGCGAGGCGTAGCTGAACGAGTATTCGCTGGTGTCGAAAACCGGGATGTCGCTCTGGTCTTTATTTGGTACATAAAGGTAGAACGCACGCGGTTCGAGGGTCTGGCGATAGTCTTTGCCGAACCAGTTGGTGTTGCGGTCGAAGTACAGGCCGCTGTCGACGCTGGCGATTGGCACGGCGCGATCTTGCGAGCTCTTGAACGTCTGGCCGGCTGCAGCCATTTGCGTCTTGCCCGTACCGTCAAGGTCGAGATCGTACTTGGTATAGACGTACTTCAACTTCGGCGTAATAAAGCCGTAGGTCCAGTTCATCGGGTAGTCGACGGCGGGGGCCGCGTTCAAGCGAGTACCGTTTGCACGGGTCAGGCCTCTGACGTGGGTGTCCAGACGAGGCGATACAAGGCCATTCTCATCAGTAAACGTGCCGTTTTCCAGGCTACGCTCAAAACGAACAGCTTCAGTCTCGTATGTGAAGTTCAACCCACCCGGATGGTACGGCAGCGCACCATTGAAAGTGATCTGCGGCAAGCGATCATACGGCGTGATCTGAGAGATCGTTGCCAGCTGATAAGCCTGGACGTTCACGCGCGCTTGGTAAGAATCGCCTCGATAAGTCACAGAACCTTGCTGGTTCAGGTAATCCCGACTCTCAACCCCTTCTTCATACGACTTCAAATCCTGGAAGTAGTAAGGATCGCTGATCTTGGTGTAATCCACCTGAGTCGTCAGGCGCGAATCCAACCCGCCCTTATGCTGCCAATTGAGCATATAACGGGTTTTTTCGTAATCGGTCTGCTTGCTGCGTTCGTCGTTGTCGTCGTTCAGGTACGCGCCGCCGAACTGGCCTTCGCTGGATTTGGTGAGGTAGCGGAATTCGCCTTCCATCAACAAGCCGCGCTTGGTCATGTATTGCGGGTACAACGTGGCGTCGTAGTTCGGTGCCAGGTTGAAGTAGTACGGCGTCACCAGCGTAAAGCCAGTCTCGCTGCCGGTGCTGAAGCTCGGCGGCAGGAAGCCGGATTGACGACGGTTGTCGATCGGGAAATAGATGTAAGGGGTATACAGGATCGGGATGTTCTTGATCCGCAACGTCGCGTTGGTGGCCGTACCGAAACCGGTGGCCGGGTTCAACGTGATGTTGTTGCCCTTGAGCTGCCAGGCGTTGCTGTCTGGCTCGCAGGTGGTGTACGTACCGTCCTTGAGACGGATGATCGCGTTTTCGGCGCGCTTGGCGTACAGCGCGTTACCGCGGATGCGTGACTTGTGCATCACGTATTCGGCGTTGTCGATCTGTGCCGCGCCGGTATCGAGCTGGACCTGGGCGTGGTCGCCGACGATCAGCGCGCCGTTGTCGCGCAGGCGGACGTTGCCGTTCAGCTCGCCACGGTTCTCGGCCTGGTACAGGCTGGCTTCTTCAGACTCCAGCTGCATGCTGCCCTGGCGCATGACGACGTCACCGGCCAGGGTCGCGACCTGCTGTTCCTGCTCGTAACGCGAGGCCTTGGCGCCGATGAAGGTCGGCGCATCGCTCTTGTTCGTCTTGTCGTTCATGCCAGGACGAATCGGCTCGATGTACGCACCGGAGCAATAAGGACCGGTTTCCGCCAGTTGGGCGGCGGTCAGCTTCTCGCGAGGCACCCAGTCCAAGTGGCTGTAGTCGGCGCTGCGCGAACGCAGGCCACGGCCCTTGGATTCGGTGACCAGCATGGTCTTCGGCTCGGCCTCGGTGCCGCCTTCAGCGTTGGCTTGCGCCGTGCCGTTGGCCGAGCTGACGGCTGCACCGTCATGCACCGGGCGCGGTGGCAATGGGGCGGCGGCGGTTTTCGGCGCGCAATCCCAGGCACCCGAAGCAGAGACTGAGCAGTCATACTGTTCCGCGGCGACCACGAATGAGGTGGCGAAAGGTTGCATGGCCAGCAGACTGCCGGTTACCAGCAACGGAAATTTTCTACGAAACGCGGGGGATTTCAATGCCATCTTATTAGTCCGGGCTTCCTGCGTGCCATCTGCCCGCGGTGTGGGCCGCACGCCTCTCGATGGTCTGAAAAAGATGCGTGATAATAAAGCATGACCCGCTTGACGGCTAGCGCCGTCGGAGACCCTTGTAATGCCCGAGCAAGATCTACGTTTACAACAGCTGAAAGTCTGGCTGGATGAGCAGTTGCCGATCCTCTTCAACGCTCAGGATTGGGGCGCCGTACCCCCGGCCACATTGACCGCGGCCAGTAGCGACGCGAGTTTCAGGCGCTACTTCCGCTGGGAAGGCGGGGCGCATACTTTCGTGGTGATGGACGCTCCACCCCCCCAGGAAAACTGCAAACCTTTCGTCGATATCGCCGATTTACTGGCGAAATCGGCAATCAATGTGCCAAAAATTTATGCAGAAGATTTGCCGCGCGGCTTTCTTTTGCTCAACGACCTGGGCAGAAAAACCTACCTGGACGTGATTGACGAGCAAAATGCCGATCAATTGTTCGCCGATGCCATCGACGCCTTGCTGGCTTTCCAGCAGTTGCCGATGGACGCGCCGCTGCCCAGCTATGACGTCGCTTTACTGCGCCGCGAGCTGGAACTCTTCCCCGAATGGTACGTGCGCCGCCACCTGGGGGTCGAATTCGACGCGCACCAGCAGGCGCTCTGGCAGCGTGTCAGCGAGCGCCTGATCGACAGCGCCCTGGCCCAGCCGAAAGTGCTGGTACACCGCGACTATATGCCGCGCAACCTGATGATCAGCGCGCCGAACCCCGGTGTGCTGGATTTCCAGGACGCGGTCTACGGCCCGGTGACCTACGACATCACCTGCCTGTTCAAGGACGCGTTCCTCAGTTGGCCCCAGGCCCGCGTGCGCGAATGGCAGCGCGGTTATTGGCAGCGCGCCGTAACCCTGGGCATCCCGGTGCAGGCGGATTTCGACGACTTCCTGCGCGCCAGCGACCTGATGGGCGTGCAGCGTCACCTCAAGGTGATCGGTATCTTCGCGCGTATCTGCCACCGCGACGGCAAACCACGCTACCTGGCCGACGTGCCGCGCTTCTTTGCCTATATAGAAGCGGTACTGGCGGACCGTCCGGAGTTGGGCGAACTGGCGGAGCTGCTGGCCAGCCTGCGCCAACCCGCCGAGGCGAGCGTATGAAGGCGATGATCCTGGCGGCCGGCAAAGGCGAGCGGATGCGCCCGCTCACCTTGCACACGCCCAAGCCGCTGGTGCAGGCGGGCGGCAAGCGCCTGATCGAGTATCACCTGGAGGCGCTGGCCAGGGCCGGGTTCACCGATGTCGTGATCAACCATGCCTGGCTCGGCCAGCAGATTGAAAACTACCTGGGCGACGGTGCGCAGTTTGGCCTGAGCATCCGCTACTCCCCCGAGGGCGAACCGTTGGAAACCGGCGGCGGGATTTTCCAGGCGCTGCCGTTGCTGGGGGATGAGCCCTTTCTGGTGGTCAATGGCGATATCTGGACCGATTACGACTTCGCCCAACTCCAGCGCCCGCTTCAGGGCCTGGCCCACTTGGTGATGGTCGATAACCCGGCGCATCACCCCACGGGCGGGGATTTCCACCTGGATCATGGTGTGCTTCATGATGCGGCGCCCGGTGCCGATAACCTGACCTTCAGTGGCATATCTGTGCTCGACCCCAAGTTGTTCGCGGGTTGCAGCACCGGTGCCTTCAAGCTGGCGCCGCTGTTGCGCGCGGCCATGGCGCAAGGTCAAGTAACGGGAGAACACATGACGGGACGCTGGATCGATGTCGGCACGCTGGAGCGCCTGGCGCAAGTCGAAACCCTGCTGACAGCGGGGCGCTAAGATGTTGTGGCCTGGGACGCTGATCGGCGCCGGGGCTGGCTTTGCCATTGCCAGTATTCCGGGGGCCTTGTTGGGAGCCTTGCTCGGGCAGGCGCTGGATCGCCGCCTGCAACTGCACAGCTGGGCACAGTTGCGTGAGCGCCTGGGCGGGCGCCCGGCGTTGCGCAATGACGAACTGTTGTTTGTGCTGCTGGGCCGCCTGGCCAAAAGCAATGGCCGCGTGGCGGACGGGCATATCCAGCAGGCACGCCAGGAAATGCGCGCGCTGGACATGACCGAACCGGCCCAGCGTCGGGCGATTGCGGCGTTCAACCGCGGTAAATCCGGCTCTGACCGGGTGCGCGCCTACCTGCGCGTCCTCAAGTCCCAGCCCCATGCGTCAGAAGGCGTGTTGCGCGCCTGTTGGCGCATGGCCTGGGCGGATGGCCGCGCGGATGATGCCGAGCGTGACCTGATCAACTTGTGGGGCAAGTGGTTGGGCTGGACGCCGCAACAGCTTCAGGCGCTGGCCGCCGATTACGCGCCGGAGCGCAAGCCGGTGGCCAGCCGTGGCGCCGCGTATCAGGAGGCGTTGCGGATTCTGGGGGTGACCAGCACCACCGAGCCCTCGGCGATCAAGCGCGCCTACCGCCGCCTGCTCAGCCGCCACCATCCAGACAAGATCGCCGGTAGCGGCGCCAGCCCCGCGCAAGTGCGTGAGGCCACCGAGCGAACCCGCGAACTGCATAACGCCTATACGTTGATTCGCGAGCGGCGGGATTTCCGCTAGTCATCCCATTTGGGTGCTGGCGGTCAGCTGTCTTTTTGCTCGGGGCTCAACCACCCGCGCACCCGCCGATACAACTGCTCCTGCTCGGCCGAACTGTTGCCGGGCACGGCCTTGAGCGACACCTGCTTGTAGCCGCCATTCTTCAAACGTTTGGCGGCTTGGGCGCGTTCCCGTGCGGTGTTCCGGTCCTGGGCGAGGTCCTGGTAGAAGACATCCGCCGTGGGGACTTTCAAGCCCGGGGCGAGTTGTTGCAGGTCCGGTTGGCGACCCACGGGGGCCTTGCCCGCCACCATCACCAGCTTCTGCACCTGGCTCGGTTGTTTCTCGCTCAAGTACCGCGCGGCCCACCAGGCGCCGCTGCCATGGCCAAGCAGCACCACGCTGCGGGCGCCTTGGGTCTGGGCGAAAGCGACGGCGGCATCGATGCGCTCGAAGATGCGCTTGGCATCGGTCTTGTCCTGTTCGTCCGCACCCGGCACCACGGCCGGGTCGGTGCCTTCGGCTTCCGCGCTGGCGGCTTGCTCGATCGGTTTGGCGGCGGTGCTGCCGTCTTTGCTGCTGGTGTCGACGGCCGCGTTGGGCGCTTCGATCACCCGTGGTGGCAAGGTGTCCAGGTTCACGTCGGGCAGTGACAGGCTGAGGGTGCCCCAGCCGGCATCCGGCAATTTACGCCGCAATGGTGCAATTGCTTGCGGCCAGTCAGCATTTTCACCCGCGCCAGGTACGATAATCACCACGCCTTCGGCTTCGGCGCTGTTGGCCGGTTTCCACAGGGCCAGGAATGAATCGCTGCCGGCCTGCAGCTGTTGCTGTTCTTCGCGTGGGATCTGGCGTTCGAGGGCGCTGGCTTCTTCCCGGCTCCGCTCCGGCAGGGGCTGGCGTTCGAGCGGTTTTTCCGCAACCGGCGCAGGCGCGTCGGCGGCCTGGGCAGAAAAGACGGCGGTAAAGAGGAGTGACAGGCACAATGCTGGCAGTGCCGAACGGTTTCGATAGGGCATCGTTAATTCCCGGCCAGAAGTGATTCCAGCAGCCTAATGGGTTGGTCAGTATTTGTCAGTGATGTGAGACGTGGATCATGGGTTTTCGCTGTCTGCTGGTTATCGGCTGTATGTGCTTTGCCTTGATGGCGGGGGCTGCGCCCCTGCCTGTCGCTGCGCAAGCGCAGCTCTCTGTGCCGCAACGCGAATGGCTGGCGCAACACCCGGAGTTGCGGGTGGGGCTGGTCTTGCAGGCGCCGTATGCGCAATACGACCGGCGCCTGCAGCGTTTGTCGGGGGCCAATGTCGAGTTGATGCAATGGCTGGCCAAGGCCCTGAACATCGAGCTGACGTGGCGCAATTTCCCCACTCAGGAGCAACTGGAAGCCGCCCTGCGCGACGGCGAGGTGGACATCGCCCCCGGCCTGCAGCAAACCCCGGCCGGTTTGCGCCTGTGGTTGTTCACCGACCCGTACATGCGCGTGCCCCAGCGTATCGTCGGTGTGCGTGAGGGCGGCGGTGCGGTGGATTTGGAAAAACTCGACGAACATTCCCGCGTCGCCGTGCGTATGCCCAGCGCCGTGGCCGATTACCTGCGCAGCACTTATCCCGGTCTCAACCTGCAAGGCGTGCCCATGGAGCGCCAGGCCTTGCAGTTGCTGGTCAGTCAGCAGGCGCGTTACGCCGTGGTGGATGAGGCGCAACTGAGCCGTTTGTCGGGCGAGCCTGAGTTCTCCGGGCTGGCGGTGGTCGGCGATATCGGCCTGCCGCAATTGCTGCGGGTGGCGACCCGCCGCGACTGGCCGGAACTGTCCGGCATCATGGAAAGCGCGTTGCGCGCCATCCCCGCCCGCGATCTGGACCAGTTGCACAACCGCTGGCTGCAACCCAAATACCCGCGTCTGTCCGAGTCTCCCGGCCTGTGGCAAAACCTCAGCCTGCTGTTGGGGTTGCTGCTGCTCGCCAGCCTGGCGGTGGTGTTCTGGCAGCGTCGCCAGCAACGAGTGCTGGAACACAAACTGCTCGCCGCTCGCGAAGAAAGCGCCGCACGCGCCGCCGGTGCCGAAGCGCTGCGCCTGACGCAGTTTTCCATCGATCAAAGTACCGTCGGCATCCTCTGGGTCAATTGGGACAGCCATGTGCGCTACGCCAACCTTGCGGCGGAAACCATGCTCGGTTATGGCCCCGGCGCGCTGATCGAGCGTCCGCTGGCTGATTTCGACCCGAGCCTGAGCATGGACCGTTGGCTGAACCTGTGGAAACGCGCGCGTGCCAGCGAAGAGGGCCCACAGCATTTCGCCGCCGACTGCCTGCGCGCAGACGGCAGCATCCTGCCGGCCGAGGTGTCGTTGAGCTTTTTGCGGTTTGCCGACGGCGAATACCTGGTGGTCTACCTCAATGACGTCACCGAGCGTCGCCGTTATGTGGCTGCGTTGCTGCAAAGCGAAGCGCAGTTGCGCGAGCTATCGGCGCACCTGGAAACCGTGCGTGAAGAAGAAAAGGCGCGCATCGCCCGCGAAGTACACGACGAACTCGGGCAAATGCTCACCGTACTCAAGCTGGAAACCTCCATGTGCGAGCTGGCCTATGCGCAACTGGACCCTGGCCTGAACGAGCGCTTGAACAGCATGAAACGCCTGATCGCCCAACTGTTTCAATTGGTGCGCGACGTGGCTACGGCGTTGCGCCCGCCAATTCTCGACGCCGGGATCGCCTCGGCCATCGAGTGGCAGGCGCGGCGCTTCGAAGCGCGCACGCAGATTCCCTGCCTGGTGCAAGTCCCGGATAACCTGCCGGCCCTGAGCGATGCCAAGGCCATCGGCCTGTTCCGTATCCTGCAGGAGGCGCTGACCAATGTGATGCGCCATGCCCAGGCGCATACTGTCGAGCTGACCCTGGCGGTGGAGGGCAAGCAACTGCGGCTGACCATCAGCGACGACGGCGTCGGTTTCATCGAGGCCAAGGGCCGTCCGGTGTCGTTCGGCCTGGTCGGCATGCGTGAGCGCGTGCTGATCATGGGCGGGCAGTTGAACCTGGACAGCCAGCCGGGGGAGGGCACCACCCTGAGTGTGACGGTGCCATTGGATGCATAACAATAAGAGGAAACCCCTGTGATCCGTGTACTGGTAGCCGAAGACCACACCATCGTGCGTGAAGGCATCAAGCAATTGATCGGCCTGGCCAAAGACTTGCTGGTGGTGGGCGAGGCGGGCAATGGCGAGCAGTTGCTGGAGACCTTGCGCCATGTGCCTTGCGAGGTGGTGTTGCTGGATATCTCGATGCCTGGCGTCAACGGCCTGGAAGCCATCGCGCGGATTCGTGCGCTGAGCAATCCGCCGGCGATCCTGGTGCTGTCGATGCACGATGAAGCGCAGATGGCCGCGCGGGCCTTGAAGGTTGGCGCGGCCGGTTATGCCACCAAGGACAGCGACCCGGCCCTGCTCTTGATGGCGATTCGCAAGGTCGCGGCCGGCGGGCGCTATATCGACCCGGACCTGGCCGATCGCATGGTCTTCGAGGTCGGCCTGACCGATTCGCGACCTTTGCATTCGCTGCTGTCGGAACGCGAGTTCTCGGTGTTCGAACGCCTGGCCCAGGGCGCCAACGTCAACGACATCGCTCAGCAACTGGCGTTGAGCAGCAAGACCATCAGCACCCATAAGGCACGCCTGATGCAAAAGCTCAATATCACCTCCCTGGCCGAACTGGTGAAGTACGCCATGGAGCACAAGCTGCTCTGACGACATGCCTGTTTGCGACCTCCTTCAGAGCGCCATTTGCCCGTTCTCGGCGCTTGCAGGCTGGCGCTCATAGCGGCGCTGTTCTATCCCCGCCATCGCTGTAGGGCGTTCCCTACCCCCAACCTTCCATCCGGCTGATGTGATTCTCTCCTGGCCCCCGATTTCCGGGGCCCCGCCCCTGGACTACGCTTGTGCCACAGCAGTCCAAAATACAAAGGTGCGGGTATGAGCGAGGCGGATTCAAATGATGTGCTGGTCAGCTTTCGTGGCGTGCAGAAGAGCTACGACGGCGAGAACCTGATCGTCAAAGACCTCAACCTGGAGATTCGCAAGGGCGAGTTCCTCACCCTGCTAGGGCCGTCGGGTTCGGGTAAGACCACCAGCCTGATGATGCTGGCCGGCTTCGAAACGCCGACTGCCGGCGAAATCCAGCTGGCCGGACGCGCCATCAACCACGTGCCGCCGCACAAGCGCGATATCGGCATGGTGTTCCAGAACTACGCGTTGTTCCCGCACATGACCGTGGCCGAGAACCTGGCGTTTCCCCTGTCGGTGCGAGGGTTGAGCAAGACCGATATCAGCGAGCGGGTCAAGCGCGTGCTGAGCATGGTCCAGCTCGACGCCTTCGCCCAACGCTACCCGGCGCAACTCTCCGGCGGCCAGCAACAGCGTGTGGCGTTGGCCCGGGCGCTGGTGTTCGAACCGCAGCTGGTGCTGATGGACGAACCCCTCGGCGCCCTCGACAAGCAATTGCGCGAACACATGCAGATGGAGATCAAGCACCTGCACCAACGCCTCGGCGTGACCGTGGTGTATGTGACCCACGACCAGGGCGAAGCCTTGACCATGTCCGACCGGGTGGCCGTGTTCCACCAGGGCGAGATCCAGCAGATCGCGGCGCCGCGTACCCTGTACGAAGAACCGAAAAATCCCTTCGTCGCCACCTCCATCGGCGAAAACACCCGCCTCAACGGTCGCCTGCACAGCCACACCGGCGACCGCTGCGTGGTGGAACTGGCGCGGGGCGAGAAAGTCGAGGCGCTGGCGGTGAACGTCGGCCAGGTCGGCGGCCCGGTGACCTTGTCGGTGCGGCCTGAGCGCGTCAGCCTCAATGGCTCCAGCGAACGTTGCGTGAACCGCTTCTCTGGGCGAGTAGCGGAATTTGTCTACCTGGGCGTCCACGTGCGCGTGCGCCTGGAAGTCTGCGGCATGACCGATTTTTTTGTGAAACAACCGATCGCCGAGCTGGACCCGGCACTGGCGGTCGGCGACGTGGTACCGATTGGCTGGCAAGTCGAGCACGTTCGCGCACTCGACCCACTTCTAGAGGCGAAATAATCGCCCCCATGGCTTCACCAACCCTGCACGTGGAGAGAACAACAATGTTGAGATCCCTTAAGTATTCCGCACTGGCGATCGGCTTGATCGGCGCGACCCAGGCCATGGCTGGCCCGGATCTGACGGTCGTGTCCTTTGGTGGCGCGAACAAGGCCGCACAGGTCAAGGCTTTCTATGCACCGTGGGAAAGTGCAGGCAACGGCAAAATCATCGCCGGCGAGTACAACGGTGAGATGGCCAAGATCAAGGCCATGGTCGACACCAAGAGCGTGTCCTGGGACCTGGTAGAAGTGGAATCGCCGGAACTGTCCCGTGGTTGCGACGAAGACATGTTCGAGCCGCTGGACCCGAAACTGTTCGGCAACACCGCTGACTACGTCAAAGGTGCGATCCAGCCGTGCGGCGTGGGCTTCTTCGTGTGGTCGACCGTACTCGCCTACAACGCTGACAAGCTGAGCAGCGCGCCGACCAGTTGGGCGGATTTCTGGGACACCAAGAAATTCCCTGGCAAGCGCGGCCTGCGCAAGGGTGCCAAATACACCCTCGAATTCGCGTTGATGGCTGACGGCGTGGCGCCGAAGGATGTGTACAAAGTGCTGGCTGGCAAAGACGGCCAGGACCGTGCGTTCAAAAAGCTCGACGAACTCAAGCCGTCGATCCAGTGGTGGGAAGCCGGCGCGCAACCGCCGCAGTACCTCGCCTCGGGTGACGTGGTGATGAGCTCGGCCTACAACGGTCGCATCGCTGCCGTACAGAAAGAGAGCAACCTGAAAGTGGTCTGGAACGGTGGCATCTACGACTTCGACGCGTGGGCTATTCCAAAAGGCCTGGCCAAGGATCGCGCAGAAGCGGCGAAGAAGTTCATCGCCTTCTCGGTGCAGCCGCAGCAGCAGAAGATCTACTCGGAAAACATCGCCTACGGCCCGGCCAACACCCAAGCCGTACCGTTGCTGGCCAAGGACGTGCTCAAAGACATGCCGACCACGCCTGAGAACATCGCCAACCAGGTGCAGATCGATGTGAGCTTCTGGGCGGATAACGGTGAGCAACTCGAGCAGCGCTTCAATTCCTGGGCTGCCAAGTAACTCCATGTGGGAGGGGGCTTGCCCCCTCTCACAGGGGATCTGCTGCGTTTGGCAGAGTGCATTCATTTTCAAGTTTCGGAGTTAGCCATGGCCATCGCCGTTCCCTCGACCGAGGTCAACAGCCCCACTCTCAAGCAGCGCCTGGCGCGTGCTGAGCGGCTTAATCGCTGGAAGGCCCAGGCCTTGATTGCGCCGCTGGTGCTGTTTTTGCTGCTGGTGTTCCTGGTGCCGATCGTTGCGCTGTTGTACAAAAGTGTCGGCAACCCGGAAGTCGTGGGCGGCCTGCCACGCACGGTGGTGGCGGTGAAGACCTGGGACGGTCGCGGCTTGCCTGGCGAGCCGGTGTACCAGGCGCTCAGCGAAGACCTTGGCGAAGCGCGCAAGAACCAGACCCTCGGCGATCTGTCGAAACGCTTGAACATGGAACTGGCCGGCTATCGCAGCCTGCTGACCAAAACCGCGCGGGCGCTGCCGTTTACCGAAGCGCCAGCCTCTTATAAAGAAGCGTTGGAAACCCTCGACGAACGCTGGGGCGACCCGGCGTACTGGCAGGCGATCCGGCGCAATACCAGCAGCCTGACGCCGTACTACCTGCTGGCGGCCGTCGATCACCGCATCGACGACCTCGGCGAAGTGGCCCCGGCCACGCCGGACCAGGCGATCTACCTGGACATCTTCGCCCGCACCTTCTGGATGGGCCTGGTGATCACCTTTCTCTGCCTGCTGCTGGCCTATCCGCTGGCCTACCTGCTGGCCAACCTGCCGGCACGGCAAAGCAACCTGCTGATGATTCTGGTGCTGCTGCCGTTCTGGACCTCGATCCTGGTGCGCGTGGCGGCGTGGATCGTGCTGCTGCAGTCCGGTGGCCTGATCAACGGCGCGCTGATGGGCATGGGCCTGATCGATAAGCCGCTGGAGCTGGTGTTCAACCGCACCGGGGTCTACATCTCCATGGTGCATATCCTGCTGCCGTTCATGATTCTGCCGATCTACAGCGTGATGAAAGGCATCTCGCCGACCTACATGCGCGCCGCGATTTCCCTGGGCTGTCACCCATTCGCCAGCTTCTGGCGCGTGTACTTCCCGCAAACCTACGCCGGTGTGGGCGCAGGCTGCCTGCTGGTGTTCATCCTGGCGATTGGTTACTACATCACCCCGGCCTTGCTGGGCAGCCCGAACGACCAGATGGTCAGCTACTTCGTGGCCTTCTACACCAACACCAGCATCAACTGGGGCATGGCGACCGCGTTGGGCGGCTTGCTGCTGCTGGCCACCGTGCTGCTGTACCTGATCTACAACCGGCTGGTGGGCGCCAGCCGCCTGCGCCTGAGCTAAGGAGACCTTGCGATGCTGAGCCCTTATATGTCGCCCGTGGAGCGGGTGTGGTTCTACAGCTTGCGGATCCTCTGCGGCTTGATCCTGCTGTTCCTGATTCTGCCTGTGCTGGTGATCATCCCGCTGTCGTTCAACAGCGGCAGCTTCCTGGTGTACCCGCTGCAAGGCTTCTCGCTGCACTGGTATCAGGACTTTTTCGCCTCGGCCGAATGGATGCGGGCGCTGAAGAACAGCGTCATCGTCGCCCCGGCGGCCACCGTGCTGGCCATGGTGTTCGGCACGTTGGCGGCGATCGGCCTGACCCGTGGGCATTTCCCCGGCAAGGCGCTGGTGATGGCCCTGGTGATTTCGCCGATGGTGGTGCCGGTGGTGATCATCGGCGTGGCCAGTTACCTGTTCTTCGCGCCGCTGGGGCTGGGTAACAGTTTCTTTTCGCTGATCGTGGTCCACGCCGTGTTGGGCGTGCCGTTTGTGATCATCACGGTGTCCGCGACCTTGCAGGGTTTCAACCATAACCTGGTGCGGGCAGCGGCCAGCCTGGGGGCATCGCCGTTGACCGCGTTTCGCCGGGTGACCTTGCCGCTGATCGCGCCGGGGGTGATTTCCGGGGCGCTGTTCGCGTTTGCCACCTCGTTCGACGAAGTGGTGGTGACGCTGTTCCTCGCCGGCCCCGAGCAAGCGACCCTGCCGCGCCAGATGTTCAGCGGTATCCGCGAAAACCTCAGCCCGACGATTGCCGCCGCGGCGACCTTGCTGATTGCCTTCTCGGTGTTGCTGCTGCTGACCCTGGAATGGCTGCGCGGCCGTAGCGAGAAGTTGCGCACCGCCCAGGTCTAAATGTGGGAGGGGGCAAGCCCCCTCCCACAATCGGTTCTGTGACCATTCAGCTGTTGAATGGAAGACAACCGATCTCCGTCAGCTACTCTTGTGCCAGCCCACAATCGACAAGAGGCCGCGCACATGAGTACTTCCTCATTCAAGATCGCCCACAAACTGTTGACTGGCGCCGGCGCCATCGAGCAATTGGCCGCAGAGTTGACGCGGCTGGATGTCGACAACCCGCTGATCGTCACCGATGCCGCGCTGGTCAGGTCCGGCACCGTGGCGCTGGCGCTGGCGCATTTGGGCGAGCGTACCTACGAGATCTTCGACCGGGTGCTGCCCGACCCGGAAATCGCCATTGTCGAAGACTGCATGCGCGCCTACCGCGAAGGCGGGCATGACGGCCTGATCGGCCTGGGCGGCGGCAGTGCGATCGATATCGCCAAGAGTGTGGCGGCCTATGCCGGATACCACGGCGCGCTGGCGGACCTGTTCGGTGTCGATCAGGTGCCGCGCAAGGGCCCGCCGCTGATCGCCATTCCCACGACGGCCGGCACCGGCTCGGAAGTGACCAACGTTGCGATCCTCTCCGACAAGGCCGCGCAACTGAAAAAGGGCATCGTCAGTGACTTCCTGCTGCCGGACGTCGCACTCATCAGCCCGCAGATGACCCTGACCTGCCCGCGCAGCGTCACCGCCGCCAGTGGCGTGGATGCGCTGGTGCATGCCATTGAGTCCTACCTGTCGCTGAACGCCTCGCCGATTACCGATGCCTTGGCCATCGGCGCGATCAAGCTGATTGCCAAGGCGTTGCCCAAGGCTTACGCCAACCCGGCCAACCTGCAGGCCCGCGACGACATGGCCACCGCCAGCCTGATGGCCGGGATGGCGTTCGGTAACGCCGGGGTCGGCGCGGTGCATGCGTTGGCGTATCCGCTGGGCGGGCGCTTCAATATCGCCCATGGCGTGAGCAATGCGCTGTTGCTGCCGTATGTCATGCACTGGAACAAGCTGGCGTGTGTCGAACGCATGCAGGACATTGCCCAGGCCATGGGCGTGAATGTCACCGGCCTGAGCGTCAATGAAGCCGCCGACCAGGCGGTCGAGGCGATGACGCGACTGTGCGCCGCGGTGGAGATCCCGTCGGGCCTGCGCAGCTTCGGTATCCCCGAAGACGCACTCGCGGCCATGGCCGTGGAAGCGGCGGGTATCGAGCGCCTGATGTGCAACAATCCGCGCCAACTCAGCGCCGCCGATATCGAGAAAATCTATCGGGCGGCGTACTAGCCGTTGAGTTAGGTCACGGTGCGCTGGGCAAAGCATGAGGTATACAATGCGCGCCATTGTGATTTAGCTCAAAAAAGGTGCGTCATGCAGCCCTTCGTTATCGCTCCATCGATTCTCTCCGCCGACTTCGCCCGTCTGGGTGAGGAAGTGGACAACGTGTTGGCCGCCGGTGCCGACTTCGTCCACTTCGATGTCATGGACAACCACTACGTCCCCAACCTGACCATCGGCCCGATGGTTTGCGCGGCGTTGCGCAAGTACGGTGTCACCGCGCCGATCGACGCGCACCTGATGGTCAGCCCGGTAGACCGCATCGTCGGGGACTTCATTGAAGCGGGCGCGACTTACATCACTTTTCACCCGGAAGCCTCGCTGCACGTCGACCGCACCCTGCAACTGATCCGCGAAGGCGGCTGCAAGGCGGGCCTGGTGTTCAACCCGGCCACCCCGCTGGACGTGCTCAAGTACGTGATGGACAAAGTCGACATGGTGCTGCTGATGAGCGTCAACCCAGGTTTCGGCGGGCAGAAGTTCATCCCCGGCACCCTCGACAAGCTGCGCGAAGCCCGTGCGCTGATCGATGCCTCGGGGCGTGAGATCCGCCTGGAAATCGACGGTGGGGTCAACGTCAACAACATCCGCGAAATCGCTGCTGCCGGCGCCGACACCTTTGTCGCTGGCTCGGCGATCTTCAATGCGCCGAACTACCAAGACGTCATCGCCAAGATGCGTGCGGAACTGGCGCTGGCGCGTCCATGAGCGGCTTCGAGCGGCTGTTCCCCGGCAAACTGCCACGGCTGGTGATGTTCGATCTGGACGGTACGTTGATCGACTCGGTGCCGGACCTGGCGGCGGCGGTGGACGAGATGCTGCTCAAGCTGGGGCGCAAGCCGGTCGGTATCGAGTCGGTGCGCAAATGGGTCGGCAACGGCGCGCAGGTGCTGGTGCGCCGGGCGCTGGCCAACCGCATCGAGGCCGAGGGGGTCGATGATGTCGAGGCCGAACACGCCCTGGAATTGTTCAACCTCGCCTATGAAGACCACCACGAACTGACCGTGGTGTACCCCGGCGTGCGCGACACCCTCAAATGGCTGAGCAAGCAGGGCGTGGAAATGGCCCTGATCACCAACAAGCCGGAGCGCTTCGTCGCTCCGTTGCTGGACCAGATGAAAATCGGCCGTTATTTCCGCTGGATCATCGGTGGCGATACCTTGCCGCAGAAGAAACCCGACCCGGCGGCGCTGTTTTTCGTGATGAAAATGGCCAATATCCCGGCGTCCCAGTCGTTGTTTGTCGGTGATTCGCGCAGCGATGTGCTGGCGGCCAAGGCGGCGGGCGTGCAGTGCGTGGCCTTGAGTTACGGCTATAACCACGGTCGGCCGATCGCCGAAGAGTCGCCCGCGCTGGTAATTGATGACCTGCGCCGACTAATCCCCGGTTGCTTGGGAGCGGGCGCTGAGATAACGTTGGCCGACACCGATCCGTCCCCTTCTGGAAATACCATCGTGGTAGTCACTCGCAAACTCTGGATGAAAGTCATCAAGGCCCTGGCCCGCTGGCGTTGGCGCGCCTGACTGAATCCTGGCCGCGCTGCGGCACGTTTGCACACCTGACCGTTAGACCCTCATGCCACGAGGCACCTCATGATCCGCGAAGAATTCCTGCGCTTGGCCGCTGCCGGCTACAACCGTATCCCCCTGGCCTGCGAAACCCTGGCCGACTTCGACACGCCGCTGTCGATCTACCTGAAGCTGGCCGACGCGCCCAACTCCTACTTGCTCGAATCGGTACAGGGCGGCGAGAAGTGGGGCCGTTACTCGATCATCGGCCTGCCGTGCCGCACCGTCATGCGCGTGTACGACCATCACGTCAGCATCACCCATGACGGCGTCGAGATCGAAAGCCATGACGTCGAAGACCCGCTGGCCTTCGTCGAAACCTTCAAGGCGCGCTACAACGTGCCGACCATCCCTGGGCTGCCGCGTTTCAACGGCGGCCTGGTCGGGTATTTCGGCTACGACTGCGTGCGTTATGTGGAAAAACGCCTGGGTAAATGCCCGAACCCCGATCCATTGGGCGTTCCGGACATTCTGCTGATGGTCTCCGACGCCGTGGTGGTGTTCGACAACCTCGCCGGCAAGATGCATGCAATCGTGCTGGCCGACCCCTCCCAGAGCGATGCGTTCGAGCAAGGCCTGGCCAGCCTCGAAGCCCTGCTGGAAAAACTGCGCCAGCCGATCACCCCGCGTCGCGGCCTGGATTTGCGCCGTCCGCCGGCGGCCGACCCGGTGTTCCGCTCCAGCTTTACCCAGGATGACTATGAGCGGGCGGTCGATACCATCAAGGAATACATCCTCGCCGGCGACTGCATGCAGGTGGTGCCGTCGCAACGCATGTCCATCGACTTCAAGGCCGCGCCGATCGACCTGTACCGTGCGCTGCGTTGCTTCAACCCGACGCCGTACATGTACTTCTTCAACTTCGGCGACTTCCACGTCGTCGGCAGTTCGCCGGAAGTGCTGGTGCGCGTCGAAGACAACCTGATCACCGTGCGCCCGATCGCCGGTACCCGCCCGCGTGGCGCGACCGAGGAAGCGGACCTGGCGCTCGAAGAAGAGCTGCTCAGCGACGACAAGGAAATCGCCGAGCACCTCATGCTGATCGACCTGGGCCGCAATGACACCGGGCGCGTCTCGGAAATCGGCTCGGTGAAGTTGACGGAGAAGATGGTCATCGAGCGCTACTCCAACGTGATGCACATCGTCTCCAACGTCACCGGCGAATTGAAGGCCGGCCTGACCGCGATGGACGCGCTGCGGGCGATTCTGCCGGCGGGCACCTTGTCGGGCGCGCCGAAGATTCGCGCGATGGAGATCATCGACGAGCTCGAACCGGTCAAGCGCGGTGTCTACGGCGGCGCCGTGGGGTATTTCGCCTGGAACGGCAACATGGACACCGCCATTGCGATTCGCACGGCGGTGATCAAGGACGGGGAACTGCATGTGCAGGCCGGTGGCGGGATCGTCGCCGACTCGGTGCCGGCCCTCGAATGGGAAGAAACCCTGAACAAGCGCCGTGCCATGTTCCGTGCAGTGGCGTTGGCTGAACAGACCCCCCAGGGCTAAGAATTCTTGAGGTTTCCCCCATGTTGCTGATGATTGATAACTACGACTCCTTTACCTACAACGTTGTGCAGTACCTGGGCGAACTCGGTGCCGAGGTCAAGGTGGTGCGCAACGACGAACTGACTGTCGCCGAAATCGCCGCCCTGAACCCGGAGCGCATTGTGGTTTCGCCGGGGCCCTGCACGCCGACCGAGGCGGGCATCTCCCTGGAGGCGATCAAATACTTCGCCGGCAAGCTGCCGATCCTCGGCGTGTGCCTGGGTCACCAGTCCATCGGCCAGGCGTTTGGCGGTGAGGTGGTGCGGGCGCGCCAAGTGATGCACGGCAAGACCAGCCCGGTGTTCCATAACAACCTTGGTGTGTTCGAAGGCCTCAACCTGCCGGTCACCGTGACGCGCTACCATTCGCTGGTGGTCAAGCGCGAAACCCTGCCCGACTGCCTGGAGTTGACCGCCTGGACCCAGCTGGAAGACGGCTCGGTCGACGAGATCATGGGCTTGCGCCACAAGACACTGAACATCGAAGGGGTGCAGTTTCACCCCGAGTCGATCCTGACCGAGCAGGGCTACGAGCTGTTCGCCAACTTTCTCAAGCAGAGCGGCGGCACGCGCTAAGGACTTTTCATGGATATCAAGACTGCCCTGAGCCGTATCGTCGGCCATCTGGACCTGAGCACCGCGGAAATGAGCGATGTGATGCGTGAGATCATGACCGGTCAATGCACCGACGCGCAGATCGGCGCGTTCATGATGGCGATGCGTATGAAGAGCGAGAGCATCGACGAAATCGTCGGCGCCGTGTCGGTGATGCGCGAGCTGGCAGACAAGGTCGAGCTCAAGACCCTCGACGGCGTGGTCGACGTGGTCGGCACCGGCGGCGACGGTGCGAATATTTTCAACGTGTCCACGGCGGCCTCCTTCGTGGTCGCGGCAGCGGGTTGCACCGTGGCCAAGCACGGCAACCGAGCGGTGTCCGGCAAAAGCGGCAGCGCGGATCTGCTCGAAGCGGCCGGGATCTACCTGAACCTGACCCCCGTACAAGTGGCGCGCTGCATCGACAACGTGGGCATCGGCTTCATGTTTGCGCAGTCCCACCACGGCGCGATGAAACACGCCGCCGGCCCGCGCAAGGATCTCGGCCTGCGCACCCTGTTCAACATGCTCGGCCCGCTTACGAATCCGGCCGGTGTGAAGCATCAGGTAGTCGGCGTGTTCAGCCAGGCATTGTGCCGGCCGTTGGCCGAAGTATTGCAGCGCCTGGGCAGCAAGCATGTGCTGGTGGTGCATTCCAAAGACGGCCTGGACGAATTCAGCCTGGCGGCGCCGACCTTTGTGGCGGAGCTGAAGAATGATCAGATCACCGAATATTGGGTCGAACCTGAAGACCTCGGCATGAAGAGCCAGAGCCTGCACGGCCTGGCAGTGGAAAGCCCGGCGGACTCCCTGGCGCTGATTCAGGACGCCTTGGGGCGTCGCAAGACCGAAAACGGCCAGAAAGCCGCCGAAATGATTGTGCTCAATGCCGGTGCCGCGCTTTATGCCGCCGATCACGCCTATAGTCTTAACGAAGGCGTGGCCCTCGCGCATGATGCATTGCACACCGGCCTTGCCCGCGAGAAGCTCGAAGAACTGGGGGCCTTTACTGCGGTGTTCAAGATGGAGAATGAAGGATGAGTGTGCCGACCGTTCTGGAAAAGATCCTGGCCCGCAAAGCCGAAGAAGTCGCGGAACGCCGTGCCCGCGTGAGCCTGGCCGAGCTGGAAAGCCAGGCGAAAATCGCCGATGCGCCGCGTGGCTTCGCCAAGGCCTTGATCGCCCAGGCCAAACTCAAGCAGCCGGCTGTCATCGCTGAAATCAAGAAGGCCTCGCCAAGCAAAGGCGTGATCCGCGAAAACTTCGTACCGGCCGACATCGCCGCCAGCTATGAGAGAGGCGGGGCGACGTGCCTCTCCGTGCTGACTGATGTCGATTTCTTCCAGGGTTCCGACCTGTTCCTGCAACAGGCCCGCGCCGCGTGCAAGTTGCCGGTGATCCGCAAGGACTTCATGATCGATCCATACCAGATCGTTGAAGCCCGTGCCCTGGGCGCCGACTGTGTGCTGCTGATCGTCTCCGCGCTGGATGACGTGAAGATGGCCGAGCTGGCGGCCGTGGCCAAAAGCGTCGGCCTCGACGTGCTGGTGGAAGTCCACGACGGCGATGAGCTGGACCGTGCGCTGAAAACCCTCGACACACCGCTGGTGGGGGTCAACAACCGCAACCTGCACACCTTCGAAGTCAGCCTGGAAAACACCCTCGACCTGCTGCCGCGTATCCCGCGCGACCGCCTGGTGATTACCGAAAGCGGCATTGTTAACCGCGCCGACGTGGAACTGATGGAAATCAGCGACGTGTATTCGTTCCTGGTGGGCGAGACCTTCATGCGCGCCGAGAACCCGGGCGCCGAACTGCAACGCCTGTTCTTCCCGGAGCGTGGTGTGGCAGTCAGCGGTTCGACCCTGGATTGATCAAACCGCGGTCAGTATTTGAAGTGCGGTCAACATGTGGGAGGGGGCTTGCCCCCGATGGCGGTGTATCAGTTGATAGATGTACTGACTGACACTCCGCTATCGGGGGCAAGCCCCCTCCCACATTGGGTTTTGTATTTATTCAGCGAGGTAGGTGTTCGATGATCCAGCCAGTGTCGATGAGTGTCGAAGCCGGGCTTGCTGCCGAGCAAAACCTGCTGGCGGCTGTTTGTGCAGGGGAGCAGGCGTTTGGCCTGCTGTTCTGGCAGCCCAGTGATCAGGCATTGGTGATGCCGCGGCGCTTGAGCCGACTGCCGGGGTTTGACGTGGCCAGCCAAGTGTCAGCCGCGGCGGGTTGGCCGGTGCTGTTGCGCGAAACCGGCGGCGAGCCGGTGCCGCAATCAAACGCCACGGTCAATATCGCCCTGGTCTACGCACCGCCGCGCAGCGAAGGCGACCAGGGGCGCATCGAAACCGGCTACCTGCGTTTGTGCCAGCCGATCTGTGACTTGCTGATCGAACTGGGCGGCGATGCTTCCGTCGGCGAAATCGACGGCGCGTTCTGCGACGGCCGCTACAACGTCAACCTCAATGGCCGCAAAATGGTCGGCACCGCCCAGCGCTGGCGCCAAAGTGGTGGCCGTCCGGTGGGGCTGGTACACGGAGCCTTGTTGCTGGACAACGATCGCGAAGAACTGATCGCGGCGGTCAATCGCTTCAATCAAGCCTGCGGCCTGGAACAGCGCGTTCGCGCCGACAGCCATATCGCCCTGCACGAAGCCTTCCCCGCACCGGACGCGCTCAGCCGGCTGGATGGGCTGTACCGGCAGATGCTGGCCAGCTTCCTGCCGGTTTAACGGGTGCCGAACACCACCATCGTCTTGCCTTTGACGTCTACCAGGTTGCGTTCTTCCAGATCCTTGAGCACGCGACCGACCATCTCCCGCGAACAACCGACAATGCGCCCGATCTCCTGACGCGTGACTTTGATCTGCATGCCATCGGGGTGAGTCATCGCGTCGGGCTGCTTGCACAGCTCCAACAGGCAGCGGGCCACACGGCCGGTGACATCAAAGAATGCCAGGTCGCCGACTTTGCGCGTGGTGTCCCGCAGGCGCTGGGCAATCTGGCCGCTCAGTGCATAGAGGATGTCGGGATCGTGCTGGGTCAGTTCACGAAACTTCGTGTAACTGATCTCGGCCACTTCGCTCTCGATTTTGGTCCGCACCCAGGCGCTGCGCTCCTGTTCTTTGCCCGCTTGTTCAAATAACCCCAGCTCGCCGAAGAAATCGCCGGTATTGAGGTAGGCAATGATCATCTCGCGGCCGTCTTCATCCTCGATCAGGATGGTGACCGAGCCCTTGATAATGAAGAACAGTGTTTCGGAGCGTTCGCCTGCGCAGATGATGTTGTGCTTGGCCGGGTAGCGACGACTCTGGCAATGCGTCAGCAGTCTGTCGAGATTCTTGATCTTGGGTATGGGAGTAAAAGCAACCATGGTTGTATCCCGAAAAAGACTGCACAGGGTGGTTGGATTTGTTTTTATCCAGCTGTATCTGCATTGATACACGTTGTACAAAGGATGGCAATGCGCCATTCATTTGGCGCCAGCTTACCAGACACATTGTGACTCGATTAGCCAATTTACCGGGTAACTGTGGCGATTGATGGCTTTACGCGCAAAAGCTGCCGGCCGCGGGCCGTGTGCTAAGCTGGCGACCCTTTTTTAGCAGTGGAGTCTGGGCGATGAAGGCACGCATCCAATGGGCGGGCGAAGCCATGTTCCTCGGTGAGTCGGGCAGTGGCCATGTCGTGGTCATGGACGGTCCGCCGGAAGCCGGTGGCCGCAACCTGGGCGTACGCCCGATGGAAATGCTCCTGCTTGGTGTAGGCGGTTGCAGCAATTTCGACGTGGTCAGCATTTTGAAAAAGTCCCGCCAGGCCGTGGAAAGCTGCGAAGCCTTCCTCGAAGCCGAGCGTGCGACTGAAGATCCCAAGGTGTTCACCAAGATCCACATGCATTTCGTGGTCAAGGGCCGGGCGCTGAAAGAAGCCCAGGTCAAGCGTGCCATCGAGCTGTCGGCTGAGAAGTATTGCTCGGCGTCGATCATGCTGGGCGCGGCCGGTGTCGCCATTACCCATGATTACGAAATCATTGAGTTGGGCTGATCCAGGGATTCGCCGGCAATAAAGACAGGGCGCTTTGATAGCGCCCTTTTTTGCAGGTTAGATGCGGTAGGTGCTTTTGGTCATGACCTTGGCCATCAGGCTCATGCCAAACCTCACCGGCGCCGGGAAGCGGAAACCACCGGCGTCCAGTGCGCTTTCTGCGTGGTGTTCTTCATCGATACGCATCTGTTCAAGAATCGCCCGGGACTTTTCGTCTTCGGTCGGTAACTGTTCCAGGTGCTCATCCAGGTGCTTGCATACTTGCTGTTCCGTGGCCGCGACAAACCCCAGGCTGACTTTGTCGCTGATCAAGCCGGCTGCGGCGCCAATCCCAAACGACAGGCCATAGAACAGCGGGTTCAGCACGCTGGGATGGCTGCCCAATTGGCGAATGCGTTGCTCGCACCAGGCCAGGTGGTCGATTTCTTCCTCGGCGGCATGCTCCATGGCTGCGCGCACTTGCGGCAGCTTGGCGGTCAGCGCCTGGCCCTGGTACAGCGCCTGGGCACAGACTTCGCCGGTATGGTTGATACGCATCAGGCCGGCGACGTGGCGGGTGTCGGTCTCGTTCATCTGTGCATCGGGCTGCACGATGGCGGGCGACGGGCGATACGGCTGGCCGCTGAATGGCAGCAGCGTGCGTATGGCTGTGTCAGCTTGCAACAACAGACGGTCAATCGGCGAGTAGTGACGTTGGGTAGTCATGCTGACCTCCGGGAAGAATCTCGGCGGCCAGTTTACCGCAAGAGAGGGCGAAGCGTTTGCGTTGAGTCAAGGGCATGGGGTCGCATGCGGGAGGCCGGCGACCCGTGTGTCAGGCGTATCAGCCCGGCGGCCAGTTCATCTGGCGCTGGCCCAGCACATGCATGTGGATATGGTAAACGGTCTGTCCACCGTCTTCATTGCAGTTCATCACCACACGAAAGCCCTTCTCGCAGCCCTGTTCCAGGGCCAGGCGCTGAGCGGTGAACAGGATGTGCCCAGCCAGGGTTTTGTCGCTTTCGGTCAGATCGTTCAGGGTGCGGATCGGTTTTTTCGGGATAACCAGAAAATGTACCGGCGCTTGTGGGGCGATATCGTGGAAGGCGAGGACCTGATCATCTTCATAGATGATCTTCGCGGGTATTTCTCTGTTGATGATCTTGGTGAACAGAGTATCCAAAGCTGTTTCTCCATGGTGAATGTGCAGGGTGAGTGTACTCAGGCCTTCAGCGCGGGCAATAGGCCTTGTTGATCGCGCCGGCGAGCTTGCGGGTCAGCCAGCGTGGGCTCAAGCGCGGACTGAAGGCGAGCCAGCGATTGCGGCGGCCGGGGATGATGATGGCTTGGTTTTTTTCCAGGGCGCGCACGGTGTAGAGCGCCACTTCTTCCGGGCTCATCAAGTGCGCGCTGCGCTCGAGCTTGGCGGTGTCCATTTGCGCCGTGCCGAAGAAGGCCGTGCGCGTCGGGCCGGGGCACAGCACCGAGACCTTGATACCGCAGGTTTTCAATTCTTCGCGCAGGCCTTCGGAGAAGTGCAATACATAGGCTTTGCTGGCGTAGTAACTGCTCATCCACGGGCCGGGCTGGAATGCGGCGATCGAGGCGACGTTGAGGATCTGCCCGCCGCCATGCAGGGCCATGGCATTGCCGAGGGCGTGACACATACGGGTCAGGGCGAGGATGTTGACTTCGATCAGGTCCTGCTCGGTCATCCAGTCCTGGGCCAGGAACGGCCCGCTGGTGCCCATGCCAGCGCAGTTGACCAGCAAGTCGATCTGCCGTTCGCCTTCCTCAAGCTCCAACAGGAACCCGGACAAACGCAGCGGCTCACCCAGGTCGCAGGCGCGGAACAGCACCTCGACGCCGAAGCGTTGCGTCAATTCGATTGCAATGCTTTCCAACTGATCACGCTGGCGGGCCACCAGAATCAAGCTGCGGCCGCGCCGGGCCAGTGCTTCGGCCAAGGCCAGGCCGATGCCGCTGGAGGCACCGGTGATCAGAGCGTAACGGGTCATGCCTTTCTCCATCGCAACGCCGCCGGACCTGTGACAGAGGCATCACAGGCGGCGGGCGTTTTTTCACTGTTCTGGAGAGTCTACAGGTTCGGCCGCGTCGTCAGCACTTTGCACGTCTTCTTCATTGACGATCACGCTTTGATCGGCGTCTTCATCGGAGGTGATGGAGCTGCTTTCGTAGCTGCTGTCCACGTTGCTTTCGAGTTGGTCCAGGTAGCCGTTCATCCCCAAGGCCATCAAGATGATGAGCATCAACGGAATAAACGCCAGCCACAGGGAGGCCAGGACTTTCACTGCCGTGGAGTTGCGCGGTGGCGGCGCACCGTACTGGTTGGCGCCGGTGTTACCTGGCAACACCAGCAGCAGCAGCGGGAAAATGCTGTTCACCAGCGGCACCAGGTTCAGCAGGTACAGCCAGCCGGACCAGCCCAGGTCGTGCAGACGCTGCACGCCGATTTGCACGCTGACCCAGACAATCGCCACGAACAGCGCGAAACCCAGCAGCGAGCCCAGGATGATGCCCGCCGTCGGCGAAGCGGTCGCCACGGCGAAGCCGGCAGTGGCGAGGATTCCCGAGGCGACGAGCATCGCGACGGTGAGTACCAGCGTCCAGGCCAGGTAGCGCAGGCGACCGATGCGGCCATGGATCGTGAAGATCTTGAGCTCGGCGTACTCCGGCAAATCGTCACCCACTGCGGCACGCGGTGGTGCATACGGGGAGGCGGCAGGGCGGGCAGAGGGCTCGGTCTCGTGGGTTTCGTCAAGGCTGAAGGCCACGGGCTGTTCGGCTTCGATACGCGCGTCGATCCCGGCGTTCTTCAGCGCGGTGAGGTAGGTTTCGGCATCGGGGCGCGCGAGGTCGCGCTTGAGGGCGACGGGGCGACCGGTAAAGAGCTTCTCGATGGCCTCAACGTTGCTTTTGAACAATTCGGCGAGATTCAGTTTAGCGGTGGTGCTTTCGACACCCGGGAGCAGGGCTCCATCAAACACAATCTTGAAACGGTTGTCGCTCATGCGGGCATCCTTGTCATGTTACAGGGGAGGGGGCAGGCCCGCTTCAATGGGCGGGCCCGGCAAGTGTATCAGCGCGGCCAGCGCAACTGTGCCGCCTTCTCGCGGGCTTCGCGGTATTCGGCATCCAGGCGCGCAACGAGTTCATCGACGCCGGGCAAATCATCGATCTCACCGACGCCCTGGCCGGCGGACCATACGGTCTTCCAGGCCTTGGCCTCGTCGTTCAACGGCTTGAGCTTGGCGCCGAAATTGACTTCGCCTTTGCCTTGCAGGGCGGCCAGGTCGAAACCGGCGTTTGCCAGGCTCTGGCGCATGAAGCTGGCGGGCACGCCGGAGACTGCGGCAGTGTGTACGATGTCGACGGCGCCTGATGTGAGCAGCATCTCTTTATATGCATCCGGCGCGTGGCTTTCGGCGGTGGCGATAAACCGCGTGCCCAGATACGCCAGGTCCGCGCCCAGCAACTGGGCGGCCAGGATTTCGTGCCCGTGGTTGAGGCAGCCGGCCAGCAGCAGGGTTTTATCGAAGAACTGGCGAATCTCGGCGATCAACGCGAACGGGCTCCAGGTGCCGGCATGACCACCGGCGCCGGCGGCCACGGCGATCAGGCCGTCCACCCCGGCTTCGGCGGCTTTCTCGGCGTGACGTCGAGTGGTGACGTCATGGAAGACCAGGCCGCCGTAGCTGTGTACCGCATCGACCAACGCCTTCACCGCGCCGAGGCTGGTGATGACGATCGGCACCTTGTGCTCGACGCAGATCGCCAGGTCTGCCTCCAACCGTGGGTTGCTGTGGTGGACGATGAGGTTGACGGCGTAGGGCGCAGGGTTGCTCAACTGCGCCAGGCCCGCTTCGATTTCCTCCAGCCAGGCCTTGAAGCCACTGCTTTCGCGCTGGTTCAGTGCCGGGAAACTTCCGACCACGCCATTGCGGCAGCACGCCAGGACCAGTTGCGGATTGGAAATCAGGAACATCGGCGCGGCCACGACGGGCAGGCGCAAACGTTGTTCAAGCAAAGCGGGCAGCGACATTGGAGGTACCCCGAGGCATTGACGTTAGAACGGTTTGACCACGACCAGAATTACGATAGCCAGCAATATCAGAACCGGGAACTCATTGAACCAGCGATAAAAGACATGGCTGCGGGTGTTTTCGCCACGGGCGAAGCGTTTTACCTGCGCGCCGCACATGTGGTGGTAACCGATCAGCAGAACGACCAGGGTCAGCTTGACGTGGAGCCAGGCGCCCATATGGAAGAGGCCGGGGTTGAGGGCGATCATCCAGATGCCGAAGACCAGCGTGGCAAGCATCGACGGGCCCATGATGCCGCGATACAGCTTGCGCTCCATGACGCTGAAGCGTTCCTTGCTGACGGTGTCTTCGCTTTGGGCGTGGTAGACGAACAGGCGCGGCAGGTAGAACAGCCCGGCAAACCAGCACACGATGCTGACGATATGGAAGGCTTTGACCCATAGATAAAGCATTTTTAGTTATTCCCAGGTTCACGGTAACTGAAGATAGTAGTGGCTCATGCGTCCTTACGTCACCTTGGCGGTTGTCGCAGGACAATGCGGCCCCTATTATCGACGGCTTTCCAGTGGGTTCTTTGAGGGCAGGTTTATGGTCAAGGTCGGTATCGTCGGCGGCACGGGTTACACCGGTGTCGAATTGCTGCGTCTGTTGGCGCAGCATCCGCAAGCTGAGGTGGTGGTCATCACTTCCCGATCCGAGGCCGGCCTGGCTGTGGCCGATATGTACCCGAACCTGCGAGGCCATTACGACGGCCTGGCGTTCAGCGTGCCGGACATCAAGACCCTCGGTGCCTGTGACGTGGTGTTCTTTGCCACCCCCCACGGCGTGGCCCATGCGCTGGCCGGCGAGTTGCTGGCCGCGGGCACCAAGGTCATCGATCTGTCGGCTGATTTCCGCCTGCAGGACGCCGACGAGTGGGCCAAATGGTACGGCCAGCCACACGGCGCGCCGCAGCTGTTGGAAGAGGCGGTGTACGGCCTGCCGGAAGTCAATCGTGAGCAGATCAAGCAAGCGCGCCTGATCGCCGTGCCGGGTTGCTATCCGACCGCGACGCAGTTGGGCTTCCTGCCATTGCTCGAAGCCGGGCTGGCCGACGTTTCGCGCTTGATTGCCGACTGCAAGTCGGGCGTCAGCGGCGCCGGGCGTGGGGCGGCGGTGGGGTCGCTGTACTCCGAGACGTCGGAAAGCATGAAGGCCTACGCGGTAAAAGGGCATCGTCATCTGCCGGAAATCCGCCAGGGGCTGCGTCGCGCCGCCGGTAAGGATGTGGGGCTGACCTTCGTGCCGCACCTGACTCCGATGATCCGTGGTATTCACTCGACACTGTATGCGACGGTGGTGGATCGCTCGGTGGATTTGCAGGCGCTGTTTGAAAAACGTTACGCCAACGAGCCGTTCGTCGATGTGATGCCGGCCGGCAGCCATCCGGAAACCCGCAGCGTGCGCGGCGCCAACGTGTGCCGGATTGCCGTGCATCGGCCGCAGGACGGTGATCTGGTGGTGGTGCTGTCGGTGATCGACAATCTGGTCAAGGGCGCTTCGGGCCAGGCGGTGCAGAACATGAACATCCTGTTCGGCCTGGATGAGAAGCTGGGCTTGTCCCACGCAGGCATGCTGCCGTAAGGCTGTCAGGTCGCCAAGCAGAAGGCCCGTCGATCGGGCCTTTTGTGTTTTTAATGGCGGCTGCGCAGATTGATATACCGTAACAATAGTTGACCGCTTTTCTAGGAGAAGCGGATAATACCGACCATTACGCATATGGCGGCGGTACGCCGGGAGATTATCAGCATGAGCGTTGAGTCCTTCACCCCCACGGCTTTGCAATTCACCCACGGTGCTGCGCACAAGGTGAAGAGCCTGGTCGATGAAGAGGGTAATGATCGCTTGAAGCTGCGCGTATTTGTTACGGGCGGCGGTTGTTCAGGGTTTCAGTACGGTTTTACCTTCGATGAAGAAGTGGCCGATGACGACACCATCGTCGAGCGCGAGGGCGTGAGCCTGGTTGTGGACCCCATGAGTTTCCAATACCTGGCAGGCGCCGAGGTGGATTACCAGGAAGGTCTGGAGGGTTCGCGTTTCGTGATCAAGAACCCTAATGCCACGACTACGTGTGGTTGCGGGTCTTCGTTCTCGATCTGATCGGTAGCGGATACAAAAACGCCGCTTGGCTTTGATCGGCCAAGCGGCGTTTTGCTGTCTGCGGATTCTGGCGGGCAGTCAGGCGGGGTAGATCGCGCCCAGCACCCGTAGCCCGCGTGCGCCAGTGACGCTGGGGCGGTTGGCGGCGATGCCTTCGAGGCAGCAATGGGCCAGCCAGGCGAAGGCCATGGCTTCGACCCAGTCGGGGTCTACGCCGCAGGTGGCGGTGCTGCTGACCTGGGTCGATGGCAATAGCGTGGCCAGGCGTTTCATCAGCGTGCGGTTATGCGCGCCGCCGCCGCAGACAAGCAGGGTGTTTGTCTGGGGTTGGGCGGTTTGCAGGGCCTCGACGATGGTCAGGGCCGTCAGTTCCAGCAGCGTGGCCTGGATGTCCTGGGGGGCGAAGGCGGGTAGGCGCGCCAGGTGTTGTTGCAGCCATCCCAGGTTGAACACTTCGCGCCCGGTGCTTTTCGGGCCTTTGGTCAAGAAAAAAGGGTCACTGAGCAGCGCGTTGAGCAACTGAGGTTCGACTTTGCCGCTGGCGGCCCACTGGCCCTCGCGATCAAAGTGTTCGCCGCGCTGTTGATGAATCCAGGCATCCAGCAAGACATTGCCCGGGCCGCAGTCGAAGCCGGTTACGGGTTTGCCGGTCTCGATCAGGCTGAGGTTGCTGAAACCTCCGACATTCAAAACCGCACGATTCCCGCTGCGTTCGTCAAACAGTGCTTCATGAAAGGCCGGTACCAATGGCGCACCCTGGCCACCTGCGGCAACGTCGCGGCTGCGGAAGTCGCTGACCACGGTGATGCCGGTCAATTCGGTGAGCAAGGCAGGGTTGCCGATCTGTACGGTGAAACCGCGTGCCGGTTCATGGCGGATAGTCTGCCCATGGCTGCCGATCGCGCGAATGTCCTGGGGCTTGAGGTTGTGCTGGTCGAGCAGGGCATGGATGCCCTGGGCGGCGAGTGTCACCCAGTGCTGCTGGGCCATTGCCGAGCGGGCGATCTCATCCGGGCCGCTGGCGCACAGGCCAAGCAGCTCCGCGCGCAGGCTGTCTGGCATGGGGATGTAGTGAGTGGCGATCAGCTTGATCGCCGCCTCTTGTTCGATCAGGGCGATATCCAGGCCATCGAGGCTGGTCCCTGACATCACGCCTATATAGAGCGGCATACCTTAGCGCTTCGCCGAAGCCAGCAGGGTGGAGCGCTCCTGATCCATGCGTGCCATCAGCGGTTGGCTTTGTTGCATGAAACGCGCGCGTTCGGCCTTGGCGATCGGGTCGGCCATCGGCAGTTTCTGGCCCAGCGGGTCGACGTGTACGCCATTGACCTGGAATTCATAGTGCAAGTGTGGGCCGGTGGACAGGCCGGTCGTGCCGATATAGCCGATCACCTGGCCCTGCTTCACGTTGCCGCCGGTCTGTACGCCCTTGGCGAAGCCTTGCATGTGGCCATACAGCGTGCGGTAGGTGTTGCCGTGCTGGATGATCACGGTGTTGCCGTAACCGCCGCGACGTCCGGCCAACAGTACCTTGCCGTCACCTGCGGCCTTGATGGGCGTGCCGCGCGGCGCTGCATAGTCGACGCCTTTGTGGGCGCGGATTTTGTTCAGGATGGGGTGCTTGCGTCCCATGGAGAAGCGCGAGCTGATGCGGGCGAAATCCACAGGTGTGCGGATAAAGGCCTTGCGCATGCTGTTGCCATCAGCGGTGTAGTAACTGCTGTTGCCTTGTTTGTTGGTGTAGCGCACGGCGGTGTAGGTCTTGCCGCGGTTGGTAAAGCGCGCGGAGAGGATATTGCCGGTGCCGACCACTTTGCCGTTGGCGACCTTCTGCTCGTAGATCACGTCGAATTCGTCACCCTGGCGGATGTCCTGGGCGAAGTCGATGTCGTAGCCAAACACGCTGGCCATGTCCATGGTCATGCTGTGGGACAAGCCGGCACGGGCGGCCGATTGCGACAGCGAGCTGTTGATGACGCCATGTACGTAGGCGGAGCGCATCACTGGCTTGGTGGTGATGCGATTGAACGCGAAACCCTTGGCACCCTTGGTCAGGGTGATGCTTTCCAGGTCGCTGAGGTTGCTGTGCAGGGTGTTCAGCTGGCCATCTGGGGTCAGTTCGAATTCGAGTTTTTGACCGCGTTTGAGCTGGGTGAATTGCTTGGCTTGTTTATCGCTGGCCAAGACCTCATTAACCGTAGCGGCAGGTAGGCCGACCTTCTCGAACAGGGTGGAAAGCGTGTCGCCCTTGCCGACGAGCACCTCGCGATGCTGAGGGCTCTTGGCCTGCGCTACGGCAGGTGCAGCCTGCTGCTGGGCGGTTTTGTCGGTTTCGTCCGGGGCGCTTTCGATCTGGGCAAACGGCGAATCGACGGGTGCATTTGTGGCTTGTTGCGCGTCGGAAGCGTCTTGATCTTGTGTCAGTTGTTCTGCGGGACTTTCCAGGTCAAGGCTCAGGGATGTTCGTTTGGCTTCTACGTCACTGGAAGGGAATACCAGGAGTGCCAGGCTCAGAAGGGCGGCGATACCACTTGCAGCGAGCAGGTGGGTCTTTGGGTAAAGCGGCGGCGCTTTAGACGGTTCTGTGGTCATAGGTAATTTTGACTTTGAAGATGAAATGGAAAAGATGACTGACATGATGAAGATGAAATAACTGTATAAAATATAACCAAATCATCTGTGACGCAAGCTCGCGAACGCCGGGCTTGTCGAACGGTGTCCGTGCGCAGGGCAAAACTTGTAATTAGTCCCTGATCTTGTATGGTTGGTTCCCTTTTGAATCTGAGCCTTGCGGGTCTGTTATGAAGTCGGTTGAAGAGCAGCTAGCGCTGATAAAACGTGGTGCGGAAGAACTGTTGGTCGAGGCGGAGCTGATCGAAAAGCTCAAGCGTGGCCAGCCCCTGCGTATCAAGGCCGGCTTTGATCCGACTGCGCCGGATCTGCACCTGGGCCATACCGTGCTTATCAATAAGCTGCGCCAGTTCCAGGATCTGGGGCATCAGGTGATCTTCCTTATAGGGGATTTCACCGGGATGATCGGTGATCCAAGCGGCAAGAGCGCCACGCGTCCGCCGCTGACCCGTGAACAGGTTCTCGAGAATGCCGAGACCTACAAGACCCAGGTGTTCAAGATTCTCGATCCGGCCAAGACCGAGGTGGCGTTCAACTCCACCTGGATGGACAAGATGGGGCCGGCGGACTTCATTCGTCTGACATCCCAGTACACCGTGGCGCGCATGCTTGAGCGCGATGACTTCGACAAGCGCTACTCGACCAACCAGCCGATCGCGATTCATGAGTTCCTGTACCCGCTGGTCCAGGGCTATGACTCGGTGGCGTTGCGCGCTGACGTTGAGTTGGGTGGCACCGATCAGAAGTTCAACCTTCTGATGGGGCGTGAGCTGCAGCGTGCGTATGGGCAAGAGGCTCAGTGCATTCTGACCATGCCGTTGCTGGAGGGGTTGGACGGCGTCAAGAAGATGTCCAAGTCCCTGGGCAACTATGTCGGTATCCAGGAAGCGCCGGGCGTGATGTACGGCAAGCTGGTTTCGATTCCGGATGCGCTGATGTGGCGTTACTTCGAGCTGTTGAGCTTCCGCTCGATGGATGAGATCAATGCGCTGCGTGCGGATGTCGAGGCGGGTGCCAATCCTCGCGACGTGAAGATCAAGCTGGCTGAAGAGATTGTTGCGCGTTTCCATGGCGAGGAGGCTGCGGCCAGTGCTCACCGTGCGGCGGGCAACCGGATGAAGGATGGTGAGCTGCCGGATGATCTGCCGGAGATCGAGCTGACTGCTGCCGAGGCAATGCCGATCGCGGCCGTCCTTAATAAGGCAGGCCTGGTGAAGAACTCGGCGGTCGCGCGTGACCTCTTGGGTTCCGGTGGTGTGCGTATCGATGGTGAAGTGGTTGATCGCACCTTTATATACGCGCTGGGTGCGACCCATGTTTGCCAGGCTGGGAAGAAGGCATTTGCGCGTATTACGCTTAAATCCGAATAAGTCTGAAATTAACTGTTGACGGCGATTTATATCTGTCTATAATTCGCCCCACTTCCGGCGCAGTCGAAGCGGAAAACTCCTTGGTAAACAAAGAGTTACGCAAGATTCGACAGCGACCTGCTTCAGTTCATCGAAGCCTGGAAGGAGTTGGTAGGGCGGTGTTGTTTGGCTCTATTAACGTTTCGATCTTCTCGGTCGAAAGCGGAGAAAAAGAGGTGTTGACAGCAGCGTGTAACGCTGTAGAATTCGCCTCCCGCTAACGAGAGATCGGAGGCGCAAGTGGTTGAAGTTACAAAGGAAACTTTGAAAACTTCTGAAAATAATCACTTGACAGCAAATGAGGCTGCTGTAGAATGCGCGCCTCGGTTGAGACGAAAGATCTTAACCAACCGCTCTTTAA
>NZ_VJWO01000180.1:0-664 GCF_014889455.1 Pseudomonas sp. K8
AGCCAGCTCTGACACCACCCCCGTTCCCAGGAGATCGCCATGAAACTGCTTCCCCGTTCGTTCCGCCGCGCCGCTACCGCGCTGGTGCTGATGCTGGCCGTGCACGCCACCGCGCACGCCGCCGGCAGCGCGGCCATCCAGAGCCACACCGCCAACGTCAACGGCGTCACCCTGCATTACCTGCAGGCCGGCCAGGGCGATGAATCGCCGGTGGTGCTGCTGCACGGCTATGCCGAAACCAGCCACATGTGGCGCCCGTTGATGCCGCAGCTCGCCGGCCACCATGTGGTCATCGCGCCGGACCTGCGCGGGGCCGGGCAGTCGTCCAAGCCCGAGGGCGGCTATGACAAGAAGACGCTGGCGCAGGACATCCATGCGCTGGTGAAGTCGCTGGGCTATCCCAAGGTCAAGATCGTGGGCCATGACATCGGGCTGATGGTGGCTTACGCCTACGCCGCCCAGTACCCGGACGAAGTGGACAGCATCGTGTTGATGGATGCATTCCTGCCCGGCGTGGGCGACTGGACCCACGTGTGGCTGCTGCGCGATCTGTGGCACTTCCACTTCTACGGCGAAACCCCGCTGAAGCTGGTGGATGGCCGCGAGCGCACCTACGTCGAGCACTTCTGGAACGACTTCGCCGCCGACCGCACCCACTCGGTGC
>NZ_VJWO01000181.1:0-662 GCF_014889455.1 Pseudomonas sp. K8
CTCGTCCCCGTCGCGGCGCGCCGTGGTGGTGATGTTGTGGGTGTTGGTGCCGGCGTCCGGCTCGGTGATCGCGAAGGCCATGGTGGACGTGCCGTCGCAGATCCCGGGCAGCCAGCGCTGCTTCTGCTCCTCGGTCCCGTAGCGGCTGATGATGGTGCCGCAGATCGCCGGGCTGACGACCATGAGCAGCAGCGGGCAGCCCTGCGCCGCCAGCTCCTCGCACACCGCGGCGATGTCGCCGATGCCGCCGCCCCCGCCGCCGTACTCCTCGGGGATGTTGATGCCGAGGTAGCCGTTCTTCCCGATCTCCACCCACAGGTCCGTGGTCTTGCCCCCCGAGCGCGCCTTCTCGGTGAAGTACTCGCGGCCGTACTTGGAGGCGAGCTTCGCCACCTCCCGGCGCAGTGCCCGGCGCTCCTCGGACTCGCTGAAGTTGGTCACTCGTCTGCCTCTCCGTCGGTCGAGCTTGTCGAGACCACCGCAAGGACGGCACCCGACGTCACCTGGTCTCCGGGCTTCACGTCGATCTCGGTGACCGTGCCGGCGTACGGCGCGCTCACCCGGTGCTGCATCTTCATGGCCTCGAGGACGAGGACCGGCTGCCCGGCCTCGACCTGCTGCCCGGCCTCGACCGCCACGCTGACGACGGTGCCAGGCATCGG
>NZ_VJWO01000182.1:0-660 GCF_014889455.1 Pseudomonas sp. K8
GGCGTGCAGAGTGCTCCCTCCGGCGGGGCCAAGGGCGCGCAGCCCGCGAAACAAGCGGGCAGCCACCCCCTCGGGAGGCACCCCGCCCCGCTTGCCCCACAGTTCAATCCGACCATCGATCACCGCCATCGAATGACCGCCATACTCCACCGTCCCCACCTTGCTGCTTCGCAAGTCGGCATCCGTGGCCTGCCGGTAATTTTTGCGCAAGCCCAGACGGTCCAACCCTTCCCGAGTGTACTCGCCATCATTGAGGGTACGTATGCCATCCAGAAAGCTGCGCCCGGCAGTGCCATCGTTGTTTTCCAATTGCGCCCGTTTTGCGCTGACGGCAAACATGAAATTGGCGTTGGTCATCATTTTCGGGTCATCGCCCTGGAAACGTGCATGGGTGGCAGCCAGCCGCACTTCATCCTTGGTCAGGTCAACCTTGACACCATCGCGCATGGTCACAGAGTAGCCATTACCCGTTTCCTTGACCTCTTTGAAGACGTCGGTGGGCTTCTCGCCAAATTGCATCATGGCGGCTTTAATCGCCGAAACCGTCACGCAATTGCCGTCCGGCCCCTGTCTGAAGCCGCTCCAGATATTCTCCGGTTTTTTCCCCGGCTCGCTGTCATCGGGCTTGTAGTCGAAATGCTTCGCGCCTTCGGTAATCGG
>NZ_VJWO01000183.1:0-656 GCF_014889455.1 Pseudomonas sp. K8
GGGTGGTCCCGCATGTTGTGGGCCGGATCGCCATTGAGCGCAAAGTGAAGCCGGGAGGGCCGGCGGAGCACCAGGGACTGCGTGGTGAAGATCGGCGGCGCCATGGTGGTCGTTAGCGGCAGGCCCACCGCATCTTCTCCGGTGGACGCCGCGCGGAAGCCGGGCAATGTCAGCTGGATGTCCAGCGGCGCATCCTCCGCACTCTCGGTCATGTTCCGGATCGCGCATCGGCCATCGGGCAACGGGTACTGGCACTGCAGCGATACGCTGAACTGGCCGGAGCTGCTGACAGTGAACGGAAGTTCCCGCTCAAGCGTCTTCGGCACGATGCCGTGGTCGCTCCACTGCGTCCAGCCGCCCTTCGGCGCGAGCACGGCACGATCACTTCCCGGCGGAAGCTCCAGTTCGAAAGGATGATGCACGTCCAGCTCGAAGTGGACGTTCACCACATTGTCCTCCAGCCCCATGCCGTTGCCCAGGTCGAAGTCGGCCCCCTCGCCGGTGCCGCCCACGCGGAACGACGTCATTCCCCGATACACGCCGCTTGGCATGCCCAGTGGCTGAGGGGTGGTCAGCTTGTAAGTGAAGTCGAACTCGTTCATCTCGTAGTTGTTGGTGTCCACCCAGTGCAGCGCGCACGCAACCGTCCCTTCCCC
>NZ_VJWO01000184.1:0-655 GCF_014889455.1 Pseudomonas sp. K8
CTGCTGACCACCGGCCACACGAGCGACTACGCGGTGGGCTACGCCACCATCTACGGCGACATGTGCGGCGGCTACGCGCCGCTGAAGGACCTGTACAAGACCGAGGTGTTCGGCCTGTCCAAGTGGCGCAACACGGTGGGCGGGGCGCCGGTGATTCCGCCGGCGGTGATCGCCCGGCCGCCGTCGGCCGAGCTGCGCGCCAACCCGACCGACCAGGATTCGCTGCCGGCTTACGACGTGCTGGACGGCATCCTGTACCGCTACGTGGACCAGGAGCAGTCGCGCGAGGAGATCGTGGGGGCAGGGTATGCCGCCGACGTGGTGGACCGCGTGCTGCGCCTGGTGCGCACCAGCGAGTGGAAGCGCCACCAGGCCGCACCCGGCCCGAAGGTCTCGCGCCGCGCGTTCGGCCGCGAACGCCGCTACCCGATCAGCAACGGCTACAAAGGCTGAACGAACGGGCACGTGACCGGGCGCGGCAAGCGCGCCCGATGGCTTCGTGGAAGCGGCGGAAATGGCCTGGAAATAGAGTGCATGGCCCTCTCCCAACGGGCCCTGCCGCATGTCCAATGTCATCAATACCCGAACCCAATCCTTCGTGCAGGCGCTGGCGTGCAAGCGCGACAACGCCTCGCTGTCGCCGAAGACGCTGAGG
>NZ_VJWO01000185.1:0-652 GCF_014889455.1 Pseudomonas sp. K8
GGCGAAGTGATTGCACAGTCCGATCTGGGCATGCTGTATCTCAATGGACAGGGCGTGGAACAAGACAACGCCCAGGCGCTGGTCTGGCTGCGCAAGGCGGCCGAGCAGGGCTCTGCCGCCGGGCAGCACAACCTTGCCAGCCTGTATCAGCGGGGCGGCGCAGGTCTCGCCAAAGACGATGATGAAGCCAAGCGGTGGTACGGCAAGGCAGCGCTGCAGGACAGATCCCAACTCGGCGTCAGTCAGTCCCGCATGGCGCTCTGCCTGTATCGCGGCGAATACGAGGTGTGGTGCAGCGAGGCCCAAAGCCCGGGAGCCTTTGGCCCCGTGGAAGATCTGGTAGCGGCCGCAGAGCGCGGCGACACCCAGGCGCAGACGCGGCTCGGCGACATCTACGGCAAAGGCATCGGGGTGCGGAAGGACGAGGCCCAGTCGTTCAACTGGTACCGCAAGGCGGCCACCGCAGGGTACGCGCCCGCACAGACGCGGCTGGGATACCTCTATTCCACTGGGGTCGGCGTCGCCAAGGACGAAGACGCGAGCATCGCCTGGTACTGCGAGGCCGCCGCGCAGGGATACCGCGGCGCGCTCACCAATCTCGAAATCATGCGCATCTACGGATCGTTCAACCCAGATGAGTGTCCAGCTCGGC
>NZ_VJWO01000186.1:0-650 GCF_014889455.1 Pseudomonas sp. K8
GATGTACGAAGCCAACCCCATGGGCCTGCTGGTGGAACAGGCCGGCGGCGCCGCCACCACCGGCCGCGAGCGCATCCTGGACATCCAGCCCGACCACCTGCACCAGCGCGTGCCGGTGTTCCTCGGCTCGCGCAACGAGGTAGCCGAAGCCACCCGTTACCACCGCGAGCACGACGCCCAGGGCTGACGGTCACATCACCCCGTTGCATGTGGCAACGGGGTGACACCTGCACCAACACAGGTCAACATCGGGCTCAAACGCCCACGGATGACCCCATGCAGGCCGAAACCCCGCCCGACTTCATTGAAGTAATCCACAACGCCATCCCGATTGAGACCTGTGCCGCAATTCAGGCGCAAATGCGCGCCAGCGCCCAGCTCCAACCCGGCGAAGTAGGCAGCGGTGTGTTCCCGGAACTCAAGCACAGCAAGGATCTGCGCATAAGTGGGCGCCCGGAGTGGCGCCAGGTCGAAATACAGCTGCAACAGGCAGTATTCAGCGGCGTTTTGAGTTATCTACGCCGTTATCCACAGGCGCTGATCTCCCCGCTCATGTTGCAGGTCCAAGACAACGATGGCACCGCACGCCGCCTGAAAGCCGAAGATTTTCCCGGCATGGACGACAACGCGCTGTCCGGACTGGCCCGTAC
>NZ_VJWO01000187.1:0-650 GCF_014889455.1 Pseudomonas sp. K8
GTGCCAGAAATCATTGGGCCGAGCCTGCCGGATGATGAAGCCGGGCGATTCCTGGGGTTCTTCTTCGATGAGCTCACATCAGCTGGCAAGCTCAACATCGAGCCATTGCTGGCCCTGGGCCGCTCAAAAGGCGTAGTGGCCTGCATGGCCGTGCAGGACTGGAGCCAGGTTGAGAAAGTCTACGGCGACAAGACAGCCCGGGCATTCAGTGGGTTGGTCGGCACACACATTGTTTGCCAGTTGCAGGTCGGCGAGACGCGAGAAAAAATCAGCCGGAGCCTGGGCAAGCGGACCGTTGCTTGGCGCACGCATGACGACAAGGCGACTATCCACGAGGAGAGCAAGGCGATTGTGCCACCAGGCCGGCTCACCGACGATCTAGGCTTCCGCAAAGGGAAGGCCTACGGCAAGGAACACTGGGGCATCCGGGCCATCGTGCAGAGCTCCGGCGATTTGTTGTTGTTGTCCTGGCCGGGCGTCAGCTACCCGAAGGTCCGAGATGGCCAGAAACGTGCGAAGTGGACCAAGCAGGGGGCGCAACCGGTGCAGAAAAATTCCCTGCCCGAAGCCAACGCGCAGAGCGCCGCGGAGGTCCAGCGCGTCCTGAAACTGACCGCCGATCAAGCCAGCGCAGAGCTTCAGAAGCGGGG
>NZ_VJWO01000188.1:0-649 GCF_014889455.1 Pseudomonas sp. K8
AATCCCTGCAGCATGATTTCGTCGCGACAAGCCTGATCGTCACATAGACTATCTTTGGCGGGAACGCGGTAAGACTCAAATGCAAGATCAGAGCACACCCCCTTGCATCCCGTCTGGTTGTCGCGCCACAGGGTCTTGATTCCGGCGCGCTCCAATACGTGCAGAAGCGACTCGGATCTTTTGATCTTGTCTCGGTCGTAGTCTCGCCTTCCATACATAGAAAACATGCAAGGAACGGACACCTCGGTATTGGAACCACAGGCCGTCACGTCGGTGAAGTTCACGACGTCCAGGGCTTCAAGTTGCGGTGTCGTGTTCCTAGCGTATCCGTTCAGCCCCCAGTTCTGGGCGCGAACCGTCTCGCCTACAACAATGACAAGAAAGTGTGGCTTCGCGCCTGGTGGATGAGGATCCATCGTGGCGTCGGGACCGACTACTTTGATCGGTCCACGCTCTGCGCGCGTCTCCTCTTTGATGACCTTCCCTATCGAGGCAAGGTAGTTCCCGGGCGTCGCAAGGTATCTGACTGACTTGTGGTTGCGCATAAGCGAGGATAGGTTGTCGAATGAGGCCAGTGCCGCACCAACAACTACCACTATAGCCATGCCCAGCAAGAGAGCTCTGGAAAGTAGTCCGCGCGCCATGGTGC
>NZ_VJWO01000189.1:0-649 GCF_014889455.1 Pseudomonas sp. K8
CTTCGCTCATGGTCGGTTCGGCCACCAGCACCGCTTCATACGGAATGCCACGGGCCAGGAACGCGGCGATGCCGCGTTCCTGTTCTCCAGCGATGAAGAGGCGAACGATCCGCGCTGCATCGCCGTTGCTGGCGTTGGCCGCGGCCACCAGCGCGGCGGCCGCGCCCTTGATGTCGCACACGCCGAGCCCGATCACCCGGTCATCGGCACGCCGCATTACGTGCGGGTCGGCGCTCCAGTGCGGGGAATCGGGCACGGTGTCCAGGTGCACGTTGAACAGATAGCGCGGCGTACCACGCACCGCATACAGGCTGACCGCGCCATCGCCATGGTCGATCACCTCCACGTTGAACCCGGGCAGGTTCGCGCGCAGGTAATCGAAGATGCCACCGGTGGTGATCGCACGCGGCGGGTTGCGGGTGTCAAAGGACACCAGCGCCTGCAGGTGGTTGAGCGTCTGTTCCAACATGCCCGGCCCTCAGCGGTTGACTTGCGCGTAGAGGGTCGAGCTCATGCCGAAGAGCTTGATGAAGCCCTCAGCCTCTTCCACGCCCCAATCAGCCGACTGCGCATAGGTCGCGCCCTTGGTGTTGAGCAGGTGCGGCGACTTCACCGCCACCGCATCGACGCGGCCGCCACGGGTTTCCAG
>NZ_VJWO01000018.1:0-105834 GCF_014889455.1 Pseudomonas sp. K8
CCCTGGCGCTGGGGTATGCCGGGGTCTATTCGAGCTTCCTGCGCCATGCCGAAATCGCTGCGGCCAAGTACGGTTTGAAGACCGTGGACATCCTCGTCGAGCTGGGCAAACGCCGGATGGTCGGTGGTCAGGAAGACATGATCGTCGACGTCGCGCTGGACCTGCTCAAACGCTGAACCGTGCATCTCCCCGTCCGGTCGCCCACGCAGCGGCCGGACGGTTTTGCTGTGCCCATTACAACAATAAAACGGGTATTTCCCATGACATCGCTAAACGTGCTGACACCGTTGTACATGGCGCGGACCATCGGTCTGTGCTTCCTCGTCGCCCTGATGGAAGGCCTCGACCTGCAAGCCTCGGGCATCGCCGCCCAAGGCATGGCGGCAGCGTTCCAACTGGACAAACTACACATGGGCTGGGTCTTCAGCGCCGGCATTTTCGGCCTGCTGCCCGGAGCGTTTCTCGGCGGTTTGCTGGCTGATCGCATCGGCCGCAAACGGGTGTTGATGGCCTCGGTTGCGCTATTCGGATTGTTCTCGCTGGTCACGACCATGGCCTGGGACTTCAACAGCCTGCTGGTTGCGCGCTGCCTCACGGGCGTCGGCCTGGGCGCGGCATTGCCTAACCTGATCGCGCTGACCAGTGAAGTGGCTGGCCCGCGCCTGCGTGGCAGCGCCGTGAGCCTGATGTATTGCGGCGTGCCCCTGGGCGCGGCGCTGGCGGCCAGCATTGGCATCGCGCAACTGGCCGGCGGCTGGCAAGTGGTGTTCTACGTCGGCGGTATCGTGCCGTTGCTGATCGTGCCGCTGCTGGGGGTTTATCTGCCGGAATCCGCGGCGTTTCGCAGCGTGCGCGACGCCGCGCCGATCAGTGTGGCCAGCGGGCTGTTCCGCGGGGGCGCGGCATGGCCGACCGTGATGATCTGGGTCAGCTACTTCTTTACGCTCATGGTGGTTTACATCCTGATCAACTGGCTGCCGAGCCTGTTGGTCGGCCAGGGCTTCAGCGGTTCTCAGGCCAGTTGGGTGATGCTCGCGCTGCAATTTGGCGCGGCGGCCGGCACGTTGTTGCTGGGCTGGGTCATGGATCGCCTGCCGGCCTGGGCGTTGTCGGCGCTGATTTACCTCGGCATCCTCGCGTCACTGACTGCGCTGGGCATGGCCACCCAATTGCACAGCATGCTGGCGGCCGGCTTCGTCGCCGGTTTCTTCGCCACGGGCGGGCAATGTGTGCTGTATGCCTTGGCCCCGCATTTCTATCGTCCGTCAATTCGCGCCACGGGCGTCGGCAGCGCCGTCGCCATTGGCCGGTTGGGTGCGATGAGCGGCCCGTTGGTGGCCGGCAAGATGCTCGCACTGGGCACGGGCACCACGGGCGTGATGATGGCCTCGGCACCCGGCATTGTCATCGCCGCGCTGGCGATGTTTTACCTGTCGGTACGCCGCAACCGCTGCCCGGCTGACTGAGCGCCAATCCGTACTCGCCTTCCGCGCCACGATGGCGCGGGGCTTACCCCTACAACAATAAAAGTGAACACTGCCATGCTCAGGAACTTCTTTCGGGGCGTCAGCGCCTGCACCTGCGTTTTTTTCGTAGACCAGGCCTGCGCCGCCGGTTTTGTCGACGACAGCCAGGCCGATCTGGTGATACGCAACTATTACTTCGATCGCAATTACGTGAACGCCACGCCGCAGGCGGCTGCCCGCGAGTGGGCGCAGGGCTTCATTCTCAACATGCGTTCGGGCTATACCGAAGGGCCTGTCGGCTTCGGCCTGGACGCCCAGGGTTTGCTGGGCGCACGTCTGGACTCCTCGCCCGCACGCCCGGGCACCGGCCTGCTACCGTACAACCACCAGACCCGTGAACCGGCCAGCGAATATTCGGAGCTGGGCCTGACCGCCAAGGCCCGGGCCTCGAAGAGCGAGTTGCAACTGGGGACCATCAGCACGTTTCTGCCAATCGCCTTCGCCAGCCCTACCCGCCTGCTGCCGCAGACCTTCCGCGGCACGTACCTCAAGTCCCAGGAGATCGACAACCTGACCCTGCACGTCGGCTGGCTCGACCGCATCAACCTGCGCGACTCCACCCACTACCAGAAAATGTCGGTAGCCTCGCCCAACGGCCGCTTCAATGGCGCCGCCGAATCCGACCGTTTTACCTTCCTCGGCGGCGACTATGCCTGGTCGCCGCAACTGACGCTCAAGTACTACCACGCCGAACTGGCTGACCTTTATCGCAAGGATTTCTACGGTTTCGTCGACAATCGCCCGATGGGCCCCGGCCGCCTGAAAAGCGACGTGCGCCTGTTCGTCACCGCTGAAAACGGTGCCGCCAAGGCCGGCCCCGTGGACAATCGCAACGCCGCCCTGATGCTGACGTACAGCCTGGGCGCGCACAAATTCGGCGCCGGCTACATGCAACTGACCGGCAAGACCGCCATGCCTTACCTGTTCGGCACCGAGCCGTTGGTGATCACCGAAGGCACGCTGAGCTCGGAGTTTCTCAACCCCAAGGAGCGCAGTTGGCAGGTGCGCTATGACTACAACTTTGCCGCGCTGGGCTTGCCCGGGCTCAATGGCATGCTGCGTTACGTCAGCGGCGACAACATTGAGTTACCCAAACTGGGCGGCAGCAACCTGAAGGAAAGCGAAAAAGATATCGAACTGAACTATGTGCTTCAGAGCACGCCCCTTAAAGGCCTGAATCTGCGCGTGCGCAACGCATGGTACCGCAATGATTTCGCCGCCCAGGCCAGCCATCGGGATGACAATGAGCTACGGGTGAATGTCGATTACACCTGGAAGCTATGGTGAATGACCGCCCAGTGATTCACCTGGGCTGGGCGGATCGTTCAAATGTGGCCGTCGCATAGGCCTTCTGGAGCAACACAAACCCGGCCTCGGGCCGGGTTATCAGCCGACAAAAATGCAATCAGTGGATCCATAACAAACAGATGATCGATAATCGCCCAAATAAAACGCAATAAAACCGCAGATCATGTTGACTCAAAGTGACGCACTTCATTTAATGGATCCATTAAATAAGAACAATCACTCGCCTGGAGAGTCACCATGTACCCCAAGAACACGTGGTATGTCGCCTGCACCCCCGATGAAATCGCGCAAAAGCCGCTGGGTCGGCAGATCTGCGGGGAAAAAATGGTGTTTTATCGCGGGCTGGAAGGCGCCGTCGTGGCTGTCGAGGACTTCTGTCCGCACCGCGGCGCGCCGCTCTCGTTGGGCTATGTGGAGAACGGCAAGCTGGTCTGCGGCTACCATGGCCTGGTCATGGGGGACGACGGCAAGACCGTCGAAATGCCCGGGCAGCGGGTGCGCGGGTTTCCCTGCAACAAGACCTTCGCTGCGGTGGAACGCTACGGTTTCATCTGGGTGTGGCCCGGCGATCAGGCCCTGGCCGACCCGGCGTTGATCCACCACTTGGAATGGGCCGTGAGCGACCAGTGGGCCTATGGCGGCGGTCTGTTTGACATCCAGTGCGACTACCGCCTGATGATCGACAACCTGATGGACCTGACCCACGAAACCTACGTCCACGCCTCCAGCATCGGCCAGAAGGAAATCGACGAAGCGCCGCCCGTGACCACGGTCGAAGGCGATGAAGTCGTCACCGCCCGCCACATGGAAAACATCATGGCCCCGCCGTTCTGGCGCATGGCCCTGCGTGGCAATAACCTCGCCGATGACGTGCCGGTGGACCGCTGGCAGATCTGCCGCTTCACCCCGCCCAGCCATGTGCTGATCGAAGTCGGCGTGGCCCACGCCGGCAAGGGCGGCTACCACGCCGCGCCCGAGCACAAGGCCGCGAGCATCGTGGTGGACTTCATCACCCCGCAAACCGAGACATCGATCTGGTACTTCTGGGGCATGGCGCGCAACTTCAACCCTCAGGACCAGGCACTGACCGCCAGCATTCGCGAAGGCCAGGGCAAGATTTTCAGCGAAGACCTGGAGATGCTTGAACGCCAGCAACAGAACCTGCTGGCCCACCCGACGCGCAATCTGCTCAAGCTCAATATCGATGCCGGTGGCGTGCAGTCACGCAAGGTCCTCGAACGGCTGATCGCCAAGGAGCGCGCCCTCGCGCCGCAACTGATCACCACGACCCGCGCCTGAACCGCGCGCTAACGCTACGAGGACTGAACATGATCGATGTGGTGGTGGTATCCCGCAACAACGAAGCCCAGGACATTTGCAGCTTTGAATTGGCCCGCGTCGATGGCCAGGCGCTGCCGGCCTTCAGCGCTGGCGCGCATATCGACGTGTGCCTGCCCGACGGCGTGGTCCGTCAGTATTCCCTGTGCAATCATCCGGAAGAACGGCATCGCTACCTGATCGGCGTGCTCAACGACCCGGCCTCCCGTGGCGGCTCCCGTTGCTTGCACGAACACATACAGACGGGCGCCCGCCTGCAGATCAGCGAACCGCGCAACCTGTTCCCGCTGGCGCACGAAGCCCGACGCAGCCTGCTGTTCGCCGGCGGCATCGGCATCACCCCGATCCTGTGCATGGCCGAGCGCCTGGCCCATGTCGGGGCTGACTTCGAACTGCATTATTGCGCCCGCGCCAGTGAACGCGCCGCTTTTGTGCAACGCCTCAAGGACTCATCGTTCGCCGAGCGCGTGTTCCTGCATTTCGACGAGCAGCCCCATACGGCAATGAACACCGCCCAGGTGCTGGCGGCGCCCGACGCCAACGTCCACCTGTATGTGTGCGGCCCCGGCGGTTTCATGCAGCATGTGCTCGACAGCGCTCGGGCCCAGGGCTGGCAGGAGGAATGCCTGCACCGCGAATACTTCGCTGCGGCGCCGCTGGACAGCAGCCTCGACGCGGGGTTTTCGGTGAAGCTCGCCAGCAGCGGCCAGGTCTTCGACGTACCCGCCGACCGGAGCGTGGTCCAGGTCCTGGAAAGCCACGGTATCGAGATTGCCGTGTCGTGCGAACAAGGGATTTGCGGAACCTGCCTGACCCGCGTGCTCGAAGGCATACCGGAGCACCGCGACCTGTTCCTCACCGAGCAGGAACAAGCGCTGAACGACCAGTTCACCCCCTGCTGCTCGCGCGCGAAAACCCCGCTGCTGGTGCTCGATCTCTGAAAGGCGTCACGCCGTGGGCAAAATGACCTTCATCCGCGCGTTGGCGGTCGCGGAACCGAAGATCTCGGCATAGCGCAAGGTCGCGTTGGCGTGCTCGCGCATGATCGCTTCGGCCCGCGCGCCCTGGCGATTGACCAGGGCATCGAAGACCGAGTGATGTTGCATGTGGGCATAGTTGAAACGCCGGTATTCGCGGACCATGTCGTCGCGATCCACCGCCAGCGCGGTGACCGATGCGAACGGCAGGTGATCATTGCGTGCCAGTGCGTCGGCGATCGCCGGGTTGTGGCTGCCTTCCACAATGACGCGGTGAAAGCGCATGTTCAGGTCGTGATAGACCTCAAGGTCGTCCTCGGTCACGTACCCTTTGTCGAACAGTTGATCGCCTTCCACCAGGCAGCGCTCGAGCGTGGCACGCGCCGCGTCGGACAACCCGCGCTCGGCGGTTTGACGCGCAGCCAGGCCCTCGAGCACGCCACGCACTTCGACGGCGCCGGCAATGTCGTCCGGGCTGACCGAACGCACCTGATACCCACGCCCGCCAAACGGCACCAGCAGCCCTTCCTGCTCAAGGGTACGGAACGCCATACGCACGGGCATGCGTGACACACCGAACAGTTGCGCCGTGGGAATCTCCATCAGCCGCTCGCCCGCCGCCAACTCGCCGCTGGCGATCATCTTGCGCAGTGCAACCAGCACCAATTGACCGGGTTTACTCATCCAGGCAACTTCCAGAAAACGTGGGTCGCCATAGTACCGCTAGTAGTACCGCAAGTAGTACCGTAAGCATCCGCCCCCCGTCAGACGAACGCCAACGCCGCGCGTGCCGCGTCTATCGCGCCCAGGTGCTGCGCCAACCGGGACGGCAGGTAATCGAAAAAGAACCCGGCGCTTTGCAGCTTGGCGGCGCGCAACGGATCGTCCTCGGGCAATGCCCGGGAAACCCGAGCGGCCCGCGCCCATGCCAGGGCCAGCAGGGCCACGCCGCATAACTGGAGAAAGTCCGGCGCGGCCCGATAGGGGTACTCGCTGTCTTCCAGCGCCCGTTCACGTATGGCCTCGACCACACGGGCCAGTGCGTCACACAGGTTGCCCAGCGCTTCGGCGAAACCTGCACACGCGGCGCATTGGTCGCCCTGCCCGGCCTCGGTGCGCAGCACTGCCAGCAGCAAGTCGAAGGCTCGCCCCTCATCGCCCAGCACCTTGCGCAGCAGCAGGTCATTGGCCTGGATCTCGTTGCTGCCCTCATAGATCATCGCGATGCGACTGTCGCGCAGCGTTTGCTCGATGGCGAACTCGGCGACGTAGCCGTAACCGCCGAAGACCTGCAAGGCATTGCTCGCCTGACGAAAACCCTGCTCGGTGAAAAACGCCTTGATGATCGGCGTCAGCAACTGCGCCAGTTGACCGGCGCACGCTCGCGCTTGCGGGTCCGGGTCGTGCTCGGCCTGATCGAGTAAATGCGCGGCCCAATAACCGATGGCCCGCATCCCCTCGCTGGCCGTGCGCAACTCCAGCAACACGCGGCGCATCGCCGGGTGATAACGGATAGGGTCAGCCGCTTGGGTCGATACCCCTTGCGGCCTCGACGGCGCACGCATTTGCACGCGCTCGGCGGCGTATTGCGCAGCGTTCTGCCAAGCCGCCTCGACATGCCCCAGGCCTTGCAGGCCGACATGCAGGCGCGCCGAGTTCATCATCACGAACATCGCCGCCAGGCCGCGGTTGGCGTCGCCGATCAGCCAGCCTTGGGCGCCGTCGAACACCAGCGAGCACGTGGCGCTGCCCTTGATGCCCATCTTGTGTTCAATGCCGTCGCAATGCACTGCGTTGGCCTGGCCGTCGTCCAGTCGCTTGGGCACTAGGAACAGTGAAAGGCCGCGACTGCCCGGCGGCGCATCGGGCAGGCGCGCCAGTACCAGGTGCAGGATATTGGGCGTGAGGTCGTGCTCGCCGCCGGAGATAAACAACTTGTTACCCTGCAGGCGATAACGGCCATCGCCCTCGGGGGTCGCGCGACAGCGCAGCAACCCGACATCGCTGCCGGCCTGGGGCTCGGTCAGGCACATGGTGGGCAAGGCATGCCCACTGACGATCTCGGGCAAGTAACGCGCCTGCAACCAGGGCGCGGCGTGGGTCTTGAGGCAGAGGTAGGCGCCGTGGGCGATCCCGGTGTACATGGCCCACGCGTGGTTGCTGGCGTAGAGCATCTCTTGCAGCGCCGCGTCGAGCAGTTGCGGCAACCCCTGGCCGCCCTGCCCTTCGGCGCACGCCAAGGCCGGCCAGCCACCATCGACATAGGCGCGATAGGCCTCGGCGAAACCGTCCGGCGTGCTGACCTGGCCGGCGTTCCAGCGACAGCCTTGACGATCGCCGCTACTGTTCAGGGGCGCCAGCACCCCCTGGCTGAAGCGCGCCGCTTCCTCCAACACTTGAACGGCGAGAGACATGTCCAACGCTTCGAACGCCGGAACATGGCTCCACGCCTGGGGGGCTTGCAGCCAATGTTCAAGCACAAATTGCATATCGCGCAGCGGCGCCTGATAGCTCCACATGGCAAACCTCATCGAATAAAAAGGAGTTACACCGTTGAACGCTCAACCGCGATAGGCCGGGTTCTCGATCAACAACGCCATGCCCTGCCCACCGCCGACGCACGCAGCGGCAATCCCGTAGCGCAGGTTGTGCCGGCGTAATTGCCCGGCCAGCGTCATGACCAAGCGCAGGCCGGTGGCAGCCAATGGATGCCCCACCGCCAGCGAACCACCCTGGACGTTGAGCCGGGTGCTGTCCAGCTCCAGTTCCTGGGCCACCGCCAATACCTGGGCCGCCTGCGCTTCGTTGATCTCGAAACGGCCGATGTGATCCAGGCTCAACCCGCTGCGATGCAGCAGCAAGCGGATCGCCGGCGCCGGACCGATGCCCATGAACTCCGGCGCCACACCGACCACCGCGCTGGCCAGCAGCCGGGCCAGGGGCGCACGCGGGCAGGCCGAGGCGCGCCCGACCAGGGCTGCCGCTGCACCATCGACCACCGCGCAGCTGTTGCCAGCGGTTTGCACGCCATTGGCATGCACGGCGCGCAAGCGTGCCAGGGCCGCAAGGTCGGTGGGCCGTGGGTGGCTGTCCTGGGTGACGGCAGCGGCGCGGCGTGCCAGGCTGATGCCACGCGGCTGATACCCCTCCAGCTCGAACACTTGGTTATCGACCGTCACGATCTCTTCAGCCCACGCACCGTCACGCTGCGCCTGCAACGCACGCTGATGGCTCGCGCAGGCGTAACGGTCCACAGCCTCGCGGCTCAGGCCATGGCGGCGCGCCAGGTGGTCGGCGGTGGCGATCATGTCCAGCCCCGGAGCCGGGTCGTATAGGGCTTCCCAGAGAAAATCCTTGAATTGCACTTCGCCACCGAGACGAAACCCATCCCGGTGGGTGTAGGCCGCAATCGGGTTGCGGGACATCGACTCACTGGCCACGCACAAGGCCAGTTGCACCTCGTCGCGCAGTTGCTCAGCGGCCTGGCGCAACAGCTCGAAACCCGTGGCGCAGATGCGCTGCACCCCCAGCGCCGGCACCGATTGCGCCACGCCGCTGTACAACCCGACATGCCGCGGCAGCAAATAGGCATCGAAGCTGGCCTGGGCCATGGAGCCGGCCAGCACGCTGTCCACCGCCAGCGGGTCGATACCGGCACGGGCCAGGACTTCACGGCCGACCTTGATCCCCAGGTCGATGGGCGAGACCAGGGACAAGGCGCCACCGAGGTCGACCCACGGCGTGCGTAGCGCCTCGTAAATCGCCACGTCGGCAAACGCCGAATACTGCCCCACGCCGCTCAAGGCTTGGGCTCGGCACGCAGGATCGCAGCATCTTCACCGCGATACAGCGCCTCGACCTTGGCCGCGCGCCATTGCAGTACTGCACGCTGGTTGATCGACCCCTTGTCGGTAATTTCCCCACGGTCGATAGACGCCGGCTCGTCGAGCAAGGCAATCCATTCCAAACGGCTGGCATTGCCGGTGGCGTCGCGATTGAGGCGCTGCAACCAGTCGCCGAACCATTGGCGCACCGGCGCGCTGGCGAGTACGTCGGCGTCGCTCGCGTCGGCGTTCAAGCCCGCCAGCCGGCGGCATTCGTAGAGCCTGGGGAAGACCAGGGCGCCCAGGCATTCGCGGTCCGGCGCGGCAATCACCAGGTCCTGCACATACGGCGAGCCTTCCAGCACCGCGCGATTGCGCAACGGCCCGACGCTGACAAACACCCCGGAGGACAGTTTGAAATCCTCGGCGATGCGCCCGTCGAACATCAGCCCCAGTTGCGGCCGATTCGGGTCGGCGAGCTTGATCGCGTCCCCTGAACAATAGAAGCCGTGCGGGTCGAACACCTCGGCGGTTTGTTCCGGTGCCCGCCAGTACCCCGGCATGATGTGCGGCCCGCGGAAGCGCCCTTCGAACTTGCCGTCCACCGGCACCAGGCGCACCTCGCAGCCCGGCGCGGGCAAGCCGATATAGCCGGCCATGGACAACGGCCCGGTGGTGAAGGTGCAGGATGGCGCGGCTTCGGTCATGCCCAGCCCCGCCATCATGCGGATGCGTTCTCCGCAGTGCTGTTCGGCCACCCGGTCGAGGCGGTCCCAGACACTTTGCGACAGGCCCGCGGCGGCGAAGAAAAACAATTTCATTCGCGCAAAAAAGCACTCGCGCAACTCGGCATCCTGCTCCAGGGCGCTGACCAATTCTTCCCAGCCCTTGGGCACCGTCAGATAGGCCGTGGGCGACACCTCCTTGAGGTTGCGCAGGGTCTCGGCAAACCCCTGGGCCGTGGGCTTGCCAGCGTCGAGGTAAAAGGTGCCGCCGTTGTAGAGCACGATGCCGACGTTGTGGCTGCCGCCGAAGGTGTGATTCCACGGCAACCAGTCCACCAGCACCGGCGGCTCTTCGCCGAACACCGGAAACGTCTGCAACAACATCTGCTGGTTGGCGCAGAGCATGCGTTGCGTGGTGATCACCGCCTTGGGCAATTTGGTCGAGCCCGAGGTGAAAAGAAACTTGGCGATGCTGTCCGGGCCGGTGGCATTGAACGCCTGATCGGCCGCACTGCCGCCCGGGGTTTGCAGCAGGCTCGCGAAGCTGACCTGGGTGCGTCCCGGCACATGGCCGCGCACGCAGATCAGCGGCGTCTCGGCCGGCAATACCGCGTCGAGCGCGCGCTGGTAGGCCGCCGCATCGCTGACGAACACCAGCCCCGGCTGCAGCAGGTCGCATACATGCCGCAGCTTGGCGAAGTCCTGGGACAACAACGAATACGCCGGCGACACCGGGCAGTAAGGGATACCGGCGTACATCGCGCCGAGGGCCAGTTGCAGATGCTCGATGTCGTTGCCCGACAGCAACGCCAGCGGCTTGTCTGCTGACAGGCCGTAACTCAGCAAGGCCTGGGCAATCGCCCGCACGCTCTCAAGCATCTGCGCGTAGCTGACGCGACGCCAGTCACCATCGGCCTGGCGTGCGGCAATGAAGGTCTGCTCGGGACGCACCCGGGCCCAATGCACCAGACGATCGAGCAAGCGCGCCGGCAACTCGGCCAATGGCTCCAGGGAACGCATATGCAGCACGCCCTGCTCTTCAGTGACCGCCACCGGGGCGTGGCCGATGGAGACCTCGCGGTAGCGCGGTGCGGGCTGGGGTTGCGGTCTGAATTCGGAACTCACAAGGGTGTCCTCCAGCAAGGCGGATCACAGCCGCCTTGTTATTGTTATGTCGCGACGCCTGCTCAGATCGGGTAATGCCGCGGCCCGTTCTGCAAGGTCACCCAGCGCAATTGCGTGAAGTGTTCAATCGACGCCTTGCCGCCAAAGCTGCCGTAACCGCTGGACTTGACCCCGCCAAAGGGCATCTGCGCCTCGTCATGCACGGTCGGCCCGTTGATGTGGCAAATGCCCGACTCCACCCGCTGCGCCAGCGCCAGCGCACGCCCGGTGTCGCGGCTGAAGATCGCCGCCGACAGGCCGAACTCGGAGTCGTTGGCCAGGCGCAGCAGTGCTTCATCACCGTCACCGCGCAGCAACACCGCCACCGGGCCGAAGGATTCTTCGCGGTACAAGCGCATGTTCTCGGTGACGCCATCGATCAGGGTCGGCTGCAGGATGCTGCCCTCCAACTGGCCGCCCGCGACCAGCCGTGCGCCCTTGTCCAGCGCATCGTCGATCAGGGCCTTGATGCGCGTACCGGCACTGGCATCCACCAGGGAACCCAAGACCGAATCCGCCGCCGCGGGGTCACCGGCGCGCAGGCTGGCGACCTTGGCGGTCAGCTTGGCGATAAACGCATCGGCGACCTTGGCATCGACAATCAGGCGCTCGGTGGACATGCAAATCTGCCCCTGGTTGAAGTAGGCACCAAACGCTGCCGCGGCAACCGCCGCATCCAGGTCGGCGTCGTCGAGCACCAGGAGCGGCGCCTTGCCGCCCAACTCCAGCAAGGCCGGCTTGAGGTGACGCGCCGAGAGTTCGCCGACAATCCGCCCGACATGGGTCGAGCCGGTGAAGTTGACCCGGCGCACCGCCGGGTTGGCGATCAGCCGTTCGACAATCGCGGCGGCATCGGCCGGTGCGTTGCTGATGACGTTGACCACGCCATCGCCCAGCCCGGCATCCTGCAAGACCTGGCCAATCAGGCGATGCACTGCCGGGCTTAACTCCGAAGCCTTGAGCACCACGGTATTGCCGCAGGCCAGCGGCATGGCGATGGCGCGCGTGGCGAGGATGACCGGGGCATTCCACGGCGCAATCCCCAGCACCACGCCGCACGGCTGACGCAGGGCCATGGCGAAACTGCCGGGGACATCGGAGGGAATCACTTCGCCCGTGATCTGGGTGGTCATCGACGCCGCTTCACGCAGCATGTTGGCCGCCAGGCGCACGTTGAAGCCATACCAGTTGGCCATGGCGCCGGTTTCGCCAGCGGCGGCAATGAATTCGGCGCTGCGCGCCTGCAAGTGTTCGGCCGCCTTGAGCAACCGGGTGCGGCGTTCGTTCGGCGCCAGCGCGGCCCAGCCGGGGAACGCCGCCTGGGCTGCGGCCACGGCGGCGTCGGCATCGTCCAGGGTCGCGGCGGCAACCCGCGAAACCACTTCACCGGTCACCGGGTTGCGACGCTCGAAGGTTCGACCGTCACGGGCGGGGCACGACCGGCCGCCGATCAACAGGGGCACGTCCAGCATGGTGATTCCTCTTTATTGTCTTTATGGGGAATGCATTCAAGCGATGTCACAGTAGCGCCAGGGTGAGGCGGCGAACAGCGGGATGCGCCCGCCATTCGCCAGCCAGCCTCAGCGTTTGTACGTCTGCAGGCCGGGCTTGATGCTCTTGTCGTCGAGGAACTGCTTCATGCCCTGCTCGCGGCCGCCTTCGGTGTCGAGCAAGCGCGACTGATCGAGCTTGGCGTAGAGGTAATCCTCGTTCTGCTCCCAGGTCAGTTCGCGGCAACGCTTGAAGCCATGCTTGGCCGCCCGCAGCACCACCGGGTTTTTCTCCAGCAGGTTGCGCGCCAGTTCGATGGTCACTTCGCGCAGTTGCGCCAGCGGTACGCTTTCGTTGACCAGGCCCATCTCGGCGGCCTTCTGCCCGCCGAAGGTCTTGCCGGTCATGATGTAGTACAGCGATTGACGATGGCCCACGGTGTCGGCCATGGCCTTGCTCACCAGGTTGCCCGGTGGGATGCCCCAGTTGATTTCCGAGAGGCCGAAGGTGGCTTCGTCGGCGCAGATCGCCAGGTCGCACGCCACCAATGGGCTGAAGCCGCCGCCGAAGCACCAGCCATTGACCATGGCGATGGTGGGCTTGGCGTACATGCGCAGCAGTTTCCATTGCCATTGCGAGGCTTCGCGGCGGATTTTCTCCTGGAGGATTTCCGGGCCGGCATCCACTTCGCGAAAGTATTCCTTGAGGTCCATGCCGGCGGTCCAGGCTTCACCGGCACCGGTCAGTACCAGTACGCCGGCGTCGGGGTCCTGCTCCAGGGTTTCCAGGACGTCGATCATTTCGCGGTTCAGGGTCGGGCTCATGGCGTTGCGTTTTTCCGGGCGATTGAGAATGACCCAGGCAATGCCTTCCTCGATTTCAACCTTGACGGTGGTCCAACGGCCTTCGTAATTGCTCATGACGGTACGCTCTTGTTCTTGGTTGGAAGATGATTCGAAATTAAACCGCAAATATAGTTATGTCAATTAACTATTAACCTTGATAACCAATATTTTCCCCTTGTAAAACCTAAGCCGCTCGGGCGTTATGAAAAGCCGGCATAGCCATGGCTCGCGAACCTCGGCAAACTAGATAGCTTTCTTAACCTCCACCTTCTGAGGATTGCACTGTCAATGGCCAAGCCTTCCAACATCGCCGACGCCAACCTGGCCCTGCCCGACATCACTGAGGGGCGTGCGCCGCTGGATTCGGCCCTGGACGACCTGATCGGTTACGCCATACGGCGCGCCCAGCTCAAGCTGTTCCAGAACCTGATCGGTCGGCTTGCCGAGCACGACCTGCGCCCCGCTCAGTTCTCGGCCCTGGCGATCATCGAGCAGAATCCCGGCCTGATGCAGACCGACCTGGCTCGCGCGCTGGCGATTGAGCCGCCCCAGGTGGTGCCGTTGCTGAACAAGCTGGAAAGCCGCGCCCTCGCCGTGCGTGTGCGCTGCAAACCAGACAAGCGCTCCTATGGGATCTTCCTCAGCAAGACCGGCGAAACCCTGCTCAAGGCGCTCAAAGAGATCGCCGTCCAGAGTGACTTGGACTCCACCGCAGCCCTGGACGCTGAGGAACGTGCAGAGCTGCTGCGCTTGCTGAAGAAGGTGTATCAGGACTGACGGCTTACCAGAGCGCCACGGTGTAGAGCACCAGGAAACGGGTCTGGTTTTCATCGCGAAATGCTGCGCCAGCCGGGAAGTCATTGCGATAGATCGACTTGCGCGCCAGCAGCCCGACGTTCTTCAGCGGGCCGCTCTGGATCACGTAGCCCAGCTCCATCTGGAACTCGCGCTCCTTGCGATCCTCGGCGTTGAATGCCGCCAGCTCGATGTTATCGCCGCGCACGTAACGCAGCCGGCCCTTCAGGCCCGGTAAACCGGAAGCCGCGAAGTCATAGTCGTAGATCGCCTGCCAGGTGCGCTCCTTGGCGTTGAGAAAGTCCGAACTCATGGTCAGTTCGCTCATGCCCATCAGCTCCGTCCCGGAGATATAGGGCGTGGCCGTCTCCCCACTGGAATGCATGTAGCCCAGGCTGAATTTGTGACCGCCCAGGCGGTAGCCAAACAACGCCGAGAGGTTGCGGTTATCCACGTTCCCCGCCTTGGCGCTGCCGTCCTCGCGACTGAAGAAACTGCGCAAGTCGCTGGTGAGCACGCCATCGCCCACGGGCAGATTGTGCAGCAACGCCAGGGTGTCCTGCTGGTAGAGGTCGGCTATCTGCGAGTGATAGGCGCGCAGGCTGAGGTCTTTGTTGACCTGGTAGTCACCGCCGACGTAAGCCAGGTGCGAGGTGGTGGCGGTGGCGTTGAAACGCCGGTTGGGCGAGGCGATGGTCATGGCCTGGTAGCTGGTGGAGTCGCGTTTGTTGATGCGGTCGATATAGCCGGTATTGAAGGTCAGGCCGTCGATGTCCTTGGAGCTCAAGGTGGTGCCGCGAAAGGTTTGCGGCAGCAGGCGCGACGGGCTGGCAAAGGCGAACGGCAGGAAGATCGACACGTCACCGGTCTTCACGGTGGTTTGGGCAAACCGCAGCTTGGCGGTCGGCGCCAGGCGCGAGTACTCATCGGCGGCACGCTTGTCGCTGGCCGACACCGGCAACAACTCGGTGCCGCTGCGGTCCGGCGAAGAATCGAGCTTGACCCCCATCAACCCGCGCACATCCAGGCCAAAGCCCAGCGGGCCCGGGGTGTACCCCGATTCCAGGTTGAGGATGAACGCCTGGGCCCATTCTCGCGCAGCGGTCTTTGCACCGTCGTCCTTGTAGTCGCGATCCAGATAGTAATTGCGCAGGGTCAAGGTGCCGTGGCTGTCGTCGATAAAGCCGGCCGCCCACAGCTGGGAGGGCAACACGCTCAAGGCCAGCAACGCCATGACCAGGCCTGGCTTGCGGTTCGACACACAGGAGACGGACACCACTGCAACGGCGTCCTCCATCGGGAGTTTTGGCATGTTCGTTGTCCATTTTTTGTTGTTGTTTTTGGGGGTGGCACACGCTCGGCCCGTTCGGCTTCGCCAATAGAGAATGGAAACAGCCGACGGCACTCGTCAACAGCGACTGACCGATAATCGAACATTAATAAAGCTATCTATTTTTATGATGAACACTGACACGCATCACAACACCATGAATTTAAAGCACTTATTTACTGTTTTTAGCATTTTTAATACGCCCTTCATTTTTTAGTTATCTTTGTTATCTTAATCAGCAGCAGCCACTTGCGCTCGCCACCACAACAAAAACAACAACAATGAGGTTTGCCCATGGACAGTCCATCGCGTCGTTCGACGCTGACTATCGCGTTGTGCTTTATCGTTGCGCTGATCGAAGGGTTCGATCTGCAAGCCGCCGGAACCGCCGCCGCGGGGTTGCGCCAGAGTTTTGCCCTGGACCCGAAGATGCTCGGTTGGGTGTTCAGCGTCGGGATCATTGGCCTGCTGCCGGGGGCGTTCTTCGGCGGCTGGGTCGCCGACCGAATCGGGCGCAAGAAAATCCTGGTGATCGCCGTGCTGCTGTTCGGGCTGTTCTCGCTTTGCACCGCGTTTGTCGAAAGCTACTCGAGCCTGCTGTTGGTGCGCTTTCTGACCGGCCTCGGGCTGGGTGCCGCGCTGCCCAACCTGATCGCGCTGTGCGCCGAAGCGGTCAGCGAACGCAGCCGGGGCACCGCCATCAGTGTGATGTACTGCGGCGTGCCGTTGGGCGGCGCATTGGCGGCGGTGGTGGCGATGTTTTCCAGTGAACACTGGCAGACCACCTTTATCATCGGCGGCCTGGCGCCCTTGCTGGCCGTGCCGTTGATGATCCTGCTGCTGCCCGAGTCCAATGCCTTTCGCCAACAGCTCGACAATACCCTCAGTGCCCGCCCCTCCACTCGCCAGGCACTGTTCGGCGAAGGGCGCGCAGGCACCACGCTGGCCTTGTGGCTCAGCTACTTCTTCACCCTGACCGTGATGTACATGCTGCTCAACTGGCTGCCGTCGTTGTTGCTCGAACAAGGCTTCAGCAAACCCCAGGCGGGCATGGTGCAGATGCTGTTCAACATCGGCGGCGCCCTTGGCTCGCTGCTCGGCGGTGTCCTGCTGGACCGCTGCAATGCCCTCAGAGTGGTGCTGTTCGTGTATGCCGGATTGCTCGCGGCCCTGGCCGGGGTCGGGCTGTCGGTGGGCATCGTGCCCATGGCCATCGCCGGTTTCGCCGCGGGCTTGTTCGTCATGGCCGCGCAGTTGGTGCTCTATGCATCGGCACCGCCCTCCTATCCAACGGCGGTGCGCGCCACCGGCGTCGGTGCGGCCGTGGCCATTGGCCGGCTGGGCTCGGTGGCCGGACCGCTGGCGGCGGGACAACTGCTCGCCGCAGGTGCGGGCACCACAGGCGTCCTGCTGGCGACCTCTCCCGGGTTGGCGATCGCGGCGCTGGCCATCATCACCGTCATGGTGCGTAAGGCGCCACTGAACCTGTCCACCCCGGAAGCGGCCGGGCACACCAAAGCCTAGAACTTGTGCAGCCAATTGAGCACCAGTTTGTTGCCCTCGGTGCGGTTCTCAGCCTGCTGTTCAAAGTAGGCGTTCACCGATAGCACGTTCTCCTTGTTGAAGGCGTATAACAGGCCTGGGCCCATGGCCCAGACCTTCTCCCGGCGCCCGCTCACGGCGTGCCCGTCCACCTGGGTGTCGGTGATCTGCTTCAACCAGTAGCCGTTCACCCCCACGCTCAGTTGCTGGCTCAAGGCATATTGCACGGTCAGGTTGGCATGCAACGCCTGGCCGGCCTGGGTATCGGAAACATCCCCAAAACCGGCCTGCGGCTCATCATTCTTGCCATTCCACAGGTACATGAAACGCCCGCTCGCCGACCACTTCGGGCTGAACCAGTACGTTGCCGCGTAATACGGGTTGAATGACCAGAAGTTGCTGCCTGGGTTGATCGAGCGCTTGCGGTCATAGGCCCCCACCGGCACCGAGATATCGGCTTCGACACGTTGGGTCAACAACGGGCTGCCATCGGCGCGGCCCAGGGTCGGCAGTTGCAGGAAGGGCCCCACAGTCACATCACCAAACCCGGCGCGAGAACTCAGCGCCGCATTGTTCAAGCCATCGTCGACATCTGCGTGGACCAGGGAGGTGTTGATCAGGGTGAGTCCCGGCATCGCACCATTGGCCAGGGGTTGCCCGAGGTAGATGATCTGCGTGGTGGGCGCCACCACGTCCAGGTCCTGCCTGGGCAACGCCAGCTTGTGACCGTTGGCGTCATTGAAGCGGCTGGCCCGGGAGTACGTCAGGTATTCCTCCAGGTACCAGCCAGGGCCGGCCGGAGCCGGTGAGCCGTCGTAGAAACTGGTGCTACCGAGGTTGAGCCCGGGCAGGTCGTAAGCGTGTGCAATCGATGACAGTGCGACAAAAGGCATGGCCGCAACCGTGCGCAAGATAGGCTTGAGCATCTTGGATGTCCTGTATTTTTGTTGTTGTTCAAGACCCCCGGCGCGGAGGCGCCGCGCCGGGGTTTAGCGCCGCTGCAAGCGCTACACGTAGGTCGCGGCCAAGCCACCGTCCACCGGCAGATTGACCCCGTTGACCCAGCGCGCAGCGTCCGAGCAGAGGAAGGCAATCACCGCTGCCACCTCATCGGCCAGGGCTGGCCGGGTCATGCGCTGGCTGTCTGCGGCCACCCGTTCCGGCCCGAGCATGCTGACGAAATCGCCGAGGATCGGGGTAAACACCGGCCCCGGCGCGACGCAGTTGATGCGTACCGAGTGATCGCGAAACCAGCCCTGGGATTGCTGGAAGCTCCACACGATCAGCGCTTCCTTGAAGTACTGATAACAGTTGTCCTGCTCCACCGGGTTGGCCGCCAGCCACTGCTGCCCTGCCTCGAAGCTTGGCGTCGCGGCCAGGGCCTTGTGCCGCTCCAGCCGTTGCGGCCATTGCGCGCCGAGGACCGAGGCGACATTGACGATGCTGCCGCCCGCCGGCATGCGTGGCAGCAGCGATTGAGTCAGGTGCCGCAGCCCCAGGTAATTGACCGTGGCCACCGCTTGCAAGGGCGCCGTACCGGGCACGCCGGCAATGTTGCACAGCCCATCGATGCGCGCCGGCAGGCGTGCCACCAGCGCATCGATGCTGGCAGGGTCGCCCAGGTCAGCCTGGACGAAGCTATCCAGGGTCAGTTGCGGTGCATGGCGATCAACGCCGATCACCGTGGCCCCCTGGAAGCGCGCAAGCCGCGCCAGCTCGGCGCCAATGCCGGAAGCGACGCCAGTGACGATCAAGGTTTTGTTCTGCAGGTTCATGTTCAAGCCCTCTTGTTTTTGTATAGGCATGGGTGGATCAAACCGATGAGCCAGGGCTCAGAACGGATAGGCAGGCGGTGTATTTTTCAGCGTGACCCACTGCCACTGGCTGTACTCGTCCCAGTCGGCCGGCCCGCCCACGCTGCCGCCATTACCGGAGGCGCCGCGCCCGCCGAACGGGTTGATGCATTCGTCGGCCACGGTCTGGTCGTTGATGTGCAACAGGCCGCAGTCAAGCCGCTCGCCGATGGCCATGGCGCGCCCGACCGACGGCGAGATGATGGCGGCCGACAGGCCGTACTCGGTGCGGTTGGCCAGTTCGATGGCCTCCTTGTCCGTGGCGAAGCTGACCACCGTGGCCACCGGGCCGAAGATTTCATCCTCAAACGCGCGCATCCCCGGACGCACGCCACTGAGCACGGTGGGCTGGTAGAACAACCGGTCATATTCGCCGCCCGCCTCCAACCGCGCGCCCGCTTGCAGGCTGTCGCTGACGATTGCGTGTACGCGCTGCAATTGCCGTTGGTTGATCAATGGGCCGAGCGCGGCCTCACCCCGGGCGGCATTGCCCACCGTCAACGCCCGGGCCTTGTCCACCAACTTGCGCGTGAGGCGTTCGGCGATGGATTCATGGGCGAGAATCAAGCCGGTCGCCATGCAGATCTGCCCCTGGTGCATCCAGGCGCCCCAGGCGGCATTGCTCGCGGCCAGGTCGAGGTCGGCGTCTTCGAGAATGATCAGCGGGTTTTTGCCGCCCAGTTCCAGCGCGACTTTTTTCAGGTGTCGCCCCGCCACTTCAGCGACTTTGCGCCCCGCCGCGGTGGATCCGGTGAACGCAATCATCCGCACATTCGGATCGCGGCACAGCGCCTCCCCCTCCGGCGCAGCGCCGGGCAACACCTGCAGCAGGCCCTTGGGCAAACCCGCCTCTTCGAACAGCCGGGCGATGAGAAAACCACCACTGACCGGCGTCTGCGGGTCGGGCTTGAGCACCACCGCATTGCCCGCCGCCAGCGCCGGCGCCACCGAGCGCAGCGACAGGATCAGCGGAAAATTGAACGGCGAAATCACCCCGACCACGCCATGGGGCTGACGCCGCGCATAGGACAGGCGCCCGGCTTCACTGGGCAGCACCACCCCGTGCGGTTGGGACAACAGCCCCGCCGCCTGATGCAGCAGCACTATCGCTTCGCGCACTTCGTGTTCACCCTTGAACAACGCGCCGCCGGTTTCCCGCGCGACATACAGCGCCAGTTCCGCGAAGGACTGCTGAGCCAGGTCCGCCGCCTTGCGAAACACCTCGGCACGCTCCCGAGGGCCGAATGCAGCCCATGCCGGCTGCGCCAGGGCCGCGTTGCGGCAGGCGATGGCGATGTCGGCCGGGGTGGCCATGGCGCAGCGCATCAGGGGTTCGCCGGTGGCGGGTTCGATCACTGGGATCACGGACCCCGAGGCGGGTATCCAATCGCCGTTGAACAGGCATTCGGACGCAATGGCCCGCTGTAGAAAGTGAGTGGTTTCAGACACTGACATGGCAACTCCGAGTTCTTGTAATTGTCATCGCCTGCACAGGGTGCAAACGCCGCATCAAGCCTTGAGCAAAGGCTGTGCCGCTTGCGCGCAAAGCTGCTGACGTAACACGTCGACGGCTCTGGATCGCGGCCCGCCGCGCTGCGCTCACACCCCACCGAGCGGTTGCCTGCAAGAACCGGGGCCCTGCCACTTGTTCAATTGATAAGGTTATGTTTAATAACTATCTGAGCAGTTACTCATATCGTTCACTCGCTTTGCAGGGGCATAACAATGACTAATCCCCCCAGTGCGCTGCCCGACGACCGGGTGGCCAACGCGGCCTTCCATCCGCGCGGCGACAGCCGCCAACTCAGCGCCGGCAGCTCGCCCACACCGGCGGAACTGACCGACTGCCTGTTTTTTTCTCCCGAAGACGGGCGTATCTGGCTCAACGATCAACGCATGTTGTTGCTGCACAGTTCGTCGTTCGGCGCCCTGCGCGGGGAGGTCATCGAACGCCTGGGCCTGGAGCAGGCGCGCGGCCTGTTCACCCGCACCGGTTATGCCTCCGGCGCGCGGGATGCGCGGTTGATACGCGAGCGCTGGCCACAGGCCGATGCCGCCGCGGTGTTTCGCGCAGGGACACACCTGCACACCCTGGAGGGCATGACCAAGGTCGAGCCGCTGCACTTCAAGTTCGATGCCGATTCGGGGTTCTATGAAGGTGAGTTCCTCTGGCACCACTCCTGCGAGGCCGATGAGCATGTGCGCGCCTACGGCATCGGCCAGGACCCGGTGTGCTGGACTGAAACCGGCTATGCCATCGGTTTCGTCAGTGGCCTGTTCGGGCAAATGGTGATTTTCCGCGAAGTGGAATGCCGTGGCATGGGCCACCGCAGCTGTCGGGTGATCGGCAAGACGGCCGAGCAATGGGGTGACGTCGAGCAAGACCTGCGCTACCTGAATGTGTCCCAAGCCGTCACCAGCACCACGCTCGCGCCCACGCCCGAGCACCCGGTGAGCCACAGCGCCAGGGCCAAACCGCCGCAAACGCTGGTGGGCGCCAGCGCGGCGTTCAACGCCGCGACACAAGCCCTGCAACGCGTCGCGCTGACCCCGGCAACGGTGTTGATCAGCGGTGAGTCCGGGGTGGGCAAGGAGATGTTTGCGCGCCAGTTGCACCAGCTCAGTCACCGCCATGACGGCCCGTTCGTGGCGCTCAATTGCGCCGCCATTCCGGATAACCTGATCGAGGCCGAACTCTTCGGCGTCGAACGCGGTGCCTATACCGGCGCGACGCACTCGCGCCCTGGGCGTTTCGAACGGGCCCAGGGCGGCACGCTGTTCCTGGATGAAATCACCAGCCTCAGCCTGGGCGGGCAGAGCAAGTTGCTGCGGGCCTTGCAGGAACGGGAAGTCGAACGGGTCGGCGGCGTGCGCGGTATCAAGGTGGATGTGCGCGTGGTCGCCGCCACCAATATCGACCTGCGTAAAGCCGTGGCTGACGGTACGTTTCGTGAAGACCTGTTCTACCGGCTGAATGTCTACCCCATCGCCCTGCCACCGCTACGCGAACGCAGGGACGACATCCCGCTGCTGATCAACGCATTCCTCACACGCTTCTGCCAGGAATACGCGCGAACGCCAGCGGGCCTGACCATGCGCGCCCTGAAGGTTTTGCTGCGCTATGACTTCGCGGGCAATGTGCGCGAGCTGCAAAACCTGATCGAACGCGGCCTGATCGCCAGTGACGAAGGCCAAGCGATTGACCTGGTGCACCTGTTTCGCAACGAGCCGATGCCCGCCGATCCCTATGGCCTGGACGACCACGGCAGCCTGTCAAACAGCGGGCCGCAGCTAACCACCACAGCGCCCCGCCCTGCACTGCTGGACACCCTTGGCCAGCTGGACCAGGGGTTTTCCATCGACGGCCTTGAATCGCGCCTGATCAATGAAGCGCTGCAACAAAACGCCGGCAACCTGGCCGCCGCCGCCAGGCTCGTGGGGCTCAGCCGCGCTCAATTTGCCTACCGATTGAAGAAGCATCAGCGGCAAACCCCTTGAATGGCAATTAGTGCTTTAAAAGCTTTACCCAATTAAGTATTTTGCAGGGATACCGGGGCGACAAGCGCCCCTCTTTTTACTCATGACAAGGATCTCCTGTGAGCGGACTGCGTGAACGTCAGAAAGCCGAACGCCGGCAAGCCATCAGCAAGGCCGCGATCGAACTGTTTGAACGCCAGGGTTTCCAGAACACCACCATCGAACAGATCGCCAGCCAGGCCGGGGTGTCGCCGCCGACGGTGTTCAAGTACTTCGGCAACAAGCAGGAAATCATCCTGGAAATCCTGCACCACGCCGATCAACGCGCGATCATCGACACCCGCAGCCGGATCCACGAAATAGACGACCCGGTCGAGGCGCTCTGCCACCTGGAACGCCTTCTTACCGGCTATGCGTTGGAAGTCATGCACCCCAGCCTGTGGCGTGAACTGCTGCCGCTGATTCTCTTCGGTGGCAACAATGAACTGCCGGCAGGCTATCGGGCCATGAACGATGCGCTCAGGGCCGAAATCAGCGAATTGCTGCGGGAATTGCAACGGGCTGGCAAGCTGCGTCCGCAGCTCGATGTGGAATTGGCCGCGTTCCTGTTGAACGACTATTCGCACCTGCAACTGTTCCGACTGGTGAACCAGGAACACCCGGATATCGACGCGCACTCTACCCAGGTCAGGCGCATCACCGAGTTGCTGTTTTACGGCATGCAGGCCTGACCCATTACGGGGTCAGGCCATACCGATCAGCGGTTACTCTTGATGGCGGTCCAGGTGCGGGTACGGATGCGCTCCACGGCGGCCGGGATCGGCTCCAGGGCGAACAGGGTCTTGCGCGCTTCCTCCGGCACATACATGTTGGGGTCGTTGCGGATGCTGGCGTCCACCAGCGCAGTGGCGTCCTTGTTCGGGTTGGGGTAGCCGATTTTGTTGCTGATGCGCGCAATCACGTCCGGGCGCAGGATGTAATTGATGAACGCATGGGCCTCTGCAGTATCGGGCGCATTGGCCGGGATCATCATCACGTCCGCCCACATCGGCGCGCCTTCCTTGGGCAGTGCCATCTCGACCTTGACGCCCTTGCCGGCGGCATCTGCCAGTCGCGTGGCCAATGCGACACCGCCGGACCAGCCCACGCCCACACAGATATCACCGTTGGCCAGGTCCATGCCGTAGCGCGACGAGTTGAAGTAAGTGACGTAAGGGCGGATCTTCATCATCACGGCCTGGGCTTGCGCATAGTCCTCACGCTTCTGGCTATTGGGGTCGAGGCCCTTGTAGTGCAAGGCAATCGGCAGGATCTCGTTGCCGGCGTCGAGAAAACCCACGCCACAACTGGCGAGCTTGGCGAGGTTTTCTTCCTTGAAGATGATGTCCCAGCTGTTCATCTGCACGTCGGCGCCCAGGGCTTTGCGCACCTTGTCGACGTTGTAGCCGATCAATGTGGTGCCCCATAGGTACGGCACGGCGTAGCGATTGCCGGTGTCCCCCACCGCTTCCAGGGATTTCATGAACTCGGGGTCCAGGTGCTGCCAGTTCGGCAACTGCGCGCGGTCCAACGGTTGGACGGCACCGGCGGTGATCAGGTGCCCCAGGTTGGCGGTGCCCGGGAATACCACGTCATACCCGGAGTTTCCCGTCAGCAGCTTGGACTCCATGGTTTCGGCGCTGTCGAATACATCGTAGATCGGGCGGATTCCGGTCTCTTCCTGGAAGCTCTTGAGCACTTCCGGCGGCAGGTATTCGATCCAGTTGTAGATCCTTACGGTTCGTTCTTCGGCCAGACAAAAACCGCTGATCAACAACGAAGCGACTGTGCCCAGCAGGGTATTACGCAAAAAACTGTTCATGATAAAAACACTCCAGCGCGGCCGCAAAGGCTCGCGGCACTTAATAGCGATAGGTGAAATACAGTTCCAACGCACTGAAGGTCTGGTCGTCACCGAACACCTGCTTGGCGGCGGCCAGTGGCTTGACCCAGTTATAGGACAGCGACGTATAGAACGACGGCGTGGGCGTCCAGTCGAGGAATATCACGCTCTCATCGGCAAAGCGCCGATCGCGGACCGCCGCGCCCATGTAGTTTTTCTCATCGAGCCAGAACTGGTAGTGAATGGCGCCGAGGGTCAGGGTCTCGTTGAGGTGGGTCTTGAGCGAGAACTGTTGGACATTTTCGTTGCTGTTGAACAGCAGGTAGTTGCCGACCACGTCGCCGACGAGCCACGTACTCCAGTCGACGAAGCCCTTGCTCAACGGGTCCCAGGCTTTCTGGCGGTTATCGCTGAGGTTGTCATCACCGGAAAAGCTCGCGTAGCGATAACCGATGACGGGCGTCAACGGCAACGTGCTGAAGGCATAGTCGGCCTGGCCGTACCAGGCGTTGGCATCGTAATCGACCCCCTCGCCGCTACCGCGCTCCAACGCGTACTCCGCATTCAGGGTCAGCGCCGGTACGCCGGGCACCTTGGCATTGAGCGCCCGCAGGTTGTACACCTGCATGCCGTCGCGACGACGAGGCAGCGTGCTGCCTTTGGGCCCCAGGGCGTTGACCCGCATGGCCATGGCGCCCAGGGTCACTTGGTCGTCGAGGTTGTAATCGAGGTTGACGCCGGTCATGCGGAAATCACCCAGGTCATCGTCGGTGCGCAGGGTGAATGCCTGAGACTTCAAGGCGCCATGTTCCCAGGCCAGGATCGCCGAATCCTTGAAGGCGGTTCGAGGGCCCAGCCAGTAGGCGCCGTCCTTGAGCTGGTCCAGGTTGCCGTCCATGACGATGAACCCCGTACCGACCATGTAGTTCTGGCGGCCAGCCGTGAACTTCCACTCACCGGCACGGAACCCGCCGTACAGTTCTTCAGCGGCAACCTTGCCGTCGGAACTGCGGGTAAAGCCGCCCGCATCGCCGTCGCCGAACGTGCTTGCCGCGACCAGGGAACCGCCGGCCAGCAAGCTGAAATCGGGTTGCAACGCATACTCGAGTTTGACCCCGGGTTTTACGTAGAACTCTTGCCAGTCGATCTTGGTGCCGCCATTTTTACCGTTGCGCGCATCGACCCGGCCGCTGCCAAAGTTGACGCCGCGGGTTGATAGCGTCGCGCCCCCCGCGGTGAGGTTGACTTCGCCCTTGAGATCGCCGTCCTCAAAGGTGTAGCCCGCCAACGCGACGTGGGTGGTCAAGGGTAAGCCGACCGCGATGAGCGCTCGAGAGAAACGCTTGATGAAAACCATAAGAAGCTCCTGTGTGATTATTGTTGTTACAGGGCAGTCAATGGCGACGCAAAGCGCCGCCAACACATGGCAAAGCCAGGTGAATAGAACGCAAGACTCTTATTTTTCGGGGTGTGTCAGTGACTCAGGTGAGCGCTGATAGCGCGCAGCATTCGCACGCTATCGGCATCGAACGGGCCGACCGCATCGGTCAGCGACGATTGCTTGACGATCACGACGCCGGAGGGCTTGTCGATGAACAGGTACTGGCCGTGGATGCCACCGGCCATCAGGGCCTGGCTGTGATCGTTGAACACGTACCACTGGCTTCGATAGGACGCACCTGGTGTCCAGCCGGAGAACTCGGCATTTTGCGCGTAGATCGCCGGATCCCCGCCGCCGGCGATACGTGCCACGGTCTCGGGCGACAGCAGCTCAACCCCCTCGTGACAGCCATCGTTGGCCAGCAGACGGCCGAAGCGCGCCATGTCTCTTAACGTCGCACTGAAACCCGCCCCGGCAACGTTACGTCCCCAGGGATCAGCCATGAAATAGCCGTCGCGATCACAGCCCAGCCGGCTCCAGATTTCTGCTAACAACTGGCTGCAGGCCTTGCCCGAGGCGCGCTCCATGACCCAAGCCAAGGCTTCGGTGGTCGCGGTCACATAATGGAAAAAGCCACCGTGGCTGGCGCGCTTTTTGAGGGATGGCAGGTACTGGTACAACGACTCGAATTGAGCGTATTGCGCCGGTGCCGGTTGAAACCCGCAGGCGTAACCGTACTGCGAGCTCTCCGAGTTGGGATCGTCATACACCTCGCTGTAGTCGATGCCCACCGCCATATCGAACAACTGGCGCACCGTCGCATCGCCAAACGCGCTGCCCACCAGTTCGGGCACGTAGTACGCGACGGGTAACCCAGGCTCGAGCACACCACTGGAAACCAGCTGTTCGCCAAGGGTGCCGATCAGCGACTTGGTCACCGAAAACATGATGTGCCGGTCGCAGGCCTGCTGACCGTTGAAGTAGCGCTCGAACAATACCGTGTCGCCCTGCATCACCAAAAAGGCGTCGGTCTGGCTGGCCTCGAGGTGATCGATGACGCTGATGCTCAGCCCACACTCACTGTCGAAACACAGCTGGTCCAGCGCATTGGGAGCCTGCTTGAGCATACCGACCGGCCCTGGGCCCGCCGGTACGTCAATGGTGGGGCGCAAGCGCGCCAGGTTGCGGAACCCCCACTGGCTGAAGGGCGGACGCATCCAGTTGTGCCACGTGACTCGGTGTTCCGGCTCGGCGGGAAAGCCACGCATCAGCAAAGGGGCCGCGCAAGTGGCCGACGACGATTCAGTGGCCTCGACGTAAAGCGTCGCAAGAAAAGACGGGTTTTTATGACTCATCGGGAGATGACCCTGGAGATGACTCTGCATGAGAGCAGATGCGCAGAAATCATTACCCGATATTTATATTTAGTCAATAAAACTTTTTATTCGATAACACTAACTCCGCTATCGCTGCATCGAGCCGTTAGCCGGCGGTGCGTGGCACATTCGCCGTCATGAAAAGCACACTCCACACCGACCTCAGAAATCAACCGTGGCCGACAACTGCAAGGTGCGCGGAGATCCCGGGGAAAAGGCGCCGTAGGAGGCGACGCCCGACCAGTACTCACGGTCGAATACGTTCTGCACGGTGGCGCGGAACGTCGTAGGTCGCCCTTCTATCTTCGTGGCATAACGCGCGCCCGCATCGATGCGAGTCCAGGCGTCCAGTTCCTGGGTGTTGGCCTGGTTGACGTATTGGCTGTCGGTGTAGATCGCGCCGCCGGTCAAGGTAAAGCCTTCCAGCCATGGGGTATCCCATTCGGCCCAGAGGTTGGCCTGGATGTCGGGTACGCCGACCGGTTTGTTGCCCCGGTTGGCTGCGGTGGCGGACTTCGTCAACTCGCCGTCGAGGAACGTCACGCCCCCCATCAAGCGCGTGCCCGGCGCGACTTCCCCGTACAGGCTCACCTCCACGCCACGGTTGCGTTGCTCCGATTGCACGGAATACACATTGTTGGCACCCAGCTCGCCGCTGGGTTTTTCGATCTGGAACAACGCCACGGTCGTGATGAACGTGTGGTGTTCATACTTCACGCCGAGCTCGTGCTGTTTGGACACATAAGGGGCGAATGTCTGGCCGCCGTTGTTCGCGGTGCCTGGGGCGGTATCGCCCTTGCTCAAGCCCTCGACATAGTTGTAATACAAGGACACGTCATCCCAGGGCTTGACCACGACGCCCAGCAACGGCGTCGTGGCAGTGTCTTTGTTGCGGGAGCTGACAGCCCCGGCGGCATTGTAGTTACGCGACTCGATCGCTTGCCGGCGCAGGCCGAGGGTCAGTTGGAGGCGGTCGTCCAGCATGCCCAGGGTGTCCGTCAGTGCGACGCCGGACAGTTCCGTCTCCGAAATGCGCAGCACCTTGGGGGCGTCGAGGTATTGCTTGGGCGTATCCACCGGGTGATAGATGTTGGAGCGGATCTCCTTACCATTGGTGATGCCTCGGGACAGTTCGTCCCGGTAACGGGTCGCCATCAGCGTGGTCATGTGCGTCACCGGCCCGGTGGCGAACAGCCCGCGAAGGCCCACATCGGCGGTCGAACGGTCGACGTTGAACTTGTAGTAACCCGGGATATTGCTGGTATCGCCGGCGTCGTTGAGGATCCTGGGCACCTGGTCGGACAGGCGCTTCACGTCCGACTTGCCCCCGCCAGCATGGGCGAACACGGTCAGCGCATCGCTCAAGTCATACTCGCCGCCGAGCAGTGTCGACTGTTCCTTGGTGTCCGACCACCCCCATTTTTGCGGCAGGCTGGTGCGGCCATTGGCGGCAGATGGCACGTCGACGCCCGTTGCGACGGTGAAGGGGCGCGAGGCGCCGTCAAAGTTTTCTTTCTGGCTGATGTAGTCAAGGTTCAGGCGCAACCGCTCGCCGCGATAATCCAAGGCAATGGCCCCGATATCCACCTCGCGCTTCTGATTATCGACGGCGGTGTCGCCGCCCTGGAGGCTGCCGTTGAAGCGCAGGCCAAACTGGTTTTCTTCACCAAAGCGCCGGCTGATGTCCAAGTGGCCGCCCACTTGGGAGTCCGATGCGTAACTGCCGGTAAAGCGCGTCAGGTCTTCATCCAGCGCCCGTTTCGGCACGATGTTGATGACGCCGCCAACGCCGCTGTTCGGCGAGACACCGTACATCAGCGCACCGGGCCCTTTGAGCACCTCGATGCGTTCGGCGTAGTCGGTGAACGTCCGGTAGTTCGGCGCCACACCGTACACGCCGTCATAGGCCAACTCGCCAAGGTTGCCTTCGCCGATGGCAAACCCACGGATGAAAAACGAATCGACGATACCGCCCGTCTGCCCCGTGGACCGCACCGAAGGATCGCGTTCCAGGGCGTCGGCCGCCGTCACTGTCTGCAGGTCGGCCAGGGTTTTGGCGGTGTAGCTGGTCACACTGAACGGGGCGTCCATCACATCCTTGTTGCCCATCATCCCCAGGCGCGCGCCACGGGCGACCTGCCCGCCGGCCAGCACCGGCGGCAATGCCGTGGGGCCAGCCTCGCGGGCGTCGATGGTGGTGGTGTCGAGGATCAGGCTCTGCGCGCTGTCAGGCGTTGACGCGTCGCCCGCTGCGGGCTGTGGCGCAGCCGCCGAGGCATTGGCGCTGCATGCGACCAAGACGACATTCAGCATGGCGCTCCGAATCGCGAGGGTTAACACACGTTCACCATAGGGACGACAGATAACGGGCATGACGAGAGGATCCTTTCAACGTAGGAAAATGGGAATCACTCCTAATGCCAGCCGACTTGCGAAAAAGTATCATCCCTCCCTGTTTTTTTACCGGGTTCATCCGCCGAGGCCGTCTCATGTCCCATGCAGGTGTCATTCAGGGTTCAAGTGTCAGAACCCTTGTTTATCTTTTGTTCGCGATCCAACTGGTCTCCATGGGCGCGATGGAAATGAGCGGGCCGTTCTGGCCCGTACACCTGCGCGAGCTGGCCTCTTCGGAGGCGCTTTTCAGTTTCGCCAGCATCGCTGTGTACGTGGGACCGATGCTGGGCATCATGCTGACCAGTGCGTTCTGGGGCCGTATCGGCGATCGATACGGGCACAAGTTGATGATGATCCGCGCGCTCGCCGGGTTGTCCTTGACCCAGCTCGGCCTGGCGTTTTTCAGCGACATCTGGGCGATCCTGGCCCTGCGTTTCCTGCAGGGTGCCTTCGCGGGCTACATTGCCCCGGCGCAGGCCTACGGCGTGAGTATCGAAAGCCCGTCGCGCCGGGCCCGGCTGTTCGCGATTCTGCAGATCTCGACCAACGTCGGCTCGTTGCTGGGCGCCGTGCTCGGCGGCCTGATTCTCGATTACGCGACGTTTTTCTGGATCAATATCGTGGCCTCGGTGTTATGTGCCGCCTGCACGGTGATCGCCGCCATGACACTGCCGGACGTCCCCCCCGTGGAAAAAACCACGCCGGTAAACACCTCTGCCCCCGCCCAGGCCAGCGGCGCCGGCTGGCGTGGCTCGCCCCTGCTGTCGCTGTTGGGCATCATGGGGATTCTGCTGTTGGCGCGAATGCTGCCCCAGACTTCGTTCTCGCTTTACGTCAGTTCCACATTCGATGTCAGCCACTCAGTGGTCGGCCTGTGCTACGGGCTATTGGCCCTGGGCTTCATTCTTTCGGCGACGGCATGGTCGCGCTACTTCGAGCAGCGCTCTCTACGCCAGACGCTGCAGCGCATCACTTACGTGGTGATCGGTTGCATCGCGCTGACCGCCGTGGCGGGCATTACCCGCAACCCCGTGGTGTTTATCCTGACCTACTTCGTCTGGGGAGTACTGCTGGGTGCCACGACGCCAGTGCTGATGGCCCTGATCTCGACCACCGCCGACAGCGCCCGACAGGGCTATGTACTGGGTATCGCGCAAAGCACCACGCAGTTTGCCTCGATTGCCGGTATCTGCATCGGGGGCTTGCTCAGCCAAGCGTATGGCCTGCCCTACACGTATCTGTTCGTTTGCCTGGCGTATGCGCTGGCGCTGGTGCTGATCGTCGCTCTGCGTTATTGGCCCGCGGGCAAGCAACCCCACCAAGTCGCGGGTCGGGATTGAACCGGGTGCCTGGCGATGAAGGACACGCCAGCACAGGGGATCGCACCGATCGCGGGGCACTGATCCCCCCTTGCTTTTCAAGCATCTTGTCAACTAGCATTGGGAATACTTCTCAATTAGATGCACGCCCGCGCCATGAGCCAAACCCACTCCGCGAACCACCCGAGTCACCTGCGCGCGATTGAGGCCCTGTACAGCGGGCATCACAGCTGGCTGTACGCGACGCTGAAAAGAAAACTGGGCAACGCCATGGATGCGGCGGATCTGGCGCAGGACACCTTCACCCGCATCCTGGCTTCACAGGTCACGGTAATCGAGCAGCCTCGCGCCTACTTGAGCTGCGTGGCCAAGGGCATCCTGATCAACTGGTACCAGCGCAAGGCGCTGGAGCGCGCCTACCTGGAGGCACTCGCCAATGCGCCCGCGCAGGATGTGCCGTCGCCTGAATCGCACTTCATGGTGCTGGAAACCCTGCACGAAATCGACGCCATGCTCGATGCCCTGCCGCCGCTGGTGAAGCGGGCGTTCCTGCTGTCGCAGATCAACGGGCTGAAATACGACGACATCGCCAAGCAACTGGACGTCTCGCTGATCACCGTCAAACGCTACATGAAGCAAGCGTTCCTGCACTGCATGATGATGGTCGAATAGATGCGCTCGCTGCGCAGAGAGCCACCGCTGAATCCCGACGTGCTTGAAGAGGCCGCCGAATGGCTGATGCGTTTGAGCGACAACGGGTTGAGCGACAACGAGCGTGCCGAGTGGGAGCGCTGGAAGGTCAGCAGCCCCGAGCGCGATCGCGCGTGGTCGCGGGCGCAATTGCTGCAAAGCAAGCTGGGCGGCTTGCCGTCTTCCCTGGCGATGTCGGCGCTGGATCGGCCAAGCAATCCGGAGCGGCGTGCGGCCCTGGGTAAATTGGCCCTGCTGCTGGCGGTGATACCGGCGGGTTGGGGCAGCTGGAAGCTGGTGGAGTCAGGCCGATGGTCGTCCGACTACCGCACTGCCGTGGGCCAACGACGCGAATTGACCCTGGCCGATGGCTCACGCATCACGTTGAATACCGACACCGCCATGGATGTGCTGTTTGATGGCCAACAGCGGCTCATCCATCTGCGCGAAGGCGAAATACTGGTGCAGACCGCACCGGATACCGCTTCCGTCCCCCGCCCCTTCCTCGTCATCACCCGACAGGGCCGCATGCAGGCCCTGGGCACGCGCTTTACCGTGCGTGAACTGGGCCCGCGTACCCAGCTCGCCGTACTGGAAGGCGCAGTGAAAGTGGAACTGGCCGAAAACCGCCAAACCGCGCCGCTGATCGTCAACGCCGGGCAGCGCACCGACTTTTCCTCACAGACCTTTGGAGCGCTGACTGCCGCCGGTCGCTACGTCGGTGCCTGGGCCCAGGGCATGCTGATGGCGGACAAGATGCGCCTGGCGGATTTCGTTGCCGAGCTGGCGCGTTATCGTCGTGGTTTTGTGCGCTGTGATCCGGCCATTGCCGACCTGCGCGTCTCCGGTGCCTTCCCGATCAGCGATACCCAACGCACCTTGAACATGCTGGTGCAAACCTACCCGGTGCTCGCCACCGGCCATTTGAACGGGTATTGGGTCACGCTGTCGCCCGCCTGACGCCGCGAAGGCAAACCTCGCAAAAAAATAAAGCGTTGCCAGGCTGATACTTTTTTTGATCTCAACTGGCAATGAAGGAACAGCCACTTCCTCTCGCCACAGGGCCCCCCATTGATGCCGGTCATTCGCAGCGCGTTGCTCAGCCTGACCCTGATCGGTGCGGCCTGCCCTTTGGCCCGGGCGGACGCGCCGGTGCAGCTGGATTCAGTGACCGTGCGCGCGTACAACCTTGCCCCCGGACCGCTCGGCGCAACCTTGTCGAGCTTTGCCGTGGAAGCCGGCATTGCCTTGTCCTTCGAGCCGTCGATCACTGAAGGGTTGATCAGCCCAAGGCTTTCTGGAAATTACTCGACCCAGGCGGCAGTCGCGCATTTGCTGGCCGGCAGTGGCCTGGACATGCTGCTGCGCAACGACGGCAGCTACACCTTGGCGCTCCGCAGGGTCACCCTGGCGCAGACCACGATCAGTGGCCACGACCAGCCGGCCGAGACCTTGCCCCCGGTGTATCCGGGGGGCCAGGTGGCCGCGGGAGGACGCCTGGGCATGCTGGGTAATACCGATGTAATGGACGCCCCCTTCAGCGTCAGCACTTACACCTCGGCGCTGATCAAGGACCAACAGGCAACGACCGTGGGCGACGTGCTGGAGCGCGATTCGTCGGTCCGTGCCACCGGGCAGACCGGCGGGATTGTCGATTCTTTTTTTATCCGTGGGTTTCCGGTCGGCGAAGGCAACCTCGGTGAGCTGGCCTTCGACGGTGTCTATGGCGTGGCCTCCAACTATCGGGTGTTCACCGAATACGCCGAACGCATCGAGGTCGTCAAAGGCCCGAGCGCACTGCTCTACGGCATGTCGCCCAACAGTGCCGTCGGCGGGGTGATCAATGTGGTGCCCAAGCGCTCTCTGGATGAAGACTTGACGCGGTTCACCGCCAGTTACGCCCAGGATGCGCAACTGGGGAACCATATCGACATCAGCCGGCGCTTTGGCGAGGAACGCCGATGGGGGGTGCGGGTCAACGCCAGTGTCCAGCAAGGCAACACCGTGATCGACGACCAATCGCGCGCCGTCGGGCTCGGTGCCGTGTCCCTGGACTACCGGTCCGATCGCCTGCGAGGCAGCCTGGACCTGATCTCCCAGCAAGAAAAGTTCGACGCGGCATCTCGACCGTTCCTGATCGACACGGGCGTGGAGATGCCTTCCGCCGCCAATGGGCGGACCAATGTGAGCCAAGACTGGGGCTGGTCCGAAACCCGTGATAAATCCGCGTTGCTCAGCGGTGAATACGACCTCACCGACGCCTTGACCGTCTTCGCCCATGCCGGTGGCGGCAGGTCGGCTGTCGCGCGCATGTCCGACCAGACCCCAACCCTCCTCAACGCCGCCGGCGACACCGCCTCGACACCCGGCTATTACAAGTTCAACGTGCAGCGCTACACCGTCGATGCGGGCACGCGCCTACGCTTCGACACCGGGCCGGTCGGCCACGTCACGGCCCTGCAAGTCTCGCGTTATCGCGATGAGTTGTCCCGTGGCATCACATCCGGCGCGGTCATCCTGTCGAACATCTACCACCCGATCGATCAGCCCAAGCCCTCGATTGCCGAGCCGGATACGCCAAAGGTCTCCGCGACGCAATTATCCGGCATCGCCATCGCCGACACCCTGTCGGTGCTCGAACAACGCCTGCAGGTCACCTTCGGCCTGCGCAGACAGCATATTGAGTCGAGCAACTACAACGCCTCCGGTACGCTGAGCACGTCGTATGACGGAGGCAAGACCACGCCGCTGTTCGGGGTGGTGGTCAAACCCTGGGACCATGTGTCGCTCTACTACAACTACCTTGAGGGCCTGAGCAAGGGCGACGTCGCCCCGGCCAACGCCGCCAATGCAGGCCAGATCTTCGCCCCTTACGTTTCCCGGCAGCAGGAGATCGGGGTCAAGCTCGACTACGGCACGTTCATGTCGACCCTGGCGCTGTTCCAGATCAAGAAGCCCAGCGGCGAGTTGTCGGGCGGGACGTTTTCGGTGCAAGGCGAACAGCGCAATCGGGGCATCGAGCTGAACCTGTTTGGCGAGGTCGCCCCAGGCGCGCGCCTGCTCGGGGGGGTGACGCTGCTGGATGCGCAGTTGACCAAAACCGGCATTGCCGCCAACCGGGGCAACACCCCGGTCGGCGTGCCGGATGTACAAGCCAACCTCTGGGCCGAATGGGACATCCCCTGGGTCGAGGGGCTGACGTTCACCAGTGGCGCGATCTATACCGCCCGCCAGTACGTCAACCAGGCCAACAGCCAACAACTGGATCCCTGGACTCGCATCGACCTCGGCGCACGTTACACCACGCGTATCGCACAGCGGCCGACAACGTTCCGCGCCACGGTGCAAAACCTGTTCGATCGCGAGTACTGGTCGGGTGTCGCCTCTTATGGAGCGTTTTCCCAGGGCTCGCCACGCACGCTTTTACTCTCGGCCACGGTCGACTTCTGACACCTGCAAAGGCTTTAACCATGGTTACCATCGTTCGACGCAGCCACGCCTTCGCGGCGCTGTTAGTGGCTGGCTTGCTCGGGGCTTCACTGCCCGCCCCCGCCGCCGAGGCGGATACCGCGCGCCGTACCGTCACCGACCTGCTTGGCCGCGAGGTCAAGGTCCATCTGCCGGTCAGGCGGATGATTCTCGGGGAGGGTCGCCAGCTGTACCTGGTCGCCGCCCTGGATACGCAAAACCCTATCGAACGCATCGTCGGCTGGCGCAAGGATCTGATCCAGTCGGACCCGGACACCTACGGAGCCTACCTGCGCAAATTTCCCGCCATTGCCAGGATTCCCACCTTTGGCGGTTTTGAAGACGGGACCTTCGACATCGAACAAGCGATCGCCCAACACCCCGACGTGATCATCCTCAACATCGAGGCGCAGCATGCCACCGAGGATGCGCGCTATATCGAGAAGCTCGATGCCCTGGGCATACCGGTGGTGTACGTCGACTTTCGCAATCAACCGATGCAGAACACCGAGCCGACCATGCGCCTGTTCGGCCGGCTGTTGGGCAAAGAAGCGCGTGCCGAGGCTTTCATTGATTTTCGCAACCGGCAGATCCGCCGGGTGACCGACGTGATCGCAGCGCAGCAGCCTGTGCGCCCCGCGGTGTTTATCGAACGCATCGGCGGTTACACGGACGATTGCTGCCTGAGCTTCGGCAACGAAAACTTCGGGCTTTTTGTCGACATGGCCGGTGGCGACAATATCGCCAGAGGCATTATCCCCGGCACCTTCGGCCAGTTGAATCCCGAACAGGTCATCGTCGCCAACCCGGCGCAGGTGGTAGTCACCAGCGCCAACTGGGAGGCGTTCGCCCCTGGCGGCCATTGGGTCGGCGTCGGCCCGGGCGCCGACATGACGCAAGCCCGGCACAAACTGGCCTGGTACACCCAACGGCCAGCCTACGCAGGGATCAAGGCGCAGGACAACCAGGCCTTTCATGCGATCTGGCATCAGTTCTACAACAGCCCTTACCAGTTCGTGGCCATCCAGCAATTGGCCAAATGGTTTCATCCCACGCTGTTTGCCGACCTGGACCCCGAGGCCTCCTTTCGCGAGCTGCACGAGCGGTTTCTGCCGGTACCTTACGAGCCGGGCTATTTCGTCAGCTTGCGCACCCCCGAGGTCAAGCCATGAGCGCACCGAGCGACACCCTGGTGGTGCAGCGCGAGACCTACCGTCGCCTGGTGCTGCGCAAGCGGCTGATCCTCGCCGGGCTGATGACGCTGCTGCTCTGCAGTGTCCTGCTTGACCTGGCCCTGGGCCCGGCGAGTTACAGCCTGCGCGAAGTACTCGGCGCACTGTTTTCGCCGGACGACGCTTCGGCGCAGGTGCGCGTGGTGATGTGGGATATCCGCCTGCCTGTCGCCCTGATGGCGGTTGCCGTGGGCGCGGCATTATCACTGGCGGGCGCGCAGATGCAGACCATCCTCAACAACCCGCTGGCCAGCCCCTTCACCCTGGGCATTTCTGCCGCCGCCAGCTTCGGCGCGGCCATGGGCCTGGCGTTTGGCGTGGCCCTGTTCCCATTGGCGGCACAGTACATGGTGCCGGTGAACGCGTTCGTCATGGCCATGCTCTCTGCCTTGCTGATCCACTTCCTGAGCATGCGCCGCGGTGTCACCGCTGAAACCATCGTGCTGCTGGGCATTGCCCTGGTGTTCACGTTCAACGCGTTGTTGGCCCTGGTGCAGTTTTTTGCCACCGAGCAAGCCGTGGCGGCCGTGGTGTTCTGGACCATGGGCAGCCTGACCAAAGCCACCTGGCCCAAACTCGGAGTGATCTGCCTGGTGATCGTGGTCACCCTGCCGATTTTCGCCAGGCGCGCCTGGGCCCTCACAGCCCTGAGGCTGGGCGATGACAAGGCCGCCAGTTTTGGTATCAACGTGCGCAGCCTGCGCTTTCAGACGTTGATCATGGTCAGCCTGCTCGCCGCGTTTCCCGTGGCCTTCGTCGGCACCATCGGCTTTATCGGGCTGGTCGGCCCGCACATTGCGCGGATGTTGATTGGTGAAGACCAGCGGTTCTTCCTGCCGGCGTCGCTGCTGACCGGCGCACTGATTCTGTCCGTCAGTTCGGTGGTCAGTAAGACCCTGATTCCGGGCGCGATCTTTCCGATCGGCGTGGTCACATCGTTGATCGGCGTGCCGTTCTTCATATCTCTGATTCTCAGCGGGAAGAAAAACTCATGGTGACGATCCAGCTGGAGAACCTTGGTGCCCGCTACGGTCAGCGCACGATCATCAGCGGTGTCACCACCGGCGCATTTATGGGTGGCCAAGTGGTCGCGGTGGTCGGCCCCAATGCCGCCGGCAAGTCCACTCTGTTCAAGCGTATGGCAGGCTTGATCGACGGCCCCGGCCGGGTGATTCTGCAGGGCTCGAAAAAGGGCGTGCGGGGCATCAGCTACATGCCGCAGGGCTTGAACGGCAGCGCTCGATTGACGGTGTACGAATCGGTGCTTCTGGCACGTAAACAACTGTCGCCCGGCTGGGTCGTCCACGATGATGAGCTGACGCTGGTCGACGAGATATTGCAGGCGCTGGGGATCACCGGCCTGTCCTTTCGCAACCTCGGCGAACTCAGCGGCGGGCAGCAACAGCTCGTGTCCATCGCGCAGACCTTGGTGCGCGAGCCGGAGATCCTGTTGATGGACGAACCCACCAGCGCCCTCGACATGCACCGCCAGGTCCAGGTGTTGGACTTCATGCAGGCATTGGCCCGCCGGCGTCGGGTCATTGTGTTCATCGCCATCCATGACCTGAACCAGGCGTTACGTTTTGCCGATCAGGTGCTGGTGATTGCGGACGGTACCGCACAAGGCAGTGGCGCGAGCCGTGAGGTCATTACAGAACAGATGCTGCGCACTGTGTATAAGGTCCAGGCGCGCATTGAACAGTGCAGTCGCGGGCAGCCTCATATCCTGATCGACGATATTGTTTGAGGGCCGCGAGCACTCCAGCCTGCTATTCCACGGCCGCGCCGGCCATCAGTGCCTGGGCTTCGATGGGCGGCGCATCCGGATAGTGTCAACGGGTAACTTGATCCCGAGGTCGAACCGCGCTGATCAAAAGTCGTCCTTTATGTTTCCATCGTTGATCTTGAACTCCCGGTGTTGCAGATAAACACTTCGAATGAAGTTGTATTTATCCCCGGTGATGAGCTTTTCAGATTTCATGTATTGAGCGCGTCCGTCGATCATGCCCAGGCCGTACAGGCTATTACGCGTCGGAACGTCGCCGATGTAACGAACCGGGTTGGCGTAGATATCGGGAAAGATGGCCGGCGCATCGCGAAGTGTGCTGGGCCCCAAGAGCGGCAGCACAAGATAAGGACCACTACCTACCCCCCAGTAACCGAGGGTTTGACCGAAATCTTCGTCATTGCGCTGCAGCCCCATGGGCGTCGCGACATCGACCAATCCTCCCAGGCCAATGGTGCTGTTGAGTAAGAAGCGGCTCGTATCAACCCCGGCGCTATAGAACTTGGCTTGAAGTAAGTTGTTCGCCAGGTTCTTGACCTCCCCCAGATTGTTGAAAAAATTATGCACGCCGTCTTGCGCAATGCGCGGGGTGACAAATTGATATCCCTGGGCAAGGGGTTTCAGTGCGTAGGTATCCAGCGTGTCATTGAATGAGAAAATGGGTCGGTTGATACGCTCCCACGGGTCCTTGTCGGAATCCGCCTGGCAAAGGGCTGAAAGCGTTATGAAACTGGCGCAGGTCAGTACCTGAGCGCAACGGCTTAAAGTGGAACGAGATGCACGCATGTTGATTTCCCATTGAATGAAGTCAGCCGATTTGACGCGCGCCAGCCGTTCCATCGCGGCGATTGTGTGTGCAAGAGACAGGGCCATTAATTCCAACCGCCTCCCAACACTTTGTACAACGTGATGCGGTTACTCTGCTCGGTCAGACGCAGGGTGATCAGGTCCTGCTCGGCGCTGTAGAGCGAGCGTTGTGCATCCAGGGCTTCCAGGTAGCTTTGCGACCCGCCCCGGTACAAGGCGTCCGAGAGTTCGAAGCTCTTGCGGCTGGCGTCGGTCAGCGCCTGTTGCGCGGCGATCCGGCGATCCAGGGTGCTGCGCACGGCCAGCGCGTCGGCCACTTCGCGGAACGCGGTCTGCAGGGTCTGCTGATAAGTCTGTATCTGGATGTCACGCTCGACCTTGGCCGAATCCAGGGTCGCGCGGTTACTCCCGGCGTCGAAAATCGGCACGCTGATGCTCGGGGCAAAGGTCCAGGCACCGCTGCCGGATTTGAACAGGCCGGCCAATGCCGAGCTGGACGAGCCGGCGTTGGCGGTCAGGCTGATGCTGGGGTAAAACGCCGCACGGGCCGCGCCGATGTCGATGTTCGCCGACTTGAGCGTGTGTTCCGCCGACAGCACGTCCGGGCGTTGTTGCAAGAGGCTCGACGGCAGGCCCGCCGGTATGTCCACCAGCACCGCCGCCGACGCCAGGTGCGTGCCCGGCAAGAGTGCCTCGGGAAGGTCGCTGCCGACCAACAGGCGCAAGGCATTGCGATCCTGCAGAATCTGGCTCTCGTAGGACGCCACATCGCCGCGCGCCGACTCGACCGTGGTCTGGGCTTGCGCCACGGACAGCGCGGAGGAGCCGCCCAGGGCATAGCTGCGCTGGGTCAGGTCGTAGGTGGCCAACTGGCTGGTCAGGGTTTGCTGGGCCAGCAGCAGCCGTTCGTTGTCGGCGGCCAGGGTCAGCCAGGCGGTGGCCACTTCGGCCACCAGGCTGATTTGCGTACTGCGTCGGGTTTCCGTCAGCGCCAGGTAGTCTTCCAGCGCCTCATCCCGCAGGTTGCGTAGCCGGCCAAACACGTCCAGTTCATAACTGCTCAAGCCCAATTGCGCACTGTAATCGTGAGTGGTGGCCGCCGTGCCGGTGCTGGACAACGACCCTGGCGTGCGGCTGTGGGTGCCGCTGACGCTGGCATCGATGGTGGGAAACAGGTCCGCGCGCTTGATGCGGTACTGCGCCTGGGCCTTTTCGACATTCAGGCTGGCCAGGCGCAAGTCGCGGTTATTGGCCAGCGCCAACGCCTGCAACTGTGCCAGGCGGCTGTCGGTAAAGAACTGCTGCCATTTGACATCGACCCCCGCCTGCCCTTTCGGCAGGCTGGCCGTCGGCAGCCATTGCGCGGAAACAGGCGCTTCCGGCCGCTCATACTGGGGCGCCAGGTTGACGCAGCCACCCAGGACCATGGCGGCCAGCAAAGGCCAATGTGACTTGATCATGCATCACCTGTCGGGGCAGATTGACGAGTACTGCGCTCGCTGCCGAAACGGCGGCGGATCAGCACAAAAAACAGCGGTACAAAGAAGATCCCCAGCACCGTGGCGCTGAACATACCGCCCAGCACGCCCGTACCGATGGCCTGACGCCCGGCGGAGCCTGCGCCGCTACTCAAGGCCAGCGGCAACACGCCGAACATGAAGGCCAGGGACGTCATCAGGATCGGCCGCAGGCGTTGGCGCACCGCGATCAGCGTCGCATCGATCAGGCTGTTGCCCTGCTCTTGCAGGTGCTTGGCGAACTCCACGATCAGGATCGCGTTTTTCGCGGCCAGGCCCACGGTGGTCAACAGCCCCACCTGGAAATACACGTCGTTGCTCAACCCGGCGACACGGGTCGCCAGCACTGCACCGATCACCCCCAGGGGGACCACCAGAATCACCGAAAACGGCACCGACCAACTCTCGTAGAGCGCGGCCAGGCACAGGAACACAAACAATACGGAGAGTGCATAGAGCAGCGGGGCCTGGGAGCCGGATAGCCGCAACTGATAGGACTGCCCGGTCCATTCGTAGCCGATGCCCTGGGGCAATTGCCGGACGATGGCTTCCACCGCGTCCATCGCGTCGCCGGAGCTCACGCCTGGCGCGGGGTCGCCCACAATTTCCAGGGAGGCGTTCCCGTTATAGCGTTCCAGCAAGGGCGAGCCGTAACTCCAGGTGCTGCTGGCAAACGATGAGAACGGCACCATTTCATTGCTGCTGTTGCGCACGAACCAATGATCAAGGTCCGCGGCCTGCATGCGCGCGGATGCCTGGCCCTGCACGTAGACTTTTTTCACCCGGCCCTGGTTGAGAAAGTCATTCACATACGTACCGCCCAACGCCGTCGACAAGGTGGTGTTGATGTCGCTGGTACTCAGGCTCAGCGCTCCGGCCTTGCGGTCGTCGATGCTGACCTTGAGCTGCGGCGCATCGTCCAGACCGTTGCTGCGAACGCCCAGCAAGCGCGGGTCTTTTCTGGCCAGCTCAAGGAACTGTTCGCGGGCCGCCACCAGCGCATCATGGCCCAGGCCGGCGAGGTCCTTGAGTTGCAGGTCGAACCCCGAGCTCTGGCCCAGGCCGCGCACCGTCGGTGGTTGCATGACGAAAGCGTCGGCATCGCCGATGCTGGAGAGCGCCATGGTCGCCCGTTGGGCAATGGCCGCCGCACCCTGGCCGGGCCCACCGCGTTCGTCCCAGTCCTTGAGGCGGATAAACGCGCGCGCGGTGTTCTGGCTGTTACCCCCCATGCCCAGCCCGCTGATGCTGATCATCGCTTCGACTTCGGGCTGTTTCAGGATGTAGTCCTCGAACTGCTTGATCACAGCTTGCGTGCGGCTGTCCGTCGCCCCGACTGGCAACTGGATCTGTGCCATGAGGATCCCCTGATCTTCGTCCGGCAGAAACGACGTGGCCAGGCTCATGTACCCCACCGCCATGACCACCAGCACCGCGCCATAGAGCAACAGGCTGCGCCCCCAACGCCGCAGCACCACGCCCACCCAGCGCTCGTAACCGGCGCTGGCACGTTCAAAGGTGCGGTTGAACCAGCCGAAGAACCCGTGCTGAGCACCATGCCCGCGGCCATCACGCGTTTTGAGCAACGAAGCGCAGAGCGCCGGGGTCAGGGTCATCGCCACCAGCACCGACAGGACCATGGCCGAAACAATGGTCACCGAGAACTGCCGATAGATAATCCCGGTGGAACCGCCGAAAAACGCCATGGGGATAAACACCGCGCTCAGCACCAGCGTGATGCCGACCAGTGCGCTGCTGATTTCACGCATTGATTGACGCGTGGCCGCCACGGGCGATAGCCCCTCGCCCATCAGCCGCTCAACGTTTTCCACCACCACGATGGCATCATCCACCAGCAAGCCGATCGCCAGGACCATGGCAAACATCGTCAAGGTGTTGATCGAATAGCCAAACATCGCCAACACGCCGAACGTGCCCAGCAGCACCACCGGTACGGTAATCGCCGGGATCAGCGTCGCGCGCAGGTTTTGCAGGAACAGGAACATGATCAACACCACCAGCACGATGGCCTCGCCCAAGGCCTTGACCACTTCCTCGATGGACAGGCTGACAAACGGCGTGGTGTCGTAGGCAATCACGTTTTTAAGCTGCATTTCAGTCGGGTAGAACGGCTCCATCTCTTTGAGCTTGGCCTTGACCGCCTTGCCGACGCTCAGCGCATTCGCACCTGCCGCCAGTTGCACGCCCATGGCCGCGGCGGGCTTGCCGTTGAGGGCGCTGCTGATGTCGTAGCTTTCGCTGCCCAGCTCCAAGGTCGCGATATCGCCCAGCAACACCACGGCACCGTCGCTGCTGGACTTGACCACCACGTTGCGAAACTCTTCGACGGTCTGCAGTTTGCTGCGGGCGCTGATCGTGGCGTTCAACTGCTGCCCCTTGATCGCCGGCAAAGCCCCCAGCTGCCCGGCGGAGACTTCGGTGTTCTGCGCCTCCAGGGCACTGCTGACGTCCGAAGGCATCAGCGCGTACTTTTCCAACAGGGCCGGGTCCAGCCAGATACGCATGGCATAGCCTGATCCCAGGGTCTGCACATCGCCGACGCCGTCTATGCGGCTGATGGAGTCGAGCAAGGTGGTGGAAATGTAGTCGCCGATCTGAGTCCCGGTAACGCTGGGGTCATCCGATGCCAGGGCGACAATCATCAGGAAGTCCGAGCCGCCCTTGGTCACGGTCAGGCCTTCGCTTTGTACCGATTGCGGCAGTCTCGACTCGGCTTGTTGCAGCTTGTTCTGCACCTGCATCTGGGCCACATCCGGGTCGGTGCCGGCGGTAAAGGTCAAGCTGATGCTGGCGCTGCCCGCCGAACTGCTGTTGGCCGACATGTAGGTCAGGTTATCCAGGCCTTTCATCTGCTGTTCGATGACCTGGGTCACCGAGTCTTCCACGGTCTTGGCCGAGGCCCCGGTGTAGGTCGCGGAAATCTTCACCGTGGGCGGCGCGATGTCGGGGTATTGCTCCAACGGCAACTGGCTGATGGACAGGCTGCCGCCGAGCATGATCACGATGGCGATGACCCAGGCGAAAATCGGTCGATCAATAAAAAACTGCGCCACGCTTAACCCTCCTTCACAGGGGTGGACGGCGTGGCCGCCTGAGCATTGGCGTCCTGCACCTGGACGGCGGCGCCGGCACGGACTTTTTGTCCGCCTTCGACGACCAACTGATCACCCGCCTTCAGGCCCGCGGTGATCCACCACTGATTGCCCACCGCGCGATCGATGGTCAGCTCACGCTGTTCAACCTTGCCGTCGACCACCAGCAACGCAGTGGTCACCCCGCTGGCGCTGCGGTTCACCGCTTTTTGCGGGATCAGAATGGCCTGGTCATCGCGCGCCTGTTCCAGCACCGCGCGGACATACATGCCCGGCAACAGCAGGTGGTCCGGGTTGGCGAATTCGGCACGCAGGGTGACGGTGCCCGTGCCCTCGTTGACACTCACCCCGCTGACCTTGAGCCGCCCTTGCTGGTTGTAGGTGGTGCCGTCGTCCAGCTTCAGGCTGATGCGCGCCTCGCCGTTGCCATTGGACTGCAACACGCCGCTGGCCAGGTCACGCTTGAGGCGCAGCAGTTCGGTGGTCGATTGGGTAACGTCCACGTAGATCGGATCGAGTTGCTGCACGGTGGTCAATGCGCTGTCCTGATTGGCCACCACCAGCGCGCCCGGGGTCACCGTGGATGTTTCAATGCGCCCGCTGACCGGCGAGGTGATGCGCGTGTAAGCCAGGTTGATGCGGGCGGTTTGGACTTCAGCCTCGGCGACTTGCACGTCGGCGGCGGCCGTCAGCAAGGTGGCCTGAGCGTCTTCGTTAGTTTGCTGACTGATGGCATTGATCTTCACCAGTTCGGCGTCGCGCCTGGCGGTGGCCTGCGCCGATTTAAGGGTGGCGCGGTACTTGGCCAGGCTCGCCTCGGACTGCGCCAGGGCGGCGGTATAGGACGCCGCATCCAATTGGTAGAGCGCTTGGCCGGCCTTGACATCCGCCCCCTCGACAAACAGCCGCCGCTGGACGATACCGCCGACTTGCGGGCGAATCTGCGCCACCATGAAGGCTTGGGTACGCCCCGCCAACTCGGTGGTCAGCACTTGGCTCTGGGGTTTTATGCTGATCACCGAGACTTTGGGAGTGATCGCTTGAGGTGCCGGCTCGCCGCCGGAGCAACCGCCCAGCAGGACCAGAATGAACAAGGACAGGCAAACCGCGGCGGTTACCAGGTATTTGGCGAAGATTTTCGTCGACATAGCGGCCTCTACAAGACGGGATGGCTTGAGTCAGCGCCATCGTGCAAGGCAAATGTGCAGGAAAATTGAAGATTGCCCGGCCGGGTTGAATCTTTTCTTCGCCAGGGCCTAAATGGCCCAATCCATTCTTAACGGCCCACCTCCATGAAGTTGAGTATCTCCACCAAACTGTTTATTGCGGTACTGGCCGGCGTGCTGCTGGTCATCCTGAGCATGGGGGTGGCGACGAGCTGGAGTTTCGGGCGGGGCTTTCTCGGCTATCTCAATGAGCAGGCGCTGGAGCGCATGGCCCCCGTGCTGCCGCGCCTGGCCAGCGCCTATGCGCGCGAAGGCAATTGGGAGTTCCTGCGCAACCGGTCGGATCGCTGGTTCGACATCATGCGGCCCGAGGTCGGCGAAGATCCGGCGAAGAACGATTTGCGCACGCCCATGGCATCGGACCTGACAGGCGCGCTGTTTCGCATCGCCTTGCTGGATGAACACAAAAAACGCGTGAACGGCTACCCGGATATCGGCAACGATGCGTTGTTGCGCGCGATTGTGGTGGCCGATAAAACCGTTGGCTGGCTGGCCGTGACCCCGTTCCAGAGCGTGACCGAAGCCGGCGGCGAACGGTTCCAGCAATACCAGTTACGCACCAGCCTGGTGATGGGCGCCTTTTCGCTGTTGCTGGCGATGCTGATTGCCTGGTGGATCGCCCGCACGCTGTTGGAGCCAGTGAAAAAGGTGGCGGCGGCGACCCACCGCCTGGCAAGCGGCGACTACGGCAGCCGGGTGGCCGTGGCCTCCAATGACGAAGTGGGCCAATTGGCGCGGGACTTCAACCAACTCGCCTACACCCTGGAGCGCAATGAACAGATGCGGCGCGAGTTCATGGCCGATGTCTCCCATGAGTTGCGCACCCCGCTGTCGGTGTTGCGCGGTGAGCTGGAGGCCATCGAGGATGGCGTTCGCACCCTGAACCAAGGGTCGATGAAGTCCTTGCAAGGTGAGGTCAGCATGCTCAGCAAACTGGTGGATGACCTGTATGAACTGTCCCTGGCGGATGTGGGCGCGCTGACCTACCGCAAGAGCGCGTGCAGACTCGATCAACTGCTGCAAGCCAGCGTGTCGATGTTTCAGGAGCGTTTGAACGACCGGCATCTGCGCGTCGAACTGGAGCTGCCGTCGCAGCCCCTGGAATTGTTGGCCGACGCCAGCCGCCTGCAGCAATTGTTTTCCAACCTGCTGGAAAATGCCGTGCGCTACACCGACCCGAACGGGCTCATCCGCATCCGCGCCGTCGTCGATCGCGCGAATGTGTGCATCGACTTCATCGACTCTGGCCCGGGGGTCTCGGCCGAGCAACTGCCGCGCCTGTTCGAGCGCTTCTATCGCGGCGAATCATCGCGCAACCGTGCCAGTGGCGGTGCCGGTCTGGGCTTGGCGATTTGTCACAACATCGCCCTCGCCCACGGCGGCAGCCTCAGCGCCGCTCACTCGCCCCTCGGCGGCCTTTGGCTGACCCTGCGCTTGCCACGGGATATCTGAACCATGACCGACAAAAGCCCGATCCTGATTGTCGAAGATGAACCGAAGCTGGCCGCCTTGATGCAGGATTATCTGGTCGCGGCAGGCTACTCAACCGTGTGCCTGGACAACGGCTTGCAGGTGGTGCCGACCGTGCGTGCGCAAACACCGCGCCTGATCCTGCTCGACCTGATGCTGCCCGGGCGTGACGGCATGCAAATCTGCCAGGACCTGCGCGGTTTCAGCGCCGTGCCGATCATCATGATCACCGCCCGCGTCGAAGAGGTGGACCGCCTGCTGGGCCTGGACCTGGGGGCCGACGACTACATCTGCAAGCCTTTCAGCCCCCGGGAGGTGGTGGCCCGGGTCAAGGCCATCCTGCGCCGCGGGCCCCAACTGCTGGCCAGCTCGGCGCCGCGACTGCTGATCGACGAAGCGCAATATCGCGCCTCGATAGACGGCATCGCCCTGGACCTCACCCCCCTGGAACTGCGACTGCTCAGCACCTTTGCACGTTCCGCCGGGCGGGTATTTTCCCGTGACCAACTGCTCGACAAGATCTACTCCGACCACCGCGTGGTCACCGACCGCACGGTGGACAGCCATATCCGCAACCTGCGGCGCAAGCTGGAGCAGGCGTGCCCAGGGGAAACGCCCATCGAATCGTTGTATGGGGTCGGTTATCGGTTTCAGCTTTCCGAGGCCTGATACCTCGGAATAACACACATCGGCACCGTCAACGAGGCGCAAGCGGAACGCCTGCAACCATCTCCAGATACCGGAGCACGCTAAACCTAGGTCAGATTCAACCCGCCGTCTGAGAGGAGTATCTCGCCGGTCAAGTCGTCCGACTCGACCAGCATTACAACTACCGCATAGGGAATAGATGCGCCCTTAGGACGGATACCGGCATGCGAACTGATGTTTACGACGCAACCTGCTCGACGGTAACAGGCGGCATCGCGCAATGCCGACTCGGCAACGCGACTAGGTGGAACGGCGCCACGACATTAACCTCGTTAAGTTCGTGCCACCACTAACGGGTCCGCAGCTTCCCCTGGGTCAAGTTTTTTGACGGGGACTAAGCCTCCAAAAAGCCAGCGACCACTGTCCAGTAAGATCAGTGTAGAACGCAGTATTTCTAATCCAATGAGCCGCGGAGCGCCGGGGAGGCGGTTTTTTAGTATGGATTTTTCTCGCTCAAGCCAGGCGATCCGAGCTTCCAGCTCCTGAATGTTCTGCTGCTCTGGGGTCAGCGTCTTGCTCTGCGGCGTGACGCCTTGGCGCCCTTTCTGAACCTGGTCAACCCAGCGGCGCAGCGCTGACTCACCAATGCCGAGTGAGCGGCTGGCTTCGATAAGACAATGGTTTTCAGGTTGCTGACAGGGTAAACCAACGGCTCGTATTTAGCGCATGGCGACCAGCTTGACGCCGAACCCCAGCAGGCAAACGCCGGCCAAGCGCTCCAGCAGATTGGCGATGCGCGGGTTGGCCCGCATGCGCTGAGCGAGCTTGTGGGTCAATAGGACGGCTATCAAACCATAGAGGAACGTCACCACCGCTACGGTCGCGGCCATGAACGCGAATGTCACTATGCCCTGATGCTTCACCGGATCGACAAACAACGGGAAAAAGGCCATGTAGAAGATGATCGCCTTGGGGTTGAGCAACGTGATCATCATGGTCTGACGCAGGAAATGGCCGTTATCCATCCGGCTCTTGCGCGGCGCGGCCCCAGCCTGACTAAACAACATTCGCAGGCCCAGCCACGCCAAGTACGACGCACCCAACCATTGAATGAGATGGAACGCTGCCGGATACGCGGCCAGCAGGGTTGCAACGCCAGCGACCGCCAGCCATAAGAGCACCTGGTCACCGAGTATCACTCCGCATGTCGCAGCCAAACCCGCTTTTATCCCGCCTTTGCCGGTCGCCGTGATGAGGGCAAAATTGCCGGGGCCAGGAATGGCCAGGACGATGATGAAGGCGATGATGAAAGCGCCATAGTCGGTCACGCCAAACATCGGTTATCTCCCGCGCAGGATGGTTTGGGACGCAAAACCTATCATCAACCTCGCCTCAATATCTAGCGATGCAGGTGAGAAAACCATCCAGAAACTATCGGCAAAAGCGATCAACTGCGCTTCTCGTCGCGAGGAGCCAACGGTATTGGCAGCCGCCCGAGCGACTGCCAATGGCCCGTCAATGACTCAAATCAATCACCATGCGGCCTTTGATTTTCCCTTGCTGCATTTCATCGAAGATCTCATTGATATCTTCGATCGGACGCAGTGTCACCTTCGGCACCACCTTGCCTTGCGCGGCAAACTCGAAGGCTTCTACGAGGTCTTGTCGAGTACCGACCAGCGAGCCGACCACCTCGATCCCGTCAAGCACCAACCGAGGAATATCGAGGCTCATGGCTTCAGGCGGAAGCCCAACTGCGACCAGGCGTCCACCGGCACGCAGGGCATCCACCGCAGAGTTGAACGCGACCTTGGCGACGGCCGTCACGACAGCCGCGTGAGCTCCGCCGACCTTCTCCTGGATAACTTTTGCGGCATCCTCGTTGCGGGAGTTGATGACCAGGTCAGCGCCCATTTCCCTGGCGAACTGCAGTTGATCATCGTTGATGTCCACGGCGATCACTCGGGCGTTGAATACATTTTTTGCGTACTGCAACGCCAGATTCCCCAGGCCGCCCAGCCCGTAGATCGCAATCCATTGCCCGGGGCGGATATTGGAAACCTTCACGGCTTTATAGGTCGTTACGCCAGCACAGGTCACGCTGCTCGCCGCCGCAGAATCAAGCCCATCAGGCACTTTCACCGAGTAGTCGGCGACGACAATGCACTCTTCGGCCATTGCACCATCCACGGTGTAGCCGGAGTTTTTTACGTTGCGGCAGAGTGTCTCGTTGCCGCTGTTGCAGTATTCACAGTGCCCACAGCCCTGGAAGAACCAGGCTACGCTGGCACGGTCACCGGGCTTCAGAGAGGTGACGCCTGGTCCTACCTGCTGCACGATACCGATGCCTTCATGGCCTAGGATCACCCCGGTTTTATCACCGAAATCGCCGTTCTTGACGTGCAGGTCAGTATGGCAGACCCCGCAGCACTGCATTTTAAGGAGAGCCTCACCATGTTTCAGAGGCCGTAATGTTTTTTCGATCACATTCACGCGTTGCCCTTGGGCAACAACAGCAGCTTTCATGCTTATCTCCTTGTATCCGTGAGTGAGCTTGCGTTACAGCGGGCCCAACAAATGCCAAAGCAGTACAGCACCACCCTTCCAGCGCTCCGAAGTCTGGCGCAATGCCCGCCACCCGGCCCCAGGGTCGGGGAGTCAATGGATGCTATTGCTGCGCCATCGGGTCGCCAACGCTACCGGTCTTATGGCACAAGTCGCGCAAAAGGGGGATGCCTATTAGTCAGGCAACCCGCGCAAGGACGCCTCTTCTTTGCCTTTCTATGACAAAGATCAACAGGAGACGCTGATCGGCAGATCATCGTGACCGCTTTCAGTGACCGTCGCCGCCGCCCTGAACGTCAAGTGAGCTCCCCGATCTCTCGGGCCTGGGTGGGCCTGCGACCTTTGGCTCCATGTTTGAAACCTGTTCCTCGTGTACCTTCGGCAGGCCCGGCATATGCACTCAGCGGCGGGTTGGCCATTTAGTCGAAACGGTTCTGGAGTAGCTTTTACATGGCATACGCAACAATCAATCCCTATACGGGCGAGACACTGCAAACCTTTCCCGATGCGACCGATGCAGAAGTCACCGCGGCCATCGGCAAGGCCCATGAGGCTTTCCTGGCGTGGAAGGACACCTCTTTCGCCGAACGTGCGCGCATCCTGCAGAATGCGGCCGATATCCTGCGCAAGGACAGCGACGCCTTTGCCAGGGTACTGACGCTGGAGATGGGCAAGCTGTTTGCCGAGGCGAAAGCCGAGGTCGAGCTGTCGGCAAAAATCTTCGAATACTATGTGCGCAATGCCGAAACCTTGCTCAAGCCGGAGAAACTCCCGGTCCTCGACCCTGCCGAGGGCGAGGCGGTTCTCGTCTGCGAACCGCTCGGCGTGCTGCTGGCGATCGAGCCGTGGAACTTCCCTTATTACCAGATCGCCCGCATTCTGGCGCCGCAGCTTTCTGCCGGTAATACCGTGCTTCTCAAACACGCAGCGAATGTGCCGCAAAGCGCCGCTGGCTTTCAAAAGCTGATGAAGGATGCCGGCCTGCCTGACGGCGCCTTCCGTAATCTGTACGCCACGCGTTCGCAGATCGAGCTGATCATCAACGATGCCCGCGTGCAGGGCGTTGCCTTGACCGGCTCGGAAGGCGCCGGTGCAGTGGTTGCGTCGCAAGCGGGTAAAGCGCTGAAAAAATCCACCCTGGAACTCGGCGGCGCCGACGCCTTCGTCGTGCTGGCCGACGCGGACCTGGCGAAAACGAGCAAATGGGCGGTGTTCGGCCGGCATTGGAATGCCGGGCAGGTCTGCGTGTCCTCCAAGCGCATGATCGTGGTCGATGCGGTCTATGACGACTTCCTCGCGCTCTATCGCAAGGGCGTCGCGGAGTTGGTGGCCGGCGATCCCTTCGATGCGAAGACGACCCTGGCACCGCTCTCCTCGCAAAGCGCGGCCAATGAGGTCAAGCAAAAGATCCTTGAAGCCGTGAAGCTTGGCGCCAAGGCCGAAGAAGTCGGGCCGCCCGTGCCTGTCGATGGGGCATTCGTGCAGCCGACGATCCTGACCGATGTCGCCGAAGACAACCCCGCTCGCTACTGGGAGTTCTTTGGCCCGGTGTCCATGGTGTTCCGCGCCAAGGATGAAGACGATGCAGTGCGTATCGCCAACGACTCGCCGTTCGGCCTCGGCGGTTCGGTATTCACCTCGGACACGGCGCATGGCGCAGAAGTCGCGAAGAAAATCTCCACCGGCATGGTGTTCGTCAACCATCCGACCAAGGTCGAAGCCGATCTGCCTTTCGGTGGCGTGCGCCGCTCGGGGTACGGCCGCGAGCTGATCGGTCTCGGGCTCAAGGAGTTCGTCAACCACAAGCTCATTGTCGTGGTCGATATCGACGCCCCGTTCTGAGTTCAACAGCGCTCTTTGTCCCAAGAAACCGAGGAGACCTGACAGGATGAACGTCATCGGGATAGACCACTTGGCTATTCGTGTCAGTGATCTGGACCGCTCCAGGGCGTTCTACGATCAGGTACTCGGTTTCTTGGGATTCACCATAGAGTGGGAGTTCGACCGGGTTATTGGTTGGACCAATGGCGAAACCCTGTTCTGGATCACCGAAGCCGATGCCCAGGGGCGCAAACACAAGCACCGGACCGGCGATGTGGGCTATCACCACTATGCATTCGAGGTTGCCGCGCGCGAGGACGTCGATGCGCTATACGCGTTCCTGCTGGATCAGGCGGTTACGATTGTCGACGCGCCCGCTGACTATCCGGATTATGGCGAGGGCTACTATGCGGTTTATTTCCTCGACCCCGATAATCTGAAGCTCGAGGTGATGTTCTTCCTGGAAAAACAAAAGCGGCGCTTGCTTGGAAAATCGCGAGGAAGTGATCGCCGGGAATAAAATTTCTTCATCGGCATACACGCTTGAAGAGATTGATAAAACGAGCGTGCCAGGCCAGTACCCGCGTAACGATATTGTCTATGGCTGACATAGTCCTTGATCGCGTTCTGTTCGCCTTGCCCGGCACCGCGCAAGAATGGCTTCAGCTCAGGTAGCAAACGAGTATTGAGCACGTCATGGGGCTCCAGCCAGGCTCGACGGGCCTGAGCGACCCCGAAACCGAGCGTTTCAGTCACTACTTCGAGTCCGTGCCAGCAGATCAATTCGATGCCATGATCTGGATTGAGCACACCAAGCCGGTTGCCGCGCTGCCGTGGCCGAAAACCCAACACCTGGAACCAGAAACCTATCCGTTTGGTGTGTGATGCTGAATGCAGCCCTCTCAGGGGTGCGGGGACTGCAGGTATTTTTCAAACCATTCGCCAGCGAGTCGGGCGACTGTCTCCAGGGCGCCAGGCTCTTCGAATAGATGCGTGGCGCCCTCCACGACTTCCAGTCGTTGCTCGCACCGCAGGGCCCGGCTGCTTTGGCAATTCAAGTCGAACACCACCGGGTCCTGTGCGCCGACAATCTGCAAGGTCGGTGCCTTCACCCGGGCCAGCGCCGGTCCCGCCAGGTCGGTCCGCCCACCCCGGCTGACCACCGCCCCGACCACCTGCGCACGCTCGGCCGCCGCCACCAGTGCCGCGCCAGCGCCGGTGCTCGCGCCGAACAGTCCAATCCGCAGCAAGCGTAATTGGGGGTCCCGAGCGGCCCAGTCGATGACATCGATCAAGCGTCTGGCCAACAGCGGAATATCGAAACGCAGCTCCCCGGTCAAGTTATCCAGGCGCTGCTCCTTTTCCGTGAGCAGGTCAAACAACAGCGAACCCAAGCCCCGATGGGCCAGTACATCGGCCACGTATTGATTACGCGGGCTCAAACGGCCACTACCGCTGCCGTGTACGAAAACGACCAAGGCGCGGGTGTTGGTCGGCAAACGCAAATCGGCGTCCAGTTCAACGCCCGGCAGGTCCATGGATCGTGATATTGGTTTAAACATCAAGATGCTCCGTCCGCGAGCCTGGCAGCGGCAATCCTCGACCGGCTCGATCGATCGACTGCACCCGCATCGCGTCGTCATTAAGGATTTGTATACCTCCGCTGGCAATGGCGCCCATGGCATATTCCGGGTGTGAAGGCACGCCGAGCTTGCGTACCAGCATCAGGTCCAGGCGAACCTTCAGGGCTGTGGCGACTTCATAAGCCACCGGAACACCGCCTCGGGGCAACGCGAGAATGATGACGTCAGACCTGTTGGCGTATTTGAGCAAGGGTTCCACCAGTCGTCGACCAGCCTCGACGCGGTTTGGCAAGAGGGTTTGCAATGAGGGACTAAGGATCACGAGGACCTCCTCCGACGATAACGCCTGTGATTTCGGAATAGGCGGCCCTCGCCGCGCTAGATAGCCAGAATGCTGCAGGACACCTGATACAGGAGATGTTCGGTGGTGCTGCCCAGCAGCTTGTCCAGTCCGTGGGACTGGACCTTGCCCATCACAATCACATCCATATGCTGCTCATCGGTGAACGCATTGAGCACCGCGACAGGCTGCCCTTCGATGAAATGCCGCCGGTCGGCAGGCACGCCATAACGGTCGGCCAGTTCGAGGAATGACTTTTCATGACCTTTGCGCAACTGCCTGCCAAGGTCTGAAATTGTCAGGCCCCCGCCGCCCATATCGCCCAGGTACACCATGGAAATGTCGCAGGCATACAGCAAGTGCAACTCGGCCTGACACTGGATGGCGAGACTGGAAGCCTGCTGGATGATCCGTTCATTGAGCTCGTTGTCCTGGGCAAGGGTATTGGAGGCATCGACCGCCGCCACGATCTTGCGCGGCAAGGGCAGGTCGTCTTCGCTGAGCAGATAGACCGGTATCGGGCAGTGACGCAGTAAACGCCAATCCAGCGGGGTGATGAATGCACGCTTGAGTGCCGGTTCGCGCTGCACCTGTTTGATCAGCAGGTCTGGCTGCATTTCTGCGACGTAATCGAGAATCTCCTGCTGAAGGTCGTCGGCCCACTTCGCTTCAGCCGTCACTTCGATACCTTTATTACTATCACGCAGATGAGCCGCCTGGTATTTGAGCCAATCGCGATGATCTTGCAGATAATTTTCGCGAGCTTTTGCCCGGTCACCCTCTTCGAGCAGCGACAACAGGTTCCAAGTAGGGATCAAGGCAGCAATGTGCAGGCTCGCACCGCTGACCTTGGCCAGAGCGGCAGCATGGTTCATGGCTTGAGACCGGCGCAGCGCCGGGTTGATGATCAGCAATAACCGTTGATACTGGCTCATGATCGGACTCCATGGGCTTGCACGTTTGTCATTGCCCGCAATGGCGGACAACTGTCGTGTTCACCGCCGAACCGAGCACCTTCTTTATGAACTCAGAATCCTCCGTCGATGCGGCCTTGGAGTTGATTTATATCAAGTGCCCGGGCAAGCAATACATTCACTCGCGACAGCTTGTGCCCACACCTCTGGCGCCACCGCCGATTCGCGTCGGTTGAAAGGATCGGGCGTTGGATTGATCGCGATTGATCAATATCAATCTTGCCAGGGTCAGCCGGTCTACATTGACCCAACATGCACTCGCAAGGGTGCGGCGCCTCAGGAGTTCAGACTCGCCGATTGCACACGTATCTCATGGCATACGCCTGCTGCCGTAGCCGGCACCGCATGACCCCATGTTTCCCGAGCAGGAGAAAGCAATGACGATCCTAGTGGCAAGTCAACGGTTGCGCCTGTATGACAGTGATGAGCTGGATGTTGTGTTGCAGACGATGGCGCGCAAGGCCGCCACCCTTCTGCCACCGACGCATGCGGCACTGATAGGCATCGAACGCAGGGGCCAGCCCCTGGCTCAACGGTTGCGCGAGTACATTGCGCGTCAGACCGGCCGGCCGGAACTCGCTGTTTACCCGCTGCAGGTCAAGCGCTACGCCGACGACCTGCAAGTGCTGCATACCTACACGCAATTGACCGAAAACCCGGCCCTGGGCAGGTTGGATCTGGCCAATACCACGTTTCTGGTGGTCGATGATGTGCTCTTCGAGGGCCATTCCCTCCTGCGCACTTGTGCATATCTGGCACAACTGGGGGCTCGTCGGGTCCATACGGCGGTACTGGTCGACCGGCATGTCCGCCAGCAGCCGATCCGGGCCGACATTGTCGGTATACACCTGCAAGTCGCCGCCACTGATATTGTCGAATGCAACGTACCGCCCTACGAACAGGCCTTTTGCATAGAAGTGGTACGACACGGCGCCGCCCGCTGACGGTGGAAGCGTTCAGGGCTTCGCCGAGTCACCGGACTTGAGCGGTGGAGAACGCTCGGCGCCAACAATTCAGGGCTTAAAAGCACTGGACGGTGCTGGATGTCAGTGGTTCCCGCCGGAACGAAAAAAGGACCCGGAGGTCCTTGTTTCGATCGCTGACAGAATTCCACTGAATTCTGTAGCGCTACGTTTGGAGCGGGAAACGAGACACTCGTTTCCCGCGCAATTCGTTGATTCCAAAGAGGTTTTAGGTACGCCTCGTTGGTTGACGGGCTACGTTGTGTACTACTTCGGCAAAGCTGGCAACCCCTACCTGAAAGGCCGATAGCCAGCAGTGCAGAGATGTCCGTGGAACGCTGCACGGAGTATGCCCAACCCACTCGCAAGACCTCTAACCACATCCACCGCCGAAAGACGCCCGCCAAAGACAGTCAAAACTGACAGATTATTACACCAGCAGTTGTAGGACGTCTCTTGATCGTCCACGCCCTATTGAAGCGCCAAATCTTGTCTGCCTAGAGTGGCGACAGCTGTAGGACTGGCGTTGCAGCTCTCAACCAATATAGATAGAAGAGTGCACGCGATGAGTGGCGCCATTTCGAACAGAGCCACCCACACAGAACCAACACCTATCGCCTCGCCCGAAAACACCCTTGAATCGACGCCTACTGGCACCAAACCTGAACCGCTGCTTGCAGATCCCGAATTCGACCTGCGCGGCGTGGCCTGGAACCCGCTGTGCGATGCCGCCACGCCGCTGATCGGCCTAGTAATTCGCCTGCGTCGTTTAGACCGGCACGACGATGTGTCCGCACTGTACCAAAGCGTCAGCAACCAGATCACCACGATCATGGAAGAAGTCAACCAGCTCGACTACGACGCCGGCATGCTCAAGGCCTACTCCTACAGCCTGTGCCTGCTGTTGGATGAGGTAGTCATGAGCACTACCTGGGGCAAGTCCTCCACTTGGAGTGCACGCTCACTGCTCAGTCAGTTTCATGAGGAAACATGGGGCGGCGAAAAATTCTTTACCGTCATGAACAACATGATCCCCGAAGCGGCCAGGTACCAGCATGTGCTGGAGTTCATGTACCAGTGCCTGATCTCCGGTCTCAAAGGCAAATATGGCGCCCATGCCAAGGGCGATGACGAAATACAAAAAATCATCGACCAGCTGCACGGTCTGTTGCGCCCCCTGCGCGGCGAAACACCCAAGCGCCTGACCGACCCGTTGACCAACGTTGTGCCACGTAACTACCGGATCAAACGTACGTGGCCATTGTGGACGCCATGGGCACTGGCCGCCGCCGTACTAGTCACGGCTTACACGATCTATACCCTACGACTGAACGCCATCACCCAAGAAGTCCTTGCCTCACTGGACAAAATTCTCAAGCTCTAACTCCCATGTGAAAGCCATAAGGAGGCTCTATGCCTACCGTCGTTTTGGTCGGTCACGACCATGCTTGTCCAACGTGTGGCCCAGTCACTGTCGCCAGTGGATCAGGGAGCTTCACTGTCAATGGCCGGGCTGTTGCCCGCGCTGGCGACACACTCAGTTGCGGTGCCGTGATCATCAGCGGCTCGCCGTCAATGATCATCAACGGCAAAGCCGTGGCCCGCGTCGGTGACACCACCGACCACGAAGGCGTGCTGGAAAACGGCGACGACAGCTGGTTGATCAACTGACCCACACTCACCACAAGGAGGTTTCATGCCCCGTCAAAGCGACCTGCGTTACACCTTCCAACCGCTGCGGGGCGATCCCTTCGAAGTGGTCTCGTTCACCCTTGAAGAAGGCCTCTCCCAACCCTTCAAACTTGAGCTGGAGCTGGTCAGTCATCACCCCGCCATCGACTTCTACCGCATGCTCGACCTGGCCGCCGTGTTCACCATTTGGCGCGACGACACCCCGGTGCGCTACGTGCATGGTTTGGTCAGCCTGTTCCAGCAGGGCGACACCGGCTTTCGCCGCACCCGCTACACCGCCGTGGTCGAACCGACCCTGAAGCGTTTCGATCTACGCTCCGACTGGCGCATCTTCCAGGCCCAGACCGTGCCCGACATCATCACCAGCATGCTGGCCGAGCAGAAACTGACCGACATCCGCAGCGAAATCTGCTTCGAACACCAACCCCGTGAATACTGTGTACAGGCCGGCGAAACCGACCTCGATTTCATCGCTCGCCTCGCCGCCGAAGAAGGCCTGCTCTACACCTTCGAACACCGCGCCGACGGCCACATCCTCGTTCTTACCGACCGCGTCGGCGGCCTGGGCACCATCGGCACGCACACCGATTGCCCGGTGATCTACCAGCCCATGAGTGGCGGCGACGCCCTGGAACCGGCATTGACCCGCTTCCACTACACCGAACAAGTGCGCACCGCGCGCCAGGTGCAGCGCGACTACACCTTCACCCACCCGCGCTACAACCAGCAGCACACCGCCACCGGCGACCAGGACCTGAACAACCAGCACAAGGACTACGAACGCTACGACTATCCGGGACGCTACAAACGCGACATTGCCGGCAAGCCCTTCACCAAGACGCGCCTGGCCGCACTGCGCAACGACGCCAAGCTGGCCCATGTGGAAGGCGACGATGAGCGCCTGCAACCGGGATTGGCCTTCGACCTCAACGATCATCCCCGTGAGGACTTCAATGATCGCTGGCGCACCATTGCCATCAGGCATGAGGGCAAACAGCACACCAGCCTGCAGGAAGAATCCTTTGGTAGCGGCCTCGGTACGTCTTACTCGTTGAAGGCCAGCGCCATCCGTTGGACCTCCGATTGGAAGGCTCCGCTGCGTCCCAAACCCTGCATCGACGGCCCACAGATCGCCACGGTGGTTGGGCCTCCGGGGGAAGAGATCTATTGCGATGAATGGGGCCGAGTCAAGGTGCAGTTCCCGTGGGATCGCTCGGACAAAAACAACGACCACAGCTCCTGCTGGATCCGCGTCACCCAAGGCTGGGCCGGGGCGACCTGGGGCTCCATGGCGATCCCGCGTGTGGGTCAGGAGTTAGTGATCAGCTACCTGGACGGAGATCCTGATCAGCCGATCGCCACTGGGACCGCCTACAGACAGACCAACCTGCCGCCCTACCAACTGCCGAAACACAAGACGCGGATGACCATCAAGAGCCGAACCCATAAAGGTGAAGGTTTCAATGAGCTGCGCTTTGAGGATGAGCTGGGGCAGGAAGAAGTTTATATCCATGCTGAAAAAGACAAGAACGTCCACATCAAGCACAACAACACCACCTACGTGGGTAACGACCGAAGCGAGAAGGTCGAACACGACGAGCAGGTAGACATCGGCCATAACCGCAACGAGCGAGTAGGTAACGATGAGCACATTGCTATTGTGCAGGATCAGCATTTGGAACTGGGCCGTGATCGAATTCAGACGCTGGGGCGTAATCATCACACCAGCATCGGCGGGGACCGAGTCGAAGAAATTGCCAACAACCGGCATGATAAAATTGCCGCTGACCATAACATCCAGATCGGAGGCAGTGCTGAGCAATCAGTCCGGAACCGCTACTACCTGTCCGCAGGGCAATGCATTGAGCAAAAAACGACAGTGTTCGATGTCACATCGGGCGAACGCATTGTTCTGAGAGCCCCCGGTGGCAGCATCACGATTGATAGCGATGGCATTACCCTTGATGGGCTGACCATCAAGATCAAAGGCCCCGTCACCACAGACGCAATCGGTACGGGCAATCCGCTTGGCAGTCCACAATCGCCTCCCGCACCGCTTGGAGCATTCCTGGGACGTTACACGTTGCTGAAGAACGATCAACGTGCTTTCGCGGGCTATCGATATCGCATCACCGATGGCGCCACCCTACTCACCGAAGGCCTGACCTGCCCCCAAGGGGGAACTGACTGGACTGTTACCGAGGCATCCAAATCCGTGCAAGCTCATAAGGCAATCATGCGCGACGATCAGCGAATCACCGAAACCTGGCAGCCCTATCTGATGGCTTTCGACGATGAAGCCCCACCCGTAGAGACCAAGGCCATTTTTCCTGATGACTTTCTTGCTCAGCACAGTGGAGACCTCGACTGATGCCAGTAGCCCCCATTGCCCGTACTCTCGCTCACGTTATCGATAGAGCCTATCGGGCCTACCGAGCAAACCAGGCTTATGAAAACGCCAAAACCGCCGCCGAGTTAGCCCAACTCGCAGTAGAGATTAACGAGCGAAGAAACCAGATTAAAAAAATGCTTCGAGCAACTATTGAAGCAATGACGCGTGAAATCGACGTCAAAAGCTCCACGTTTGCCGCAGTGGACCGGGGTGGCAATAGCACGGTTTCTCGAAGAGGCAAGGAGAACTTGAATTTCAAGGAATACATTGAACGTAAAGTGCCTTTTCGCCCAGCCATTAGCCAAGTCTGCACAGTTGCTTTGCAACTGCCGATCAAAGTGCCACGCCGTATCAGCAAGAAAATTGCCGGCGATAAAATTGAGACCACTATTGAAGTCGCCCTAAAGCAGTTCACGGCTTCTCTGTTTTTTGAAGCCGTAGATGAGGCGCTGCAATGGCGAAGTTCACTCAAGGCCGAGCCCAATTACAACGGCACCAGCAAGAAAGCCTTACTGGGGATCCCTGCAACTCGTCCCAAACGGTTCGGCAGCGATATTCAGCCGTTTTGGCCACGGCCTGGAGGATTGCTAGCGCCTGATCTAGTCGTTGTTGAGTACCGACAAGAGCCATTCGAATCGGAAAATGTGTTTGCGGCAGTTGAGATCAAGTTTCCAGGGGATTGGGTAAAACAAAAACAGATCGACCAGTACGCTGAGCTTATGGAGCCGAGAACTGGCGTCAACCGAGAAAAAATTGGTCGGGAGAAAGTGGCCTTGCTACGCGTTCCGGAGGATTGCACTGGCTCTGAAACGGATAACAAACAGCCCCCGACATCCAAAGGCACCAAAAACAGGAGGTGAACGTGAGTACAACCCATGGTTTGTTTGATGAAGATGAGCGTGCTGAATTCATTGCAGAGCTCAAGGAGTGGCCAAACACTGATTGGGGTACGGATGATGCTCGACACAGTGTGAGCCCTTTCATCAACTTCTATTTCCCCCCTGCCCCAGACAAACACCAAGAAGAAGCGCTGCTGATGGTGGATATCCACGAAGCCTTTGAACAGCTCCTTGGCAAGCCTTACACCGTTGGCACCCATCCAATTTCGGAGCGCCCACACCCATATGGCTCGAAACGCCTGCCAAATCTGCGTGAGCAGGCCAGGAAAAGTTTCGACGACGAATCCTTTGTTTTTAATTTTACCGACGAAAAAAATCATGCCTCGTCACCGACGACAGCAGGATATTTCTGGCGCACATGGTTCAAAAAATACGAAGGAAGAAGAACCGCGTACTCCTCAATCACGTTTTATTACCGCTGGCAATGGTGGCTGGACAACCGCGAAGCGTGGCGCTGCTTTGTGCTCAAAACCATTGACCTGCTCAAGGCGCATCAGGTCTACAGTGGCTTCGCCATGGCCAACCCACTCGAATTTGGTACGCGATCAGCCGTTACCACTTGGGAGCGAGCACTAGCCCCCAACTTTCACGGCCTGGATATTGACTACGCCTTTAACATGCGCGGCGAACTGCTCAACGGCATTCGCCCCCCCACCTGGGCCTTCCTGCTTGCCGACCACTGGCGCGAAAAGCTTGACCTGACCCGCGAACAAGTGCATACGGCGCTGTCTCACCCACACATCAGCATCACCGAATTACAGAGCGGCCAATGGATTGAGCTGGGCGAACAGCCAGAATTGTATCCGGTCGAGCAAGGCGTGCCCGAACTGCCCATGCTCTTGAACAAACTGCTCAAGCCCATCCGCTACGACGATTTGGGATTGCTGGGCTTCGGCCAATGGGACGGCGACCCCAACGAACGTTTCACTGACGCTGACAGTCGTCGCTGGATGTCCCGCTTTGACGCCGACAGCGATTGGCCCACGCCAGCAATGCGCTTCATTGCTCCATCGCCCATGCCTTCCGCCCAAACCTCTACGCCAATGCCTCTTCGTATGGTAGCTGGAACAGCTTGTATTCAAGCCGGATGGTGGCTGGTTCCAGGGCAAGCGGAAACCCGGCGAGCCTTCAAACAGGGCGAGATCATGCCAGACCTCAATGCGGCGTCCACAGATGATTTGGTGACATGGCAGCGTGACTTTGATCAAACACCACCAGAGCCTGCCCGCTATGCCAATACCCATGATCCGGCTCCTCGCGCAGGGCGCTGGGAAGTTGAAAACGACCGCTTCATCGCACGCGATGTTCAGTTGAGCGAACCGCTACCCGCCCACGAAGGCCGAGTCGTGCGCTGGCACTGGACGGTCAGCGGCATGCGTGCGAACAGCGGTCAACCCTGTCCGTATCCGGGTGCCTGGGTGTGTGAGTATAAGCCGGGGAGTAAGCAAGTCATCGAGCATGGCGTTCTGATGCCGACAGTCGGTGGTGAGAGAGTCGTCTGGCTTTGGATGGGACTGGAGCCATCGTGATAGCGACGGACAGCGGCCCAATAAGACAATCCTCCAGCATCTAAGCCCCCCTTCACCAGCCAGTGGCAAGTGAACCGCAACGTGGTTCGCGCGCCAGTGGCCGACAAGGCCGTCAGGCCGCGTCAGCCTGAATTGGGTCATCTGTGCCAAAGAGTGATCGCGAGTAAGGGCCGTCACTGCCGCCGCAGTGACGCCCCCCAGCAGCCCCGCAACAATGCGGCATCGCGCAGTTCCTATTTACGTTGGCACTGCATGACGATGCCCTGCACACTGAGCCTGCAACGACCTGCCGGTGGGTCTCATCACCGGAACCCCTGGCGCCGGCAGTAAGCGTCACACCGTGCGATTGACTCGCCGATGCCGTACCCATCCGGTTGCCCAGAGCACAGGTTCCTGAAAGTGCTATCCCATCTCGGGAGGAACCATCCCAGATGCGCCCAGGTTCCACGCTGCGCATCGCCCCCTACCCACGGGGTGGAACCCTGTTCATCCATGGCAAGCACCTTGCCTTCCTCCCTCTTCCGTGCCCTGGGCACGTGTTCGTCTGCGGCAACGTATTCAGGCGCAATGTCTGTCGCCTGCCTTCCACTCTCTCACTCCACAGGAGGTGTTTATCACGGCAACCAAACGTGTCGTTTCTTGGCAACATCCCGCCTCGCGCTTCCCACAGGAAGCACGGCGGACGCCTCATCGAGGCAACAGGTGATCTGAGCACCTGGCCCCTCGGGGATCTCGCCTTGGCGAGTTGGCACCAACACTCACCGAATGCAACTCAGAACAACACAGAACACCGCAGCCCCCCATGGAGCGCACTATGGACGATCTCACCTATACCTTGCGTCAACTGTGCCAGCGCAACCGCGATGGAAGCAACACGACACAAGCCGACCGCCAGCGCAGTCTCACCCTGATCGCTCGCCAATTGCGCGAAGCCGGTTTTCGGCAGATGCGGGCCACTTCGCTCAAAGGCAAGCATATCGAAACGCTGATTGAACGCTGGCAGGCCGAAGGGTTGTCTTCAGGCACCCTCAAGAACCGTTTGGCCCATCTGCGCTGGTGGGCCGAGAAGATCGGCAAAGCAGGACTGATTCCTGCCGACAACACCCGATTGGGTGTTTCTGCGCGCCGCGCCACGCCCCATACCAACAAAGCACAGGCGCTGGGTGACGGCCTGGATCACGTGAGCGATCCCCATGTGCAATGAGCCTGGCCTTGCAAGCCGCATTTGGTTTGCGGCGCGAGGAGTCCATCAAATTCCAGCCACGCTTCGCTGATCACGGCGATCACATCACCCTCAAGGGGTCATGGACCAAGGGCGGGCGTGAGCGCGTCGTGCCGGTCACGACGCCAGGGCAACGAGCACTGCTTGAGCAAGTCCATCAGTTCGCCGGAGCCGGCTCTCTGATTCCGGCGCACAAGACCTACATCCAGCAACGCCATGTCTATGATGGGCAGTGCAAAGCGGCGGGACTGAGCCATATGCACGGTCTGCGCCATCGCTACGCGCAGGAACGTTACGAAGCGTTGACAGGGTGGAAGGCGCCCGCCGCTGGCGGGCACACGGACCGGCCGACCAGCTCCGCTTTAGTAGCTTTCACAGACCTAGGCCTGGGATGAGATCACCATCAATTCATCCAAGTTTTCGTCCGTACCTCCGGTGAGTCGACTTTGTATCGGTACTAACCCCTTGGGGTGATGTACCCGATCCCAGGCAACCTGATCAGCTTGATTGGCTCGGTAGCATCGTTGCTGTCGGCTTTCGAAACAGCTGCGAAATTAATTCGACTGACTTAACCCACAATCCGCAGCCCCTAACTTGCAAGTATTAATGCCGGTTGAGCCTCTCGATGACATGCCCGCGCATCGATTGCACCGTTCATTACCTGACTCCTCTACTGATAGTGATGCAGGCGTTGAAGACGCAGGGCTACGTGCATGCCATCGCACCAAAACTCTTTGCAAGGTTCGACAGCGTTGATCGATTTGACCACCTGCGTCTACCCAGCATCATGCAGGTAACGTCGATGATCGGTCCGAGAACAAACCTCTAGAAACATCACAAGCTGAAACGTATCAGCCTCAACAAAAAACTCAATTATGCATAAATGCATTTTTTCCCTTGACCCGAAAGGAGGAGTCTTTTACAGTTAAATGACTGTATATAAATACAGTATTTTTGATCAGTATTTATTTGAATCCATTCATGGACGAGGTTTTCCCCTATGAAAAGCAACACTGAGAAATTTGGCAAAACACCCCATCAACCCAGCCTGTGGACCCGAGCCGATGCGCTGAAAGTCCGCGCGGACGACCCCACTACCACCCAGCCACTGGTCAGTGCGAACTTCCCGGTACTGAGCGACGAGGTATTTATCTGGGACACCATGCCGCTGCGTGATATCGACGGCAACATCACCTCTGTCGATGGCTGGTCAGTGATCTTCACCCTGACTGCGGATCGTCACCCGAACGACCCGCAATACCTCGACCAGAACGGTAACTACGACATCACCCGCGACTGGAACGATCGCCATGGCCGGGCAAAGATGTACTACTGGTTCTCCCGCACCGGCAAGGACTGGGAACTCGGCGGCCGAGTGATGGCTGAAGGGGTTTCGCCGACCGTTCGCGAATGGGCCGGCACGCCGATTCTGTTGAACGAGCAAGGCGAAGTGGACCTGTACTACACCGCGGTCACGCCGGGCGCGACCATCGTCAAGGTGCGTGGCCGTGTGGTGACCACCGAGCATGGCGTCAGCCTGGTCGGCTTCGAGAAGGTCAAGCCGCTGTTCGAGGCCGACGGCAAGATGTACCAGACCGAAGCGCAAAACGCCTTCTGGGGCTTCCGTGATCCATGGCCGTTCCGCGACCCGAAGGATGGCAAGCTGTACATGCTGTTCGAGGGCAACGTGGCCGGCGAGCGCGGCTCGCACAAGGTCGGTGAAGCAGAAGTCGGTGATGTGCCGCCGGGTTATGAAGACGTCGGCAACTCGCGCTTCCAGACCGCCTGTGTCGGCATCGCAGTGGCCCGTGACGAAGACGGCGACGACTGGGAAATGCTGCCGCCGCTGCTGACCGCGGTAGGCGTCAACGATCAGACCGAACGCCCGCACTTCGTGTTCCAGGACGGCAAGTACTACCTGTTCACCATCAGCCACACCTTTACCTATGCCGATGGGGTGACCGGGCCAGACGGTGTGTACGGCTTTGTCGCAGATTCGCTGTTCGGTCCGTACGTACCCTTGAACGGTTCCGGCCTGGTACTGGGAAATCCGTCTTCCCAGCCGTTCCAGACCTACTCGCACTGCGTGATGCCCAACGGCCTGGTGACCTCATTTATCGACAGCGTACCGACCGACGAAACCGGCACGCAGATTCGTATCGGCGGCACCGAAGCACCGACGGTGGGGATCAAGATCAAAGGGCAGCAGACGTTCGTGGTTGCCGAGTACGACTACGGTTACATCCCGCCGATGCTCGACGTCACGCTCAAGTAATCGCTACCCAGGGCTTTCAGGCAGCGGGTTTGAGCTCGATGAAAAACTCGTTGCGGATAGGATCGAGATATCCCACCTAACTTACTGCGACTTTGCTCGGGAACCCTCTTGAACAATACGTAGTAACAACCCTTTGTTACTGGCTGCAAGGATGCAGCCAGTAATGGGTATCCCCCCTGACAACAACTACATCCGCGCGCTCGTTTATCTCGTCTGCTAAACAGCACGTGAAGATTCTCAGGATTTGCGAGAGCGTGCTCTGGCGCCCCTCCTTCAGGCTCAGCCTGCGGAACTCCACCCATAGATTGAACACGGCCTCGAAGGCCTGCTCTGCCGCAAAACGAACAGCACGACGCTGCTGTTTACGGTGCTCATAGGGTCGGCAAAATTTGTCTGGATATCTAAGCGCGCATAACTGTGCATGAGAAGACCTTAAGGTTCGCCATGTGATTAGCTCTTCACGGCTTGCAAGGTTCGTCATTCAGACCTCAATGCAGGAAAAACCCACCCACAATAGTTGCCTCTCACTGTTCATGACCGCGTATGCGACCTCTGCAATCGTCCTGTCTTGAAAGCAATGCGCTAACCGGACTTTCTCCTGAGTGCGGCAGATGTCAAAACCACCTAGAGAGGCTTCAGGGTGGAGCGTAAGGATTGCATGCCGACTTGCATAGGCCGGCCACCACCCTTGTACGCAATCGAGCACCTTGTATAACTTTTTGCAAGGCGTCTAGAGAATCCTGGGCGATTCATTTTTCTAGCTGTCGCCATTCTGACACGTATCGTCGAAATCATTAAAGGCTTGTGATGGCGCAGAGCCATCACTGTGCTATATTCATCCAATCATCCATATCAATATTGATTATACCTGCCCCCCCTTCTCAGATGACCGCGCCAGTTTTCATCGGTCACGGCTGATTACCAAAGGAACGCTATGAACTCTTGGTTCGCGAATATCAGCGTCATGCTCAAGCTGGCCTTGGGCTTTGCTGTTGTACTCCTTCTAACCGCCATCCTTGCCGCGACCAGCTGGTTCAGCTTGGGAAAAATGATTGACCGTAGTAATCGAATGGCCAGCATCACCGAACTCGGCAACCGTCTTGATCATCTACGGAGGGCCCGTTTTCAGTATCAGGTGGACAAGGGTGACGAGCAGCAAGGTGCATTGATCCAGGATGCGCTGGAACTGTTTGTCGCCAAGCAAAAAAGCCTCGCAAAAGAACTGCAGCAACCTGAAAACTTGCAAAGTCTTGCGCTGATCAACCAAGCCACCACTCAGTATCAAATGGCAATTAATACGATGCGCGAGGCCTATCGCAATAGTGCGGCCACCCGTAAGGAAATGGCCACCAATGCGGTCAAAGGCGCCGCGCTGATTGCCAAGCTCATCAATGACGTAGAAGCAATGCCAGTCTCTGATCAGCGCCGTTATGAGTTATACAAAGTCATCCTCAAGGCCAAAGAGGATGTCGCGCTGGTGCGTTATGAAGTTCGTGGCTACACCGGCAATCCCAACAGCACCACGGAACAAGCCGCCGCCCGCCAGCTTGATAGTGCGCTCAAGGGCATTGAAACCCTCAACAACACCTTTGGTGCTGCCTATGCCGATCCTATCAGGCAACTGGAAACCGCTCTGATGGCTTACCGCCGCTCAGTGCAGGATTTTACAGCCAGTAATGGGGCTATCGACCACTCCGTACAGGACACTGTCAATTTCGGAGGGGCCATCACCCGTCTGACTGATGAAATGTATGCCAGACAGCTGGCCGCCCTTGAAACAGATAGTGCTCAGGCCCGCACGCTGCAGTTGAGTTGCACTGCTCTGGCAATGTTATTGGGGCTTCTTGCAGCTCTGATAATCACCCGCCAGATTACTCGCCCATTGCAGGAAACTCTGGCTGTGGTCGATTGCATTGCAGCGGGCGATCTCACGCAAAACATGGTCGTGACCCGTAGAGACGAACTGGGTGTGCTGCAACAAGGTATTCAGCGCATGGGTCGTACCTTGCGCGATCTGATCGGTGGTATCCGCGATGGAGTCACCCAGATCGCCAGTGCAGCGGAAGAGCTTTCAGCTGTCACTGAGCAGACCAGCGCTGGGGTCAATAGCCAGAAAACCGAGACCGACCAAGTGGCTACTGCGATGCACGAAATGTCGGCCACTGTGCATGAAGTTGCGCGGAATGCGGAACAAGCTTCCGTTGCCGCATCAGAGGCCGATGCTCAGGCGCGCGCTGGTGACAAAGTAGTCGCGGAAGCCATCGCCCAGATTGAGCGTTTGTCCAGCGAAGTCGGGCGTTCAGCGGAAGCTATGAATGAGCTTGAACAAGAAAGTGGGCGCATCGTTAAGATCATGGACGTGATCAAGGCGGTGGCTGAGCAAACTAATTTATTGGCCCTTAACGCGGCCATTGAGGCTGCTCGCGCAGGTGAGGCAGGGCGCGGTTTTGCAGTGGTCGCTGACGAAGTACGAGGACTGGCTCAGCGTACTCAGCAGTCCACTGAGGAAATAGAAAGCTTGGTGGCAGGCTTGCAAGGTGGAACACGTCAGGTGTCCAGTATTATGCAGAGCAGCCGCGAACTAACCGATAGCACTGTGGCGTTGGCAGGTAAAGCAGGCGCATCTTTAGCTAGCATCACTCAGACGGTTTCCGGGATTCAAGCCATGAACCGACAGATTGCTGCCGCCGCAGTACAACAAAGTTCGGTGGCGGAGGAAATAAGCCGCAGCATTTTGAGTGTACGCGACGTGTCTGAGCAGACCGCCTCAGCTAGTGAGGAGACGGCGGCCTCCAGTATCGAACTCGCGCGCTTGGGGGTACAGTTACAGCAACTTGTCAGTCACTTCAAGGTTTGACCGATGAGCCGTTCCCTCGACCTTGCTTCATCTTTCAAGCTCGGCGCATTAGGACGCCTGGATTCGACAGCGAGGTCGATCTGGTCAAGCGAGTACGCAGTATTCTGTCGATAGTCATCGTTTTACCTCGTCTCGGAATGGAGTGAACATTGTTGAGGACTTCATCAAACCAGTGCTCGAGCAGCAGGTTTCTTCCGGCTGAATCGCCACGGACTCTCTAGACACTTTGCAAGCTCATTGCGTAACGCTGATTGGCGCGCCATTCATGGACGATGACGTGTCCAACAGCAGTATGCAGGGGCATCGTTGCTCCGGATTCTCTGCAAACTCGGCGTCCGCAAAAGGTTGCTGCTCAAAATCGGTCATCTTGTCCCCTTTCAGTCCCTGACGAAGCTGTCATACGTGATGGCACGATAACATCGCGGATCATAGAACGCACAAAATGATAGGGACAGCCTTCCGCAGCAGCGTCTCTCCCACCCCGCCCAGACGCCGTGATGGACAGGCTTGCTACCCGCATCTTCTTCCTCTGAAGTTGCCCCGCCACCTTTACGACCGAAGCGTCTCACCAATTTCCTCAATGGCAAAACCAACGTCATGGCCGGCACGAATCAACTCCGCAAACCGCAGCATCACTGAGGAACTGACATCGTGGGCCAACGCTATGGTCATCAATTCCCGTATCGGTTCGTCAAGCTCTGCTCCGACACTAGGTGAACACCCCTGCCCGGTGAGCCAGGTAACAAGGGAAGAGACCATGTGCCCTGAGGTATTTTCGTCAACACTCAGAATTTCACCCAGCACCATGCCCAATGTTCCGGCGGGATGCTGGTCCGGGCGGCTCCATGACTTGAGTTCAATCGACTCGCGCCGCACCTTCTCCAGGTTCCGCCGAATCTTCCCGGGAATGGTCGCAGCCGCTTTTGGACGGTTGTAGTACTCGCGATTAGCTAAACTTGCGGCATCTCTGACAACCTTCCAGACCACCGACCAGAGCTGCGAGACACTATAGGTTTCCAGTGCTGATCGCAGGGTACTTTTAATTTCTTCCAGCTCTTGTTCAGTGAGTTCATGGTTATAGAGTTCGCATTGGATACCCAGATAGCGCATAACATCAGCAGCTGAGTAATCAAGCCACAGATTGAAGATCCCTTCCGCGTCTGTGTACACCCTATCCGACAGACTCCGGATAACCTCGTCTGCACTTCGTGATTCAGCATCGGGTGCCAAACGGTAAACCACTTGGTCCCTCACCATCCAAATCTCATCGCCCTCCCAGTAGTAGGTGCCCGGCCTGGCCTTGCTGGGATCATCAAGGACCAGCCCCGCCTCGCGCAACTGCAGCACAAAGTCACCGATATATAGTGGTGCGAGTCCTCGGCAATCACCTATTGTGAAACCGCCATTGGCCAGTCTCGGTGTAATGGCCCTGTCTAACGCCAACAGCATCAGCACATGAGCATCCGGAATCGCTGAGTAGTCCACCGTTCGGGTTGACTGATTGCGGCAGAATTCTGCCAACTGCCGCTCAAGCTCCGCAGCTTTCGACCTTTTAGCTTCCAGCGCAATGTCATCCTGGTCTTTCTGACACAACGTACAGAGCTTGATGGCTGGCTGGGGGAGCTTCTTAGCCTGTGAGCGATTCTTTATTTCGATCAATTCTGCGCATTTGGGGCAGACCTGATTTTCATCGAACGCGTTGCAACGCTGCCGTATGAAACTGGTCAGCGTAACGCCCTGAGCCATTTCAATGAGGCCCGCTAGCGCGCTCACTTTTTCGAGGTATTGCCCGAACTCATCGACGGCCCAATAACGCTCGATCAACTCAATTTCTTTAGGGTCTTCGGTCAACATTTGTAGCCTGATTGCCATGTAAAGGTCCTTTTTCATTCGTCGTTCATTCATCTCAGCACTGGCTGTTTTTCGTGGTATTGCTCAGCGTCGCGTAACGTCGACGGCGATCTTTTTGCTCCGTCCTTCTTCCAGCAACGTCCTCGGCAGCACAAACCCTTCAAAACTGCGCTGGGTAACCGGGTTATTTGCCTTCTCTGCCCCAATCCGATAACGCATCAACCCATCAGCGACTGAAAAGGTCAGGTCCACGCTGGTGTCGGTCCTGCCATTGAGGTGCCCACGACTGAGCAGCCGGAACAACGACCACGGCCCGCGATAGCTCATGCTGGCGGTGTTGCCGGTGCTGTGTACCAGGGTCAGTTGGCTGCCATTGGTGTTGCCCAGGCTGTTGGGCCACACCAGCCCCGTGCGTTGCGGCGCGCCATGCTGGTAAGGGATCAGTTGGCCGTCGACGCTGAGCATGCTGCTCAGGCGGGTGGCGCTCAGGGCCAGGGGTTCGATGGTGAGTTGCACGGCCAAGTGGCCGCGATGGTTGAAGAAGGTGTCGCGGATGCGCTCGACTTTTTTCAGTTGTTCCAGCACGTCGCTGCGTACCAGGTAGCCGCCGAGGCTGTCGGAGTACAGGGCGTCGAGGTTGTCTTTGAGGAACACGTTCAGGTACTGATCGTGGAACTGCTGCAGGCGCCCTTGTGGGCCGAAGAAGGCTTCGAAGTCTTCCAGCGAAGCGTCCTCGCCGCTGGCCTTGAACGGGTAGCGGCCTGCCAGACGGTCGCGGTAGAAGCTGTAGATTTCGCTGTCCCAGCGTTTTTCCAGTTCGCGCAAGGCGGCGATTACCAGAACCTGTGAGGTCTGGTCGGCGAGTTTTTTGACGTGCTGGTTCAGCGGTTCGGGCAGGCCCACGGCGACGCGCTGCAGGTTGGCAATCGGGTCAGCGCCGTCCAGGGAGAAGCGGTTGAGTACGGTTTTCAGCGCCGCCTTGCCGGGATCGGGGTTGTCGTGCACGGTTTTGGCATAGTCGTAGACGGCACTGACCGAACGCAGGGTTTCTTCGTAGTAAGACGGCTGCTCGCCTCGTGCGGTGATCAGCTCTGAAAGACTGGAGAATGCGCGCCGAATCCCTGCTGCCTGTTGTTGCCCCTCTGGCATCTTGTCCAGCTTGAGCGGCGCCTGCCCTTCAGCCAAGGGCACGGTCGGGTAGATCACGCTGTTGTCGCGCAGGGTTTCCAGCAACCGTCGTAGCGGTGCGGCCGGGCCGGTGACTTGTTCGAGTACCGCCACGCCGTGGCTGAGGTCGTCGAAGTCGGTGACCGCGAACTGATTCAGCGCACGTCGCCAGCTGTCGACGTAATCGGCGCTGTATAACGCACGGACCCGCTGGGTCAGTACTTTGCGGTCTTCGTCGGAGTAGTCCAGACGTTGGCGTTCGCCAAGCACCCACTGGTCGATCATCGCCAGTTCGATGATGCCCTCGGTACCGGGTTCGAAGTAGTCCTTGAAACCCTTGGCGGTGAGCAGCGGCGGCAACTGCAGGCCGCTACCCTCTTGATTGGTGTTCAGTGGGCTGTAGACGATATCGAACGCGGGGCCGACCTCGTTGCGCAGATCCAGCGGGCGATGCAAACGTTCCAGGGCATCCTGTTTCAGGCTCATATAGACCCGTTCGGCCATGGGCAACTGGCGCAGTTGTTGCTGCATCTGGGCAATGCGTTCACGGTAGTGCGGCAGGTCAGCGTCGGCATATTTCAGTGCGTAGCCCAGGTGCCCCATCAGATCGGCCTGCAACTGGCCCTGGCCCGGATAGGCGCGCTGCCATTGCTTGGCGACCCATTCTTCGACGATGGCCGGGCGACGGTTTTGCCGCTCTTCGAGCATGCGGTAGACGCGCAGGGCCGCCAGTTGCTGATTGCTGCCGGCGGGCGCAGTGTTGATTGCATCCAACACACCGCTGGCAATCGCCGGGAGGAAGCGTTTGGACAGCAGATTCAGGTACGCCTCATCCACGGTAGGGCCAATCGCCCTCCCCTGGTACAACCCCATATCCGACAGCAACGGCCAGGCTTGGCGATAGTCGCCATAGACCAGCACCGCATCACGAATCTGGTCCAGGGGCAACAACAGGTTGCGGCCGGTAGGGTCGACCTTGGCGTCGATATCCCGCTCACTGAACTCCTGGCTCTTGGCCAAGACGTTGGCCGCCTTGTCACGGTTGATATTGAAATAAAACTGCCAGGTGCCGATGACGACCAAACAGCCCAGGGATGCGACGCTGAACCCAGCGATCAGCAACCGCCGCTTGCTGCGGGCCACCTTGATGTTGTCGCCCGCCAGGCCCGCTTCGGGATAGATCACCCGCTGGAACAGTTGCTGGGCAAAGTAGATCACCGTGCCACCGGCTGGTTTAACTTCGGGTGGCGGTGGCGGCAGTTGATAGGCTTGCCCCGCTTCTTTGACGAAAGCGTTGCTCAGGGTGCCCTGCTGCAACACCGAAGAGAAATACAGTCCGCGCACCAACGCCGGGGTAGTGAAACGGTCGCTGCCGAGCATTTCGCTGAGGAAGCCGAACAATGCCGGGCGCAAGCCCGCCATCTGATGCATCAGCGCCTGCAAGCGATCACGCTCATCCAATGTACGCGACTCCCTGGTGCTGTTGAAAACCTGCTCGGTCAGGCAGGCGACAAAGGTTTGGTATTGGCGCGTCAGTTCCGCCAGCCAGGCATCAAAATCATCCACCGCGTCCAGGCTGAAAGTGAAGCCCAGCAGGTCCTCGCGCCCGCTGCGCGATAACCGGGCGAAGAATTCTTCAAAGCCTTCCAACAGGTCGAACTTGCTCAGCGTGATGTACACCGGTAAGCGCGTGCCCAATTGCCGCGTCAGTTCAAACAACCGGGTGCGCAGCAGGTTGGCGTGGGCCTTGCGTTGTTCAGGACGTTGCGCCAACAAGACCTGCACATCGATCACCAGCACCACGCCGTTCAATGCGCGACGGCTGCGGTTGCGCGTTAGCCAGTCGAGCAGGTGCGACCAAAGGCGCGCATGGGTGCCACTGGGTAACACCGGTTTGACCTTGCCCTGCTGCTCGATGTCTTCAGCCGGTGAATCCGAGTGACTGAGGAACTCACCCGGCGGGTCGATCAAAACTGCTTCGTCGCCAATCCACCAATCCACCGGATAGGCCAATTGCTCTTCCTGATGCGCCCTGACCCCTGCTTTGGTCACATGGGACAAGGCAAAGCTCTGGTTGGAGCGGGTGATCAGGCTGGTCTTGCCGGCATTTTCCTCACCCAGCACCAGGTACCACGGCAGCTGATAGAGCGAGCGGCGACGCTCCATGTTGTTCAGCAAATTGCCCAGGCTGCGGTCCAGCGCACGCTCCTGCGCCTCGATATAAGGCAGACAAGGATCGGCCTGCACCGCCGCCTCATGCTGACGTTCAACCTGCAGACGCTGGTAACGATTGCGCACCCGCCACGCCCAGATCAGCAGCGGCACCACCAGCACAACGACACTGGCCGAGACGCGCATTGCCAGTTCACCCAGCGGCTGACGCTCGCGCCAGGTCCACTGCGGGCCCAGCCACCAGATGGCGATCAACAAAAACACCACGCCCAGCAGCACCAATACTGGCACCGCTTGGTTGAACTGACGCAGCACCGGCAGGCCCCAGCGTTTTACGTAACTCCAGACCGTCTTCATGAATCGCTCCTTGCGTATTTATGGAATTCGTTGCCTACAGATGGCACGAACGCGTTTGTTTTTGCGTCTGCTAACGCCACAGTCATGGTCATGGCTTGCGCTTTTCAAAGCTGGCGATGAACTCATCAAGGATGCGTTTGTTTTCGGCCGCTTCCTCGGCACTGGGCCCGCGAATGGTGGCCCAAGGATCCGGCTTGAGCGCAACGGCACCGTAGCGGATGCGCACGGACTTCAAAATTGCGTCCCAGACGGCCATGGCTTCGTAATCGGTGAGGGATGGGTTGACGGGATCTGGTGACGCAGGTTGTTGCCAGAGCGGCAGTTCGTAGCCCTTGTTGGCGAATTGGGGAAGGGTCCAGCGCACAAGGTCTTCAGGTTCATCGGGGTCAATTGGACCAGCGCTCATGCCCCCTGCTGAAAGGCGGATACTCATGGCGGGGCGACTTAGTGAGGGGTTGTCTCGATAGTTCTCGCTCACGAAGAGAATTTGACGGTGAGTGTCGTCACTGAAACCGATCAGGGACTCCTCGGCTTGCATATCCGCTAATGTGATTTTTCCAGCGCGCAAATTTTCATAATCGCCAGCGAGAAAAATCTGTGTGTCTTTTTGGGTGCGAACGTGCAAGCGCTCGTCGTCATCCGGTGACAGCGCGTTGATATAGATGTTCAGCGAGACATCCGAAGCAGGCGGGCGAAAGTAAAAACTGGCAATCTCCTGATCGTGATGGCTTCTGATCACAACAGGTCCCAACGCAAAGCCCGCACCTGCGTTTTCCGGCGCAACTTTGAATATTTCCTTGGACAGCTTTAACAGCCGGGCCTCAACGGGGGCTGTGTTGCCGTTGTAGGACTCGGCGCGGAGCATGATGTAGGCATCGTCTACCAGCAGGTGGAACTCATGAACGAAGGTATCCGGGAGTTCGGTGCTCTCGAAATACTGCAGCGTTACACTTTGCGGCGAGAGCCGTACCGCCGACACCAACATGGATGCATCAGACAACTTATAGTTTTTAATCGCCGCGATTCGATGCGACCGCTCATTCAAGGCGGCGTCAAACCGTTGTTGTGTCACGCCTTCTCCCAACACCCGCACCTCAACCGACGAGTGATCGGCGCCCAGCCCGTAGTACAGCTTCACATCGCCGCCGCCAGTCCAGTTGGCGGGCAAGTCGATCAGGCCCCGGCCCAACGCCCAGGTGCGCATGTGGGTAGTCATTTCGCTCACGTTGTGTTTCTCCTGTTCGCTGGGTTGTTTGAAGGTGGTACATGCGGTGAGGGAACCCAGCACCAGGCAGGCAAAAAAAACGGTCAGTTGACGCATACTCATCAACCCTCCTTCCACGGATCCGCCTTCGGCTTCTCGAAGCTGGCGATGAACTCATCCAGGATGCGTTTGCTTTCAGCCGCCTCCTCAGCGCTGGGGCCGCAATAGTTGGCCCATGGGTCTGGCTTGGGCGCGACGGCGCCGTAGCGGATGCGCACAGACTTGAGGATCGCGTCCCACACGGCCATGGCTTCGTAGTCGGTCAGTGAGGGGTTGACGGGCTCTGGGCTTGCGGGGCGCTGCCAGAGCGGCAGCTCGTAGCCTTTGTTGGCGAACTGGGGAAGGGTCCAGCGGACGAGGTCCTCGGGCTCATTTGGATCGTCAGGTCCGGTTTTCATCCCTCCTGCTGATAAACGCAAGCTCATGGCAGGCCGGCTTAGGGAAGGATCGGCTCGGTAGTTTTCACTCACGAAGAGTATTTGACGGTGAGTATCGTCACTGAAACCGATCAGGGACTCTTCGGCTTGCATTTCAGCCAGTGTGATTTTTCCGGCGCGTAAGTTTTCATAATCGCCAGCGAGAAAAATCTGTGTGTCTTTTTGGGTGCGGACGTGCAAGCGCTCGTCGTCATCCGGTGACAGCGCGTTGATATAGATGCTCAGCGAGACATCCGAAGCAGGTGGGCTGAAATCAAAGCTGGCAATCTCCTGATCGTGGTGGCTTCTGATCACGATAGGTCCCAACGCAAAGCCCGCACCTGCGTTTTCCGGTGCAACTTTGAATATTTCCTTGGACAGCTTTAACAGCCGGGCCTCAACGGGGGCTGTGTTGCCGTTGTAGGACTCGGCGCGGAGCATGACGTAGGCATCGTCTACCAGCAGGTGGAATTCGTGAACGAAGGTTTGACGGCGTGATTCTCGCTTGTAGTACTGCAGCGTTACACTCTGCGGCGAGAGCCGTACTGCCGAAACCAGCATGGATGCATCCTGCAGTTCATCGTTTTTAATCGCCGCGATTCGATGCGACCGCTCATTCAAGGCGGCGTCAAACCGTTGTTGCGTCACGCCTTCTCCCAGCACCCGCACCTCAACCGACGAGTGATCGGCGCCCAGCCCGTAGTACAGCTTCACATCGCCGCCGCCAGTCCAGTTGGCGGGCAAGTCAATCAGGCCCCGGCCCAGCGCCCAGGTGCGCATGTGGGTAGTCATTTCGCTCACGTTGTGTTTCTCCTGTTCGCTGGGTTGTTTGAAGGTGGTACATGCGGTGAGTGGCCCGAGCACCAGGCAGGCCAAAAAAACGGTCATCCGACGCACAGGGGCTCCTTGGCTTTCGCCGCAATTTTGATGATTGAATAAAGGGTGAACTGCTGTGTTAACGGGTTGGTATAGGACGCTTCATGATCAAAGCCTGGGGCCTTGATTTGCTGGCGAACGCCACCATTGCGCGCCTGTTTTATCGGCGCGCTGCCCGAACTGACCGGTACGGTGCCGTCGCCGGAGCCGTCCTGCATTTTGCAATGCAGCTCCCAGTAGCTGGTCTGCACGGTTTTGACGGGCGCATCGGGATCGCCCCGCAGGGGCGGTATGGATTGTTCGTGGCCGCCGACGTAAACAGGGCTGCGGCCGTCATCCCTGACCTGATGCATCTGCAGATTTGAAACCGTGTAGCTATCGGGGCGTGAACCGTGAAGGCCATTGACAGTGGCCCCGCGAGTCATTTTCCAAGTGATGGACTCGAAGCTGGGGTGTTTGTCTTCACTGCCGTAGTAGACGTAGGTTTGAGGGTGGTAGGAGCCAGCGATTTTCTGATGAAACTCTTTCGCTTCGGATATGTTGTCCGCAAATATCTCCCACGTGATCGAATCGCCATCTTTCGGCGCCAACCATTCTTCACGCAGCAATCCCCACCAACGGTCACGGCGTAGATAGATCTCTTCATAAGGATCTTTTACCGGCTGACGCGGCATTGCCGAAAGGCCTTGGTCGTCGACCAGCCTCAGCCAGCCAGGCGTGTAATCCTGGTTCGGCAACAATTGCAAGGCACCGGGTGCCTGGGCGAAGACCGCCGTAACTTCTTGACCGGTCGGACCAATCACTGCACCGGCAATAGGGTCTTCATCTTTCATGCCGACCTTGCAACGGCGATAGGCAACTGGCGCGCCGGTTGCCGGCATGACGCCATGCACGACACCGGCAATTTTGTCGGCCATGCCGGGCAGTTGTGCGCACCGCCTTGCCACCAGCCCGCCCATGGAGTGCGTGACCAAAATTACCTGCTGACAATTGCGACCGTACTGGCGCATCAGTTCGTCAATGCGCTCAGCCAAACGACTTGCGGCGACTTTGTTGGAATCCAACCAGTTATACCCACACGCATGCACCGGCATCCGATAACCGCCACGCGCCACCAGCTCATCCGACACAATCGGCGGCAACTGACTGGCCAGGGTGGCACCCAGCCCTGGCATGCCGATGTTTAAAGCGGGCTTGAGACGGGTGATGTGAGTCGGCCCCGGTTCGACGGCGACGGTATGCAGGTGCTCCGGCCGAATATCGAATTGAGGCCACCGCTGGGGCACGAACTCGCTATTCAGGGTCTCTTCCAGCCAAAGAAGAAACGCGTGATAGCTGGTTTCGCTGACTTCGCCCCAGCCGCGCTCCTGATAGCGTTTAGTCAGGGCAAGCATTGTGCTTTTTTTGTCCGGCCCAGGCGTCGTCAAGACGGTGCCTACAGGCCGTTCGGGCACCGCGCCTTCTCTATCGACTTCCACCCTTTGCGGGTGTAACAGGCGCTGGCGTATGCCTGCCTTTTTGTTGATCCAGTTCACGGCCAGCCACACATTTTTGCCCATGAATCCAGCGTCCAGACGCCATACAGGAACCGCCTTTTCCTTTTCCTTGCGCTTGTCAGGCTTACTCTTCAAATTCGACCCCATAATCCCCGGCACAAAGATCACCGGCAGCACCCCCTCCGGCGGCAGCATGCATAGAACCGGGTCGGTGATATGGCTGGGCGTCAAGGCCCAGGTATGCACAGGATTGCCGCGTGCGTTATAGGCCATGGGCGCAATACGAGGCGCCGAAGGGTTATCGGTCATACGGGCTCTCCGTTTTCAAGCCATTCCAATTCAAGCCCTTCCAGCGTCATGCCCTGTTGCAGGGTGACGAAGCCTTCAGCATCGGTTCGCCCTTCAAAGCGTGCGCCGTCCTTGCGAACCAAGGCGTAGGCGCGGTTTCGGATAGGTTTCCCGTCGGAGAAGAGGGTCTGAAAGCGTTCGTTGAACGATGTGCTGGGCCAGCTATTGAGTTCGGTGGCGACATTGCTTGGGTCAATGAAGTACTTGTTCGCTGCCTTCACCGTGAAATTTCCCGGCATCCCCAGCTCGATATTGCCGCCCTGCATCTTGATATATGCCCCACCGCACAACAGGGTGATGTGCTTGTCCGCCGCCACCAGCACATGTTGCTGGCTGGCGCTGAGCTCCACGCTCTGATCCGCCTGCACCCGGATGCTGTTGTGCTGGGCCTGCAACAGCAGTTGGCCGTTATGGGCGATATGGCGCATGTCGCCGCCTTGGGCAAACAGACCGATTTCGTCGCCTGCATTGATCACCACTTTTTTGCCGGCGGTGAGTTGCTGGTTTTGTTGTGCCACGCTATCGATATGCTCGCCTGCGCCTATGGCGATGCTGCGGGACGTCGCGGCAGCGATGCCGGCAGGCCCACTTAACGCGATGATGGGTTGCGCGCCATTGCCGATGCCATTGGCCTGATCATTGGCACCATGGCCCAACGCGTTCACGGCATCAGTCAGGGACTGCTGCGGCTGCGCATCCAGGGCAATTGCCTGGGCGTTTTCGGCAGATGCTCCCAGCTGTTTGGCCAATGTCAGGGCGGCTTGCAATACATCAATCACCTGCTGGCGTTCTAGCTGACCCGCACCGGCCTTCAGTTGCGCTTCGGCAGTCAGCAACAATCCTTTTGCTGCACGCAACGCACCATGACCATCCGTGCGTAATTCAAAGCCTTCGCCCCTTGGCCGACCACCACCATAGTGACGTGGATGCGTGAGGTAACCCAGGTGCAGAGCGCTGTGCGTGTGCTCGCTCATTAATGCCGCACTGATTTGCCCGGTGGTGTCGTCAATACGCAACTCATTGGCTTGGGTGCCGCCAAACTCGCGGCTTTTGGTTGTTGCTATAGCTTTCAGCTTGGGTAGCTCATAGGGCGGCAAATTGGTCTGCCGGTACGCTCGCCCAATGGCGATCGGCTGATCGGGATCTCCGTCCAGATGGCTGATCACCAATTCCTGACCCACACGGGGGATGGCCATCGAGCCCCAGGTCGCGCCGGCCCAGCCTTGGGTGACGCGGATCCAGCACGAGCTGTGGTCGTTGTTTTTGTCCGAGCGATCCCACGGGAATTGCACCTTGATCCGGCCCCATTCATCGCAATAGATCTCCTCACCCGGCGGGCCGACCACGGTGGCGATCTGCGGGCCGTCGATACGGGGTTTGTTGGGCAGAGGAGCTTTCCAGTCAGAGGTCCAGCGGATGGCCGTGGCCTTCACTTCATAGGAAGTGCCGCTGTCACTGCCAAACGCTTCTTCCTGCAAGCTGGTGTGCTGCTTGCCTTCATGCTTGATGGCAATGGTGCGCCAGCGATCATTGAAGTCTTCGCGCGGGTGGTCGTTGAGGTCGAAGGCCAACCCCGGTTGCAGGCGTTCGTCGTCACCTTCCACATGGGCCAGCTTGGCGTCATTGCGCAGGGCGGCCAGGCGGGTTTTGGTAAAAGGCTTGCCGGCAATATCGCGTTTGTAGCGGCCGGGATAGTCGTAGCGTTCGTAATCCTTGTGCTGGTTGTTCAGGTCCTGGTCGCCGGTCGCGGTGTGCTGCTGGTTGTAGAGCGGGTGGGTGAAGGTGTAGTCGCGTTGCACTTGTACGGCGGTGCGCACTTGTTCGGTGTAGTGGAAGCGGGTCAACGCCGGTTCCATGGAATCGCCGCCACCCATGGGCTGGTAGATCACCGGGCAATCGGTGTGGGTGCCGATGGTGCCCAGGCCGCCGACGCGGTCGGTAAGAACGAGGGTGTGGCCGTCGGCGCGGTGTTCGAAGGTGTAGAGCAGGCCTTCCTCGGCGGCGAGGCGGGTGATGAAGTCGAGGTCGGTTTCGCCGGCCTGTACGCAGTATTCGCGGGGTTGGTGCTCGAAGCAGATTTCGCTGCGGATGTCGGTCAGTTTCTGCTCGGCCAGCATGCTGGTGATGATGTCGGGCGCGGTCTGGGCCTGGAAGATGCGCCAGTTGGAGCGCAGATCGAAACGCTTCAGGGTCGGTTCGACCACGGCGGTGTAGCGGGTGCGGCGAAAGCCGGTGTCGCCCTGTTGGAACAGGCTGACCAGTCCATGCACGTAACGTACCGGAGTTTCACCGCGCCAGATCGTGAACAGCCCCGCCAGGTCGAGCACGTTATTGAAGTCGATGGCGGCGTTGTGGTTGGCCAGTTCCAGGGTGAGCTTGAACGGCTGGGACAGGCTTTCGTCGAGCTTGAACGAAATCACGTCGAAGGCGTCGCCTTTCAGGGGTTCGAAGGTAAAACGCAGATCGCTTTGGCGGGGCACGTGACTAGTCCTTACGTTCACTGATAATGGTTGCCACCTTCTGATACAACTCCGGCTCCCACCCCTGCGCCGCGGTCTCGCGCATCAACCGCGCCACACTGGCGTACAGGTCATCCGCCAGCCACGACAAGCCACGCGAGGCCAACAGGTCGGCAGCAATCACTGTGGCGTAGCTGCGCTGGCGCGGAGCCTCATGGGTGGCGTGCAGTTCCTGCAGGCGCAGCAGCACCACTTCCACGCCTTCGGTATTGAGCTGGGTGGTCAGTTCGTCGCGCAGGCCGGCGTATTCCTGCACCGGGCTGCCGGTGGTTTGCGCCTGGTCGGCGCCGGTGATCCAGGCCTGGGTTTGCACATCCACGAACGGTGTGCCGTCGCTGAAGCACAACTCCAGCAAGGCCGGCAAACGGCAGACAAACCGCTCGCAGGTCTGGCGAATGGCGGCCGCCACTTCTTCCATCGCCAGGCGCGAGGCGACCTCGGCGGCCAGGTAACTGCCGCGTAGCCAGTACGGCGAGGCGCAGACGCTTTTTTCGATGCGCAGCAGCAGGTTCGGCTCAATGGCGTTGTGGTTCAGCGCGTCCTGGTAGCCGTCGACGATATCCTTGGGCACGGCGGTCAATTCGGTGCGACGGTCGCGGGTGATGGGCGGCGCAGTACGCAAATGCGACCACAGGCCGAATCGTCGTAGTTGGTAGCCGGTGGGGTCGTAGGGATCTTGTTGGTTGATCTGCTCGGCCATGTTCAACACGGCGCGGCGTTGTTCGCGCTCGTTGCTCGGCGCTTGCGGTTTGGGGAGGGCGAAAAAGGCCGACTCCAGCACACTGCCGGAGGCGGCCGCACGGGCGGGCTCAGTAGCAACGACCGGCTCGCTGTATTTGTCCAGCTGGCGTTGCAACGCGTCCAACGGGGCCGGGTCGAGCTTGGCGATTTCGACACAGTGTTGCAGGTTGGCCAGGGCCAGTTCCGCCGCGGCTTGGTAGGCCGGTTCAAAACTGCTGCGCTCCAGGGTCGGCAACACCTGCCCCAGGTCGCCCAACAGGCGCTGCACTTGCTTGCGTTTGTTCAGGTAGCCGGTGGGGCCGGGCTTGGGGTGAGCGCTGTCCCAATACAACTCGACCATGCCGGCCAACAAACCCAGGGCATCGGCCCAGCGCGCCCATTGCCGGGTGCGCAGCCACACCACCTGTAGGTGCGCGACGACCCGCCAGTGCTTGCACTGGGTCGCCAGGTATTGGCGGGAGGCTTCGTCGATATACGGCCAGTCGATATCGCCTTCACGCAGGCCGCCGAGCTTGACCATCTCTTGGTCGATGGCCTGGTAGGTTTCATCCTCCACATCGAAATGCCCGGCAGGTTGCTCCGGGTCGATGGGGGTCAGCAGCAACTTGACAGTGTCCGCCGGCACGTCGATTACCAGCGACATACTTGGCGCTCCTGTTCGATCAGTTCACCCAGCCCTTCAGCGTCGAAGACCAGGCCGTGCAGCCGCGGATAGTCGCTCTCCAGTCGTAGACGCTGGCCACCGCCCATATTGCGCAACAAGGCAATCGCCTGCAGCCCGCGCCCGGCGTCGACCACCAGACCCGCGTCGTCCAGCACCTGCCACTGATAAGCCCCGGAGACTGGGCGCTCATCCTTGAACAGTTGGATGCGAATCTTGTTAGGCTTGGCCGGTTCATCCAGCACCAACTGCAGGCGCGAGATTTTCGACTCACAACTGATGGCCAAGTAAGGCCGAGGCGGTAGCGCGCCCAACGCTGGGGCTGAGATCACCAGCCGCTGTTGCTGGTCGTTGTCCGGCTCCGGGAATGACGACAACAGAAAACGCTGATCCTCGGATGGACGCTTGGCCTCATTGCGTTGGACCAGATCGACAATCGGCAACACCCGGCCCAGGGCACGTGGCGGCGCAGGTGGCTGATGAATGGGCGTGCCGGCCGCCAGATCAAAGCATTCCAGGCGTTTCAAGGGCGAGACGATGGCAGGGCAATCCTGGGTCGCTGCCCGCGCCTCCATTACCGCCACAACCGTCAGGCAGAGCGCCCATTTCCATCCTCGCCATCCGTTGCGCATCAACGCCTCCTGAATATGCCTCGTTGAATCCAAACCGGATATTTTTCAACTTTCGAACTAACGCGGCTTAGACCGAAAGTTAAATTCATTAACTTGCAAAGCGTCACCCGCCCTCAATGGATAGGCAAGTAAAAGACGAGCAACACACTGCCAAATCGAGAATAAAAAGAGATATCTTTCAGATAGCTCCATAGCGAGCGTAGGAAATTTAGAAATCCTTATCGCGATGCCTTTTCCTACATCCAAAGCCCACGAATCGCGTCCATTTCGTCCTACAAGACAAACCTTGCAACAGCTGGTTCTAATACGCCGACCTTACGAAAAGGATTTTTCCAATGTCGAAAACTCAGGGTTCTGTCGCCCCAAAAGAACGCATCAACATCAAGTACGTCCCAGCCACAGGCGATCAACAAGCAGAAGTAGAGCTTCCCCTGAAGCTGTTGGTTACCGGCGACTTCAAAGGCCACGGTGAACTAACCGCCCTTGAAGACCGGCAATCCGTTCGAATAGATAAAGACACCTTCAATGAAGTACTCACCAAAGCCGAAGTTGCTCTGGACATGGCGGTGCCGTCTTTTCTGAACAACGATCAAGACACCGACTTGAACGTGCAACTTCAATTCAAAAGCATCAATGACTTCGGCCCCGATGCGATCGCCCGCCAAGTACCGGAGTTGAACAAGTTGCTGGAACTGCGCGAAGCCTTAGTTGCGCTCAAGGGCCCGATGGGCAATGTCCCGGCCTTTCGTAAACACCTGCAAAACCTGCTGACCGATGAAACCGCCCGTCAACGCCTGGCCAGTGAACTGAATCTGGTGCTCGACGCGCCCAACAACTGACTTGAACACCCTTCTCAACGGAGTACTCCCCATGCCTATGGAAAGCGCCGCCGCCAAAGTATTGGTGGCTGACGAACCGCCGTCGTTGCTTGACCAACTGCTGGCCAACACCACCATTCGCCCGTCCCAGGAAGGCTATGCCGTTGCCCGCCAAGGCGTGGCTGCGTTTATCAGCGAGATCCTGCAAAGCGGCGATCACCAGCAGCCGGTCAATAAGCACCGCGTCGACCAGATGATTGCCGAAATCGACCGCGCCTTGAGCAAGCAGATGGACGTGATTCTGCATCAACCGCAGTTCCAGCAACTGGAGTCGTCGTGGCGTGGTCTGAAGCTGTTGGTGGATCGCACGGATTTCCGCGAGAACATCAAGCTGGAAATGCTGCACGTCACCAAAGAAGAGCTGCTGGACGACTTCGACAACGCCGGCGACATCACCCGCAGCGGCTTGTACAAGCACGTCTACACCGCCGGTTATGGTCAGTTTGGCGGCGAACCAGTGGGCGCCATCGTCGGCAACTACACCTTTGGCCCCAGCTCGCCAGACATCAAGTTGCTCAGCTATGTGGCCTCCATCGGCGCCATGTCCCACGCGCCGTTTGTCTCGGCGGCCGGGCCTGAGCTCTTCAACCTCGAAGGGTTCCAGGGTCTGCCCGACCTCAAGGAAATCAGCGATATTTTCGAGGGGCCGCGCCACACCAAGTGGCGTGGTCTGCGGGAATCCGAGGATGCCCGCCATCTGGCCCTGACCCTGCCGCGCTTCCTGTTACGCACGCCGTACAGCACTGAAGACAACTCGGCGCGCAGCTTCGGCTATGACGAAACCGTCGACGGTAATCACGATAATTATCTGTGGGGTAACACCGCGTTTCTGATGGCCTCGCGCATCACCGACAGCTTCGCCCGCTACCGCTGGTGCCCGAACATCATCGGCCCGCAATCTGGCGGCGCGGTGGATGACCTGCCGGTGCACCTGTATGAATCCCTGGGCCAATTGCAGGCCAAGATCCCTACCGAAGTGCTGATCTCCGACCGCAAGGAGTTCGAGCTGGCCGAAGCCGGTTTCATCCCACTGACCATGCGCAAGGACAGCGACAACGCGGCGTTCTTCTCTGCCAACTCGGTACAAAAACCGAAGAACTTCCCCAAGACCCGCGAAGGCCAGGAAGCCCAGACCAACTACAAGCTTGGCACCCAGTTGCCGTACCTGTTTATCGTCAATCGCCTGGCCCACTACATCAAGGTGCTGCAACGCGAACAGATCGGCAGTTGGAAGGAACGCCAGGACCTGGAGCGCGAGCTGAACGACTGGCTTAAGCAGTACATCGCCGACCAGGAAAACCCTTCGTCCGATGTGCGCAGCCGTCGCCCCTTGCGCGCCGCAAAAGTCGTGGTGCAGGACGTGGAAGGCAATCCAGGCTGGTACCAGGTGTCGCTGGCCGTGCGCCCGCACTTCAAGTACATGGGCGCCAACTTCGAGATCTCCCTGGTCGGTCGGCTGGACACCCAATAAGTGGGCGCCAGCCTGTTCGAACGCTTGGAACCCGACGCACCGCGCTACCGCCCCGGCAGCGCGGATGAGCAGGCGCGCCAGCGGGTCGAGGCGATCAAACGCCACTTGGAACAGGTGCTCAACTCACGCCAGGGCTGCTCGCAAAGCAGCCCTGAACTGGGCCTGCGCGATTTCAACGGCGTCACCCAGGCCAGCAGTGACTTGGTGGTGGCCATCAGCGCAGATATCCGGCGCTCGGTGGAAGCGTTTGAACCGCGCATCAAGGTCAGGGGCGTACGTTTTCAGCCCGACCCGGACCTGCCACTGGAGCTGAACTTTCGCCTGGATTGCCAGGTGCAGGTCAACCACAAGGAAGAACAGGTGCAGATCGAGGTGGCCATGCACGGCCGCGACGGCTACACCCGCGTGCGATGAGGATGCAATGGACTTGAAACAACGCTTTGCCGAGGAGCTGCGCTACCTGCGCGAACTCGGCCGCGAGTTTGCCGAGGACAACCCGCAACTGGCGCAATTTCTCGGTGATCAGGCCGGCGACCCGGACGTGGAGCGGCTGCTGGAAGGCTTTGCCTTCCTCACCGCCAAGCTGGGCATGAAGATCGACGACGATTTGCCGGAGCTGACCCATCCGCTGTTGCAGATGCTTTGGCCCAATTACCTGCGGCCCCTGCCCAGCGCGACCATCATCCGTTTTACACCGTTGCCGGATGCGATCAGCCAGCGCCAGGTGATCCCAAAGGGCACGCCGGTGTTTGCCAAACCGGTGGATGGCATCTCCTGCCAGTTTCGTACCTGCACTGACGTCAACCTGTATCCATTGGCGTTGCAGGAAGTCAGCGATGCCCACAGCCGCGAGGCCTCGGTGATGCGCATCGACCTCAAGGTGTTGACCGAGCAACCGCTGACCAGCATGGCCTGCGACCAACTGGATTTTCATCTGGGTGGAGATAACGCCACCGCCATGACGTTGTACCTGTGGCTCGCCCACTACTTGGACAGCGTCACGTTACATATTGATAAGCAAAGCTATCGCCTGCCAGCCAAGGCTATCGGCTTTCCCGGTTTCACCGCCGAAGAAGCGCTGCTGCCCTACCCGCGCAATGTGTTCGATGGCTACCGGATCCTGCAGGAGTATTTTGTATTCCCGCAGCGTTTTCACTTTTTCAGCCTGACCCAGCTGGCGCGCGTCTGGCCGGAGATCAGCGCCACCAGCCTGCGCTTTGAATTTCAGTTCAGCCGGCCCATGCCGCCTGATATCCGCCTGCGCACCAGTGACCTGCACCTGTACTGCGCGCCGGCGGTCAACCTGTTCCGCCACGATGCCAACCCTATTGCACTGGATGGGCGCAGTCTGGAGCGGCGTATCAGCCCCAGCGGCAACCGCCCCGAGGCCTTCGAAATTTTCAGTGTCGATAACGTGGCCGGTTGGGATGCCGCCGACAAGGAGCGCAAAGGCGATCCGCTGCGACGCTTTACTCCATTCGAATCGTTCCAGCATGAGATCGAACACGCGCGGGGCCGCACGGCACTGTATTTCCGCACGCATATCGAAGAGTCCCACGGGCGCGAGGGCTTGCGTCATCGCATCGCTTTCGTGCGCGGCGATGAAAGCCTGTACATCGGTGAGCATGAAGCAGCGTCCATCGAATTGACCTGCAGCAACCGCGATTTGCCGCAGTTGCTGGGCGTGGGAGATGTATCGCTGTCCACCGAAGTCACGCCGTCGTTTGCCACCTACACCAACCTGATCGCACCGACCCGAAGCTACCGGCCCGTGCTGGACAGCAGCCTGCACTGGACGCTGATTTCCAACCTGTCGCTGAACTACCTGTCGTTGCTGTCGGCCGAGCCGCTCAAGGCGGTGATCCGCGCCTATGACTTCGCCGCCCTGCACGACCTGCAACAAGCCCGCGCCACCCGCAAGCGCCTCAACGGCATCCGTGATGCGGTGACCACGCCGATTGACTGGCTGATGAAGGGCCAGCCCGTGCGGGGCGTGCAGACCCGCCTGCAACTGGACCAGAACGCGTTTCTTTGCGAGGGCGAGTTGTACCTGTTCGCCAGCGTGCTTTCGCACTTCTTCGCCCTCTACGCGAGCATCAATTCCTTCCACCGCCTGGAAGTGATCAATACCACTAACAACGAGCGCTACGAATGGCCACTGTTGACCGGCAGACAACCCGTGATCTAGCCGATATGCTGCTGGCCGACGCGCGGAACTACTCGTTTCACCGTCTGCTGGAGCATCTGCACGCTTTGCACGGCGATGACCTGGAGGCGCAGCCCTTGAGTGCGGCGGCGAGACGCCGCGTGCGCCTGCAAAGCCATGCAGGGTTGGGCTTTCCGGCCTCCGATGTGGTCGAAGCGGCACGCATTGAGGAGGACCGCGAAGAAGTGCGCTATCGCTTGCAGACCAGCTTCTTTGGCCTGCACGGTACCGACTCACCGCTGCCCGGCTATTACCTGGACCGCCTGGCCTACGAGCAGGCTCAGGAGCGCGGGATTCGCCCGGCGTTCATAGACTTTTTCAATCATCGCCTGCTGACCCTGCTGCACACCAGCTGGCGCAAGTACCGCTACTACATTCGCTTTCAGGCCGAGGCCAGCGATCGCTTTTCGCGCTACGTATTTTCCATGGTTGGGCTGAACGATAACGACCTTCGCGGTGCGACACCGCTGCCGTGGGGCCGATTGCTGAGCTTTGCTGGCTTGATCGCCAGTCGCAGCCGTTCACCTTCGATAGTGTCCGGCATTGTTGAGCACAGCTTTGATCTGCACGGCGTTTATATCCGTGAGTTCGAGGTGCGCTCGGTAAATTTGCCGCAGCGTCAGCGCCTGGCGTTGGGCAAAGCCAACGGCACCCTGGGCAGCGATTTTGTGGTGGGCGACCGCAGCAAGACCCGCGCCAGCAAGTTCACCCTGGTGATTCCCAACCTGACCCAGACGCGCTTTCGGCAGTTTTTGCCCAGCGGCGAGCAGTTCGGGCGATTGCGCCAGTTGATGGATTTTCTGCTGCGCGATGCCACCGCCTACGACCTGGAACTGGGGCTGCGCGAAGAAGATGTACCGCCGTTCAACCTGCAACGCACCAGCGGTACCCACCTGGGCTGGACCAGCTTTATCGAACATCAAGAACACCGCCATCCCGCCGTGGTGCGGATTCGGGGGCGCGCATGAAGTTGACACTGGTCATCAACAATCCTGCGCAGTTGTTGCACGGGTATTTGCCTCTTCACCGGTTTGGCCCACAGGGCGGCAGCATCGGCAGTGCCGCTGTGGACTGGCGCCTGGAAGATCGCCACAACAGCGTACGCCCCAACCATTGCGATATCCGCGTCATCGAAGGGCGGTTCTGCGTGATCGACCGCAGCGGTAGAACCTACGTCAACGGTCACGAACTGCCGCTTGAGCGCCATGTTGCGATAAGCCTCAACGACGGTGATCGATTGCAGATTGGTGCGTATCAGGTTGCGGTGCAGTTGGGCGAATACGCCCCCGGACAGCATTCGCTCGATGAGCTGCTCGGCGACCACCCTGAGGGCATGCACGTATGGCACCAGGAAGACCTGCCGAGTCGGCCACCAGCGGATAAGCGACCTGCCACTTGCCCGGAGTTCGAGCGTCTTTGCCAGCCAGTGGATTTGACGGAGCAAGGCGATCCGCTGCGAGCACTGGAAGCAGCGCCGCCTTCAAAAAATCAGCCGCCTGAAGTTCGCTCGATGGTTCCAAAACCTCCCACCATTTTGTTCAGCAACCTGCGCCTGGGCACCCTGTTGCTCGCCTGCCTGGCCCTCGGCGGCTGCACCATGCTCGGCAAGATCGGCCAAGTGATCTGGACGCCCTCCATCCCGGTCGGCGGCCCCGACGATCAGCCCAGCCGCTACTCCCTGAGCCTGCACGCCAGCGACGACGTCAACCCGCGCCTGATCAGCACCGGCACGGCACTGGATGAAGACGCGAGCCGTTCGCCCTACACCCTCAACGTGCAAGCAACCAGCCCGCAGGCGCTGACGGACAAAGTACAAACCTTGCTCAGTCACCTTTACGAAAGCGTACCGGCCCAGTCGCCACTGAGCTTGGAGCCAGCCCCTGTAGTGCCCATGTCGCCTATCGAAGACGCGCTGCTGGGCGACTACGACGCTCAAGGCGTGAGCCTGACCACGCCCTGGGGCAACCCGGTATTGCAGCACGTCGCCACGCCCATCGCCTTCAAGGTCTTGCAGTTGACTGACGACTCGCTGCTGGTCAACGCCAGTCCCCAAGCCATGGCCGACGACCTGAAAAAGACCCTGGGCAGCACCTACATCCGCGCCGACGACTACCTGCTCAACCCCGGCCAATTCAAGTTCATCGACCTGCGCGCCCTGGATGAAGACACCCGCTTTATCGCAGTGATTGCCAACTACCACAGCACTGATGTCGGCCGGTGGAAACAGCGCCTGCGCGTCGAGCCCAAGGGCCGCCAATACGCCGTGCTGGTGCAGTTGGACGCCGCCCAGGTCAGCCTCAAAGGAGAAACCCGATGACGCCTTTTTCAGTCGCTTTTGCCCCGAGTAATCACCGATGAGTTCACGCAACCCCGTCATCTGGCATGAAGGTTTGTTCGTCAAACCCCAGCACTTCCAGCAACAGGCCCGCGCCGCCGAAGCCGCCGTGCACCAGCGCCTGCACAGCCTCAACGACGCGCTCTATGGCTTCAGCGAGCTGGCGTTGAACGACGAATACTTGAGCTTCGGCAAAATCGCCATTACCCGGGCACGCGGGATCATGCCCGACGGCAGCGTCTTCGACATTCCCCACGACCTGGCACCGCCCTCCCCGCTGGAGATCGCTGACAGCAGCGCGGTCGGCCAGATCGTCTACCTGGCACTGCCGTTGCGCTCCAACGGAGCCCTCGAAGTGCGCTGGCCCGACCAGTACGGCAACAGCCGCTACATCGCCCGCCGCGAGGAAATCCGCGACACCCACAGCGATGACGGCGATCAAGTCGGCATGGACCTGGCCGTGCCCAACCTGCAACTGATGCTCGAACGCAGCGACCGCAGTGCCTTTACCGGCATCGCCCTGGGCAAAATCAAGGACAAACGTCCGGACGGCAGCCTGGTAATGGACGAGCACTTCTACCCCACCAGCCTGTCCCTGCAAGCGGTGCCGGCGTTGCACCGCTACCTGGGTGAAGTGGCCGGGTTGATGCGTGAACGCGCCAAGAACCTGGCCCAGCGGATCGGCTCACCGGGGCAATCGGGGGTGGCCGATGTCACCGACTTCAACCTGCTGCAAACCCTCAATCGTTTGTTCCCGCTGTTCCAGCACCTGGCCCGGCAACGCCAGGTTCACCCGGAGCGGCTGTACATCGCGCTGGCGCAAGCCTGCGGCGAACTGGTGACCTTTACCGACGAGGGCCACCTGCCCCAGGAATACCCGGCCTACCAGCACGACAACCTGCGCGAATCCTTCCAGATGCTGGAGCACACCCTGCGCCGCGCCCTGGGCACAGTACTGCAACCACGCGCGGTGTCGCTGCCGATTGTCGAGCAGCAGTACGGCGTGCGCAGCGCCGCCTTGAACGACAAGCGCCTGCTGGACAACGCCGAATTCATCCTCGCCGTGCGCGCTGAACTGCCCGCGGAAACCCTGCGTCAGCAACTGCCGAGGCAGATCAAGATCACCTCCACCGAAGGGCTGGAGCAATTGGTCAGCCTGCAACTGCCGGGCATCCCATTGCGGCCGCTGCCGGTGGCGCCGCGCCACCTGCCGTTCCATGCCGGCTTCAGCTACTTCGAACTCGACCGCCATCACCCTGCCTGGCAAAGCCTGAGCAGCGGCAGCGGGTTCGGTTTCCATATTGCCGGTGAATTCCCGGAGCTGGAGTTGCAGTTCTGGGCGATCAGGAGTGAGAGAGATGACTAAGACCACACCAAATTCATGGCACCACGAGGAAGTCTCCGGCGCCATCGACTTTGCCGGCGAAACGATCACTGCCAACAGCCAAAGACAATTGGCCGACCCTGAATTCGACTTGCGCGGCGTAGCCTGGAACCCGCTGTGCGATGCCGCCACGCCACTGATCGGCCTGGTGATCCGCCTGCGCCGCCTGGACCAGCACGATGACGTACCTGCGCTGTACCTGAGCGTCAGCAACCAGATCACTACGATCATGGAAGAAGTCAGCCAGCTCGACTACGACGCCGGCATGCTCAAGGCCTACTCCTACAGCCTGTGCCTGTTGCTCGACGAAGTGGTCATGAGTACCACCTGGGGCCGGCTCTCCAGTTGGAGCGCACGCTCATTGCTCAGCCAGTTCCATGGCGAAACCCAGGGTGGCGAAAAATTCTTCACCGTCATGAACAACATGATCCCCGAAGCCGCCCGGTATCAGCATGTGCTGGAGTTCATGTACCAGTGTCTGATCTCCGGCCTCAAGGGCAAATACGGCGCCCATATCAAGGGCGATGACGAGATACAGAAGATCATCGACCAACTGCATGGCCTGTTGCGCCCCCTGCGCGGCGAGACACCCAAGCGCCTGACCGACCCGCTGAAAAACGTCGCGCCGCGCAACTACCGGATCAAACGCGCATGGCCGCTGTGGACGCCTTGGGCCATGGCCGCCGTCATGCTGACGGTCGCCTACACAATCTACTCCATCCGCCTGAACACCATCACCCAGCAGGTGCTGGTGTCGCTGGAGCGGGTGCTGCACCTGTAACCGATTTTCAGCGTGCTCATCCCGAGCGCCTGCAAAGCCATGGCCGTATAGGCCATAACCCGCGACCCCATGGGTCGTTCACTTGATCGCGACAAGGAGCATGTCATGCCAACACCCGCGTACATCAGCATCCACGGCAAAAACCAGGGCCACATCACTAAAGGTGCCTTCACCGCTGATTCGGTGGGCAACGTCTTTGTGGAAGGCCACGAGGACGAAATCCTCGCCCAGGAAATAGACCATCAAATCGGTGCCCCAACCGACCCGCAAAGCGGCCAACCCACCGGACAGCGCGTGCATAAACCGCTGACCTTCACCAGCGCGCTGAACAAAGCCTCGCCGCTGCTTTACCAGGCCTTGGCCACTGGCGAAATGCTGCCGACCGTTGAGGTCAGGTGGTTCCGCACCTCCACCGACGGTAAACAGGAGCACTTCTTCACCACCAAACTGGAAGAGGCCACCGTCGTCGACATCCACACCGTGTTGCCTCACGCCCAGGACAGCGAGAACGAAAACTATACCCAACTGATCAAGACCAGCCTGGCTTACCGCAAGGTCAGCTGGAGTCATGTGGTGGCCGGCACTGAAGCTTCGGACGACTGGCGCAAACCGGCAGCGGCGGGTTAAGCGCGCCCCTGCTCCTCCGCTGCTCTTCGTGCAGCGGCGGAGCCTTCACTGACTCAATGCTTATCAGGAGGTTCTATGCCTGCCGTCGTTCTGGTCGGTCACGACCATGACTGTCCTTTGTGTGGCCCCACCACGGTCGACACTGGTACTCGCAACGTAACCGTCAATGGTCGCGCCGTCGCCCGAGTTGGCGACACCCTTGGATGTGGCGCCGTGATCACCAGCGGCTCGCCCTCGATGACCGTCAACGGAAAAGCCGTGGCCCGTGTCGGCGATACCACCGACCACGATGGCGAACTCGAAAACGGTGATAGCAGTTGGTTGATCGACTGACACTCACATACTTGAAATGGAGGCCCCATGCCCCGCCAAAGCGACCTGCGTTTTACCTTTGAGCCCTTGAAGGGCGATCCATTCGAGGTGGTCTCGTTCACCCTTAACGAAGGCTTGTCCCAGCCCTTCAAACTCGAACTGGAACTGGCCAGCCACAACGCCGCTGTCGACTTCAATCGGGTGCTCGATCTGGCGGGGCTGTTCACGATCTGGCGTGGAGAAACGCCGGTACGTTACGTTCACGGCCTGGTCAGCCTGTTCACCCAGGGCGACACCGGCTTTCGCCGCACCCGCTACACCGCCGTGGTCGAACCGACTCTGAAGCGGTTCGATCTGCGCTCCAACTGGCGCATCTTCCAGGCCCAGACCGTGCCCGACATCATCACCAGCCTGCTGGCCGAGCAGAAATTGACCGACCTCCGCAGCGAAATCTGCTTCGAACACCAACCCCGCGAATACTGCGTACAGGCCGGCGAAACCGACCTCGACTTCATCGCCCGCCTCGCCGCCGAGGAAGGCCTGCTCTACACCTTCGAACACCACGCCGACGGCCACACCCTGGTCCTCACCGACCGCGTCGGTGGCCTGGGCACCATCGGCACGCACACCGACTGCCCGGTGATCTACCAGCCCATGGGTGGCGGCGATGCTACGGAACCGGCGTTGACCCGCTTCCACTACACCGAACAAGTGCGCACCGCACGCCAGGTGCAGCGCGACTACACCTTCACCCACCCGCGCTACAACCAGCAACACACCGCCACCGGCGACCAGGACCTGAACAACCAGCACAAGGACTACGAACGCTACGACTACCCCGGCCGCTACAAGCACGACATCGCCGGCAAGCCTTTCACCAAGACCCGCCTGACCGCCCTGCGCAACGACGCCAAGCTTGCGCATGTGGCCGGTGACGATGCGCGCCTGCAACCGGGGTTGGCGTTCGACCTCAACGAGCATCCCCGTGAGGATTTCAATGATCGCTGGCGCACCATTGCTGTTACCCACGAAGGCAAACAGCACAGCAGTCTGGAGGAGGAAGCATTCGGCAGCGACAGCGGCACTTCCTACAAAATGAAGGGCAGCGCGATCCACTGGATGTCCGACTGGAAAGCGCCGCTGTGCGACAAACCCTGCATCGACGGCCCGCAGATCGCCACCGTAGTCGGCCCGCCAGGGGAAGAGATCTATTGCGATGAATGGGGCCGGGTCAAGGTGCAGTTCCCGTGGGATCGCTCGGACAAAAACAACGACCAGAGTTCGTGCTGGGTTCGAGTGGCGCAAGGCTGGGCGGGCGCGACCTGGGGGGCGATGGCGATTCCTCGTGTAGGGCAGGAGCTGATCATCAGCTACCTGGATGGCGATCCCGATCAGCCTATCGCAATCGGCCGGGCTTACCACCAAACCAATCTGCCGCCGTATGAGCTGCCAAAACACAAAACACGAATGACCATCAAGAGCCGCACCCACAAGGGCTCTGGCTTCAACGAACTGCGCTTTGAGGATGAGTTGGGCCACCAGGAAGTGTTCATCCATGCCGAGAAAGACAAGAACGTTCATATCAAGCATGACAACACAATATTTGTGGGAAATGACCGCAAAGAAGAGGTAGGCAACGATGAACAGATCACTATCGGGAACGACCAGTCCCATGTGATCGGCCGGGACCACACGCTCTCGTCCGGACGTGATCATGAAACAACTGTCGGTCGAGATCGCAGTGAGCGGGTCGGCAATAACCGCTACGACACCACAACGGCCAACCACCAAAGCGAAGTGGGCGGTCACTGCCAGCAAACGATCTCAGGGCAACATCGTCTGACTGCCGGCCAAGGCATGCACCACACCACCACGGTCTATCAACTGCAAGCCAGTGAGCGTGTGGTCTTCCAGAGCCCCGGCGGCAGCCTCACGCTGGATGCGTATGGCATCCACCTCAATGGCATAGCGATAACCCTACGGGGTCCGGTGACTTCCACGGCCCCAGGCACCGGCCAAGCCCTGACCTTGCAATTGCAACCCGAGTCAGGGCAGACCTGCGTGGAGAAAAACCGATGACCCCGGCTAGCGTCCAGGCGTTCGTGGCCGAACAGCACGCACCCGATGCTACGCTTTACGTGTTACTCGACCTCTTGGCCGACTGCGCCGCAGATGATCCGTTACATATCGAGGCATTGCGTCAAACGCTTGGCAATGACGCCGTCATGCCTCTGCATCGGCCCGATCTAATCCATACGCCATCGGCCTGCCCAGTGCTGGTGGCCCTCGCCACGCCCGGGACCTCACCGTCGCAAGAACTATTGACGCTATCCGCCTTACGCGCTCATGAAGATCTGGACCGTTACAAACGTTACGTGTGCGGCTGGCTCAGTAGCAGCGCTCCATCCCGAGACCTAAGTGCCCACATCGTGTTGCTCGGACAACTTCCCGTGGAGCAGGGCCGAGCGTTTTTTCCGGTCCATGAGCCCCTTCGCCTGGAGTTGCTGGCTGGCACCTTCCGTAGCAATGAGGGGCCTTGGTGGCCGATCCGTCACTGGCTGGTGCCCACCAGCAGCGGTACCGGCAGCGTTTTGGTGGGCAAACCCGAACATAGCACCGCCATGGGTATCTGCACGGCGGCCGTGCAGTTGGACGCCCTCATGGTGTCCTCCTTACTGAATAGTTGGCGACGCGCCCTTCGCTTGCCGCTGGCGTATGCCCCCGCCCGCTGGAACGGCCCTGCTGCACTCCCGCCCCAAGCGGCGGCACAGGCCTATATCCAGATCCAGCAAGCCCGCCAGCTTGGGCTTAGCCACCAGGACGACATCCTTACATTAGCCTTGCATCGCCTGATGCTGCATCCGCACCTGCACCAGCACACCGGCGTTCGAGCGTTGATTGAGCAAGCGGTCCAAGGGCAAGCGCCGCTTAGCCAATTGCTGGCCCCCTACAACGACAACGCCTGGCAGCGGGCCGTGTCGGATCTGACCCATGCCGGAGCACTTCAATGACCTTGGGCACTCAACTGAGCATCGCCATAGCCGAAACCGCCGTTTCAAACGATCAATGTAAGGCCTGTCAACGTAAAGGGCTGCCCATCCTGCCATTGCGCCACGCCCTGGTGCCGCGCTCACCGAATGAGCCGGTGCGGCCGGATACCGTGCACATTGATACGCGCCTGGGCTTACGCACGTTGCGCGCCGGCTACCTGTATGTATTGTTGGATCGCAAAATCTGGCAGGCCTATCAGGTCAGCCCGGACGGGTATCTACGTCAATTCAACCCCTACGCACCACCGCCTGCCAACGAGACCCCGCTGTCCGATGCTTGCGTCGCGGCCAACCACGACTGCCCCGCATCGTTCCTCAACATCGACACCGACAAACATACCCAAGCGTGGCTGGCCTTTGCCAATGACCCGTGGCCCGCCAGTGTGCTGGACGCCTACAAGGACGGTCAGGCTTCAGAGCGATTCCAAACACTCGACCTCGCCAGCGCACGCGACAACCCTGCCAGCGTTGGCCTGGCCATGACGGATGAAAATCTGCGGGTAGACAAGCAGGTCTACGAATATCAGCAACACCCGACGAGCCCATTGCCCCTTTCTACCGAAACCGACTGGCGCTTTTATGAGCATCCGCCGCAAGAGGTAGCGCCAAGATTCGACAGCGTGCATGGTTTCCATAGCCGTACCCATCGCCTGAGCGCGCTGAAGGGCTTCCTGCGCAGCGCCATCCCACAGCATAAGCTCCAACACGGCGTCCTTGCGTTTGTACTGGATGACATTATTGGTCTGGTGCAGGAACTCAACGACACCCGCAACCGCTGGGTCCAGCAGCGACAGGCCTGGATAAACGACCCGGACCGGGCTTATCGTTACCAGACCTCTCAGTTACTGCTGGCCATTCGCGAAGTCCATCGCGAACAGGCAGAAGGCCAGACGCCCCTACCGGCGTCTGTCGAGCCCATGACCGGTGATGGCCCACCGGTATTTTCCAGCCCTGAGCAGCAACGCGAGCGGATCGTCCAGAAGCGCACACTCGCCAACAACCAGAAACTGGAAGAGCGCTACGATGAACAGAGCCGTGCCCTGTTTCACCAACTGTATGAGGAGGAATGGGCCAATTATCAGCGTTACATCGACCAGAGCGCACACGCCTATGCGGCAGCGTGTCGCTCCAGTCTGTTTGCATGTGTCGAGCAAAATGACTACGACGGTAATGACCGCCCATCAGGGCGGGCCTACAGCCAGACCATGGCGCTGTGCCTGGAAGGTGGTATCAGTGAAGCGCCCGCGACTCTAGATGACGGCCATACCGCCTCCCTGTGGAGTGAATGGCTGAACGACCCACAGAGCCCGATCTACCGCGCCCTTCTCTTGCGTGACAAAGGCTTGCTGGCCGATCTGTTGCCCAGTTTCAATGCCACAGGTGATAGCGACTGGAACGACAGCGAAAAGCTCTACTCCACCATTACCAAGCTCATCGCCAACGACGACTTCAAGAAGCATGTCCGCCCCCGTCTACAGCATGCCATGGCGCAGCTTCTCGGTGCCCTCAACGCCGCTGCCGCCCGCTTGCAACCGTCGCTCGGCCCTGGCGTGGGCCGGGCGGTTTCGCGCATCAACAGTGCCAGCCAACTGCTCTACAACGGCATTCATCTGACCGAACTCAAGATAAAGATGAAGCTCGGTGAATACTACGCCCTGCAATGCGAGCACCTGCGCAACCTGCAACGCAAAGCCGCTGATGCCATCGACCGCACCTGGGAAGGCCTCAAGGACGAGTTGGGCAAAACCGACGATGAGGCCCGCAAGGCGCGCAAGCAAGTGCGCCCGCTGATTCAGGGCGGCCTGCTCAGCCTGGCGGTGCTGGACCCGAAAATAGCCAACCTCAGCGTGACCCTCAGCGTTTGGGTGGAAGGCCAGGTCACCCAACTGCAGGACAGCCTGATGCGCCAGGCCAACCTCGGCGTGGATCAGCTAGGCAAAGGTGCCCACGCTGCGCTAGTCGAAATCGCTGCTGGGGTTGGCACCCTGGACCCGCAGGCGCGCAAGGTGCTGCAGGGGGTCAAGGTGTCCTCGTACCTGGCGGCTGGATGGGTTCGCAGCGGCTTTACCGGGTTGCGTGGCGTGGTCGGCAGTAGCGAGTTTTTGATGGCGATGGGCGGGATGTACCTGCTTAGTGACTCGCTGAACAAAAGTCTCAAGGAAGCGGAGAAAGCCATGGGCGAAAAGGCCGTTGAGGCCAGGTTGGCGTTGTATGGAAGTAGTTTGGGGGTGTTGGGTGGAGGGGTGGAAATCGTAGGCATCGCCTTGGAAAAAGGGGCGGTGCAGATGCAGAAGGCGGGCAGCTTGTCTACCCAGGCGATGACTGCCGCAAAAGCGACTGCACGCGTAGGCAACGTATTTGTACGGGTCGGGGGGAGTATTGGTGCTGTGGCGGGATTGTACGATGCGACGCGGGCGGGGTTTGCTTTTAATCGCACTCGGAACGAAGGGGATACTCCAGCAGCAACAGCCTATTTCCTGTCTGCCATTGCCTCTGGTCTGGGAGCGGGGGCCAGCATTTGGGCAGCAGCCGCAGGTACCAGCACACTACTTGGTCCATTGGGTATAGCCATACTTCTCGGCCTAGTAGGATACGGTTTGTACAAATGGGCCGAGGGAGAAGAATCAACACCACTCGACCGCTGGGCGCGCCGTTGTTTTTTTGGTTTGCACAACGAAGTTCCCCCCATTCATTGGAACAAACCTGAACACGCCCACATCGCAATCGCCGAACTCAATGCCGCGACCATAGGTGTTGAAGCAGGAATCAATTTTCGCTTACGAATCGTCGATAGCGGCTCACATGGCTGGGGCGGCCCCATGGGTAGCGTAGGCGCGCAGGTCCATGAACAGCACCTTGAATATCACCTGATTCTGCCGCTCTTCGACGCCAACCGGTCGGCCTATCGCTGGTCGCTAACGGTTCATCGTCACGGCGATGGCTCGGCCAACCAGTACACCGGCGGCGAAGTGCTGGCCGAAGGCGAGCTGAATCCCCCCACCCTGGCAACCGCCGCCAGCGAACGCCGAGCAGCGCTGGCTGTGCCCAAACGCCCGAACAAGCCAGATTACCGGGCCGACAGCACCCTGCCCACGCAGGAAGTTCGCACCGTCTCGTTGCCCGATAACCGTACCTCGCAGGTCAACGACATCAAAGGCGCGGTTGTACTGTTGCCCGACCGCCGCCGGCACAACATTGAAGCGGCGACCTTGTCGGTAACCTACTGGCCCGATTGCGACATTCACGATGCCTACGCCGAGCTCATCTTGATGGATAGCTTGTAAACCACAGCCTTGGGTGAACTTGGCATGGGCATTTGCCTACTTTTCCCATGGCGACCATCGCTGCTCGTCATCAACAGTGTGCCTGCCTGCTGGTTATCTGCTGCCTGATCGACAAGCCAAAGGTCACACACAGCTCTTACCCCGAACTGGAACTTTCCATCATGTTATTTACAGCACCGTTACTCGACAAACCTGCTCCTGGCTGGACGCGCGACCTGCCGGGGCCAAACGAACAACCGTTAAGTGAACCATACCCTCCTGTACTCTCAAACCCACCCAATCACGTTGATGATGTATGCCTTGAACTAGCACGCGCCACAGTGCGATCTCGCGGAGTGGGTATTTGGATAGCACTTTTTATGTTTCTGCTGTCCATGGCTATACCTGTCGGTTTGATTAGCTATGTTGTCGCGGAGCAATATCTCCCTCCCTTTGTGCTGAGTTTTCTCAGCCTCATCTTATGTACTACTGGCATATGGCTAGGCATTTATATCTGGCGAATGGACATTACCCCTCCCCTGGACGAACCCATCCGCTTCAACCGCTTTCGACGCAAAGTCTATGTCTACCGCTTTTACCGTGATGGACTCAGGCCCTTCAGCCGCACCGCCTGGGGCGTACGAACCGAAGTCTATGACTGGGACAATCTGCGCGCCGAAGCTTGCAGCGTATATGGCCCCATGGGCAGCGGCGGCCTCATCGAAACTGTGACCTTGGCCGTTGTAAAAACCGGTACAAACCAAGTCATTGACCGCTTTCATTTCGCCCACGAAATCCAGCAAGGCGAAATGTACTGGGCCATGGCTCAACTGTTCATGCAACAGGGCCCGCAAGCCCTGCCCACCTTCCCCCACCAGCCCCGGGACTGGAACAACGAAGACGTGACTTTCAATCTCGCGCGTCGCTTGGCCCCCAAAGTGCGATGGCCAGCCGAAATAGACCTGGAGTCACGCAGCGCGCCCTGAATAAAAGCCATCAACCAAAGCAGCCTTAATACGACGACCGGCTAAAGATACAAGCGGCGATCACCCCGAACTGGAACTGCTCATCATGGTATTTAAAACACCTTTACTCGACAAACCTGCTCCTGGCTGGAAGCACGATCTGCCGGGACCAAACGACTCGCCCTCCAATGAACCGTATCCTCCCGTACTATCGAATCCGCCCAATCATGTTGACGATGTGTATCTCGAACTGGCGCGCGCCACGATGAGAGTTCGTGGAGTTGGTGTTTGGATGGTTCCTTTCATCTTTCTATTGTCTCTAGGATTTCCGGCTACGCTGGTTGCTTTTGCAGTTAAAGAGCATAGTGCCCCCCCTACCTCTCTCGTTTTAGTAGCATTTTTTGGACTCATCACAGCTTTGTGGCTAGGGATTTACTTCTGGCGAATGGACGTTGCCCCTCCCCGTGACGAACCCATCCGCTTCAACCGTTTCCGACGCAAAGTCTATATATACCGCTTTTACCGCGACGGCCTCAGACCCTTCAGCCGCACCGCTTGGGGCGTTCGGGCCGAAGTCTATGACTGGGATAACCTGCGTGCCGAAGCCAGCAGCGTGTACGGCCCCATGGGCAGTGGCGGCCTCATCGAAACCGTCACCCTTGCCGTGGTGAAACCTGGCACCCATCAGGTAATAGAACGTTTTCATTTCGCCCACGAAATTCAACAAGGCGAAATGTACTGGGCCATGGCCCAACTGTTCATGCAACAAGGCCCGCAAGCCCTGCCCACTTTCCCCCGCCCACCTCGTGACTGGAACAATGAAGACGTGACCTTCAATCTCGCGCGTCGCTTGGCCCCCAAAGTGCGATGGCCAGCCGAAATAGACCTCGAGTCACGCAGCGCGCCCTGAATACAAGCCATCAACTGAAGCAGCCTATATCCCTCATGACCTGGCGCCGCCCTACTCGCTGGAAATCGTCGACAGCAGCGCGGTCGGCCAAATCGCGTATATCAGCATCCACGGCAAAGAGCACTGCCCGGTGATCTACCAGCCCATGGGCGGCGACGATGCTACGGAGCCGGCACTGACCCGCTTCCACTACACCGAACAAGTGCGCACCGCACGCCAGGTGCAGCGTGACTACACCTTCACGCACCCGCGCTACAACCAGCAGCACACCGCCACCGGCGACCAGGACCTGAACAACCAGCACAAGGACTACGAACGCTACGACTATCCGGGACGCTACAAACGCGACATCGCCGGCAAGCCTTTCACCAAGACCCGCCTGACCGCCCTGCGCAACGACGCCAAGCTTGCGCATGTGGCCGGTGACGATGCGCGCCTGCAACCGGGGTTGGCGTTCGACCTCAACGAGCATCCCCGTGAGGATTTCAATGATCGCTGGCGCACCATTGCTGTTACCCACGAAGGCAAACAGCACAGCAGTCTGGAGGAGGAAGCATTCGGCAGCGACAGCGGCACTTCCTACAAAATGAAGGCCAGCGCGATCCACTGGATGTCCGACTGGAAAGCGCCGCTGTGCGACAAACCCTGCATCGACGGCCCGCAGATCGCCACCGTAGTCGGCCCGCCAGGGGAAGAGATCTATTGCGATGAATGGGGCCGGGTCAAGGTGCAGTTCCCGTGGGATCGCTCGGACAAAAACAACGACCAGAGTTCGTGCTGGATTCGTGTGGCTCAGGGCTGGGCCGGCGCGACCTGGGGCGCCATGGCTGTACCGCGTGTAGGTCAGGAGCTGGTGATCAGCTACCTAAGTGGTGATCCTGACCAGCCCATCGCCACCGGCCGCACCTACCGCGAAACTAACCTGCCGCCGTATGAGCTGCCCAAGCACAAAACGCGGATGACCATCAAGAGCCGGACCCATAAGGGCGAAGGTTTCAACGAGCTGCGTTTTGAGGATGAGCTGGGGCAGGAAGAGGTGTACATCCATGCCGAAAAGGACAAGAACGAACACATCAAGCACGACAACAGTATCTTCGTCGGCAATGACCGAAAAGAAGAAGTCGGTAACGACGAGCACGTATCGATCGGTAACAACCAGTCCCATGCTATCGGCCAGGATCGCAGCGTTACCGTGGGCCGGGATCATAAAGCCAGTGTGGAGCGTGACCGCTGGGAGCGCGTGGGCAATGATCGCTACGATTCCACAATCGCCAACCACCGAAGCGAAGTCGGTGGTCACAGCGAACACACTATCAAGGGGCAACATAGCCTGACTGCAGGTCAGGGCATTCAGCTCTCTACCACCCTTTATAACTTGCAAGCCAGTGAACGGATCGTCTTTCAAGGTCCTGGGGGGAGCATTACTCTCGATGCTTTTGGCATTCACCTCAACGCCGTTGCCATAACCGTCAAAGGCCCAGTTACGGCAACAGCGCCGGGCAACGGTCAGCCATTTTCCCTGCAGCTGGCACCCGAGTCGGGGCAGACTTGTGTGGAGAAAAACAAATGACTCCAACTATCGTTCAGACCTTTGCATCCGAGCAGCATTCGCCCAGTGCATCGCTGTATCTGTTACTTGATCCATTGGCTGATTGCGCCGAAGGCGATCCTTTGCACCTTGAAGCACTGCGCCATACTTTGGGCGACGATGCGCTCACAAGACTACGCCGCCCCGATCTGGATCACACGCCACATGCTTGTCCAGTGCTAGTGACTCTCGCCACCGCGGCCATCAAACCCTCAGAGTATTTACTGTCATTATCGGCACTGCGTGCCAAGGAGGATGAAAATCGTTCAAGACGCTACGTATGCGGCTGGCTCAGTAGTACAGCAATAGCAGCAACCGTCAGTACTAACCTGATAGAGCTCGGACAGTTGCCACTGCCAGCAGGAACGCAGTTTTTCCCAGTGTATGAACCGCTGCGCCTAGAGCTGTTAGCCGCTACTTTGAAGCACGGTGAGATGGGCAGTTGGTGGCCAATTCATCACTGGCTCTTTCCTACTAGCAGTGGAGCCAGCAGCCTTTTGGTGGGCCAGCCTGATACGGGTATTGCCTTTGGGCTACGCGCAACCGCTGTGCAGCAGGATGCAGCACTGGTGTCCTCGTTGCTCAACACTTGGCGCCACGCCCGCCGCCTCCCCCTGACTTACGCCCCCGCCCGTTGGCGTGGGCCTACACTTCTCCCTCCCCAAGCCGCTGCCCAAGCTTATAAGCAGATACTTCAAGCCCGCCAGATGGGACTAGTCGATCAAAAAGACATCGTGACCTTGGCATTACACACATTGATGCTGCACTCGCGGTTGCATGAGCACATCGACGTGCGCAGGCTGATCGAAAAAACAGTCAGAAATGAAATGTCACTCACGGCGCAATTTAAAGCCTTAAATGACCAATATTGGCAAAGGATAGTGTCGGATTTGACCCTTGCAGGAGCACACCCATGACCCTAAGCTCACAGCTTGGCGGTGCCGTCGCTGAAACATGCCTTCCAATGGATCAGTGCAATGCCTGCACACGCCAGGGCTTGCCAATTCTTCCGCTGCGTCAGGCACTGGTGCCCCGATCTTCAGAAGAGTCTGGTGCGTTGTCCAACACGCGTAAGGGGCTGCGCACATTACGCGCTGGCTACCTGTACGTATTACTCGACCAGCAGACGTGGCAAGCCTATCAGGTGACACCGGATGGCTATCTGCGTCAATTCAACCCCTATGCACCACCAGCGGCCAATGAAACCCTGTTGTGCGATGCCTGTACCTCGGCTAACCATGATGCTCCGGCTTCCTTTCTCAATATCGACACCCGTAAGTACACCAATGCATGTCTGGCATTTGCCAGTGATCCCTGGCCTCGTAGCGTTCTGGATGCCTACAAAGACAACATCGCTCCGGAACGCTTCCGCAATCTTGACCTGCGGACTGCCCGAGATAACCCCGACCTCATAGAGGATGCACTGGTAATGACGGCCGAAAGTCCTCGTGTAGACCAAGAGGTGCATGAATACCAGCGTCAACAGGCCGTCGGAGGCCTGGACAAGGTGCATGGTTTTCATAGCCGCTTTACACGCGTGAGAACACTGAAGGATTTCCTACGCAATACAGTTGACCAGCAGGCACTCAATCAAGGCGTGCTCGCCTTGGTGCTAGACGATACCGTGGGCCTAGTTCAACAGTATAACTACATGCGCAACGGATGGATTGAGGCCCGTCAGCGGCACATTGAAGAACCAATGAGAGCCTATAAACACCAAACGTCAGACCTGCTTATCGCCATTCGCAACATGCACCCCATTTGGGCCGAGCAGCAAACCGCCTCATTCGAACCCATGACCGGTGATGGTCCACCCATCTTTGGTATTCCCGAGGTCGAGCGTCAGCACGCTATCCAACAAAAAATCCGGAATTACGACGCGTCGCTGGAAAAACGCTACAGCGAAGCCGATCGCGCCTCGTTTGAAAAAAACGATCACCGAGAATTGGAAAACTACCAACACTATATCGACTGGTGTGGAAAACTCTATGCAGAGCTCTGCCGTAGCGCGCAGTTCAAGCGCATCGAGCAGCATGACTATGACGGAGCCGACTTCACTTCAGGGTTGGCTTATAGCCAAACCATGACACTATGTCTGCGCGGAGGTGTCAGTGAAGCGCCACCCTTAACTGGCGAACGTCTGGATGGAAAGGCATCCTCCCCGGATAACGGCCCCACGGCCCTGCTGTGGGTTGAGTGGCTGAACGATCCGGAAAGTCCGGTCTATCGTGCTGTATTGATGCGGGACAAATCCCTACTGGCAGGTTTGTTACCCAGTTTCAGTACGACCGACGAAATCGACTGGAACGACAGCGAAAAACTATATTCGGCAGTGACCAAAGCCCTGACCAGCGAAGAGTCCAGTCGCTATGTCCAACCTTACCTCCAAGCGGGGACAGCCCAACTCCTTGGTGCGCTCAACGCCGCCAGTGCCCGGCTCCAACCGCTACTAGGGCCCGGTGTCGCGCGCGCGGTATCTCGACTCAACAGCGCGAGCCAACTGTTGTACAACGGGATTCACCTCACCGAACTTAAGATCCAAATGAAGCTCAGCGAGTACTACGCCCTGCAATGTGAACAGTTGCGCAATCTGCAAAGTCGGGCATCTGAGGCTATTCGTCGAAGCGGAAAAGACGTCAAGGCCGCCATGGGTAAGGTGAACCATGAGGCCCAGAAGGTACACAGAAAGGTTGTCCCGCTGATCCGGACCGGTCTTCTCAGCTTGGCCGTGCTGGACCCCAAGGTAGCCAATCAATTGATCACCATCTCGGTTTGGGTGGAAGGCGAGGTCGACAAGCTTCGGCAAGATCTGATGCGCAAGGCTGAACTAGGTGTCGACCGGGTGGGTTCCAGCGCGCACCATCTGCTGCAGGAGATCACGATAGGCGTCGGCAGCTTGGACCCGAGAGCCCGCACAACTCTACGCGGCCTCATGGTGTCCGCAGAGGGGACAGCCAACTGGGTGCGCACCGGGTTTACCGGCCTGCAGGGAGTCGCGGGCAGCGGCCAGCTGCTGTTGGCGCTGGGCGGATTCTACCTTCTCAACGACTCGATGAAAAAGAATTTTGAGGAGGTGGAGCGAGCATTGGGCGACAAAGCGCCGGAAGCCAAGCTGGCGCTGTATGGTGCCACCCTCGGGGGGCTGGCCGGCGGTGTGGAAGTCGTAGGGATCGCGCTAGAAGCCGGAGCTGGGAGAGTTCAGCAGATGGGGGGGCTGTCTACTCGGGCAGCAGCCTCCGCCAACGCTTCATTTCGCGCAGGCCAAATGCTCGCCAGAGCGGGGGCGGTCGTTGGTGCGGTGACTGGGTTGTTTGATGCGACTCAGGCCGGAATGGCGGCTACACGGACTTCGAAAAGTGGTGATCAATCAGCGGCAAGCCTTTACAAACTATCGGCGGCATTTTACGGAGCTGGCGCCATTGTTGGCATTACTGCTGCCGTCTATGGCGCGACAGCTCTCATGGGCCCAATGGGCATCGCTATCCTGCTGGGCATGGCAGGATATGGTTTTTACCAATGGGCCAGGAGTGAAGAATCCACGCCACTTGAAAGATGGGCCAGGCGTTGCGTCTTCGGTTTCGCCGACGAAACGCCCAAGGTTCACTGGAATCAGCCCGAGCATGCCCCGGTTGCCATCGCCGAGCTCAACGCCGCTACCTTCGGCGTCGAGGCCGACGTGCGCTTTCGTCTGCGTTTGACCGCCGGTCAGAGCTACCACCGGGGAGGCTCGACTGGCGGCGCCGGGACCCTCGCACAGGAGGCGAGGCTGGAGTACCGCTTGGTTTTACCTTGCTTTCATCCGGAACGCTCAGACTATCAATGTGTAGTGGTCTAATGAAACCGGACACCCATTTAGGCGAGAATGCTCGCCAGAACGAGGTGTCAGATGACCAAACAACGCCGTACCTTTTCCCCTGAATTCAAACGCGAGGCTGCCGACCTCGTTCTC